>NZ_JBWKZA010000040.1:0-47373 GCF_059424045.1 Pseudomonas sp. GW456-L12
ATTATCAGCAGCTTTGTCTCGCAGACTCGCCAAGGAAAAAACATCTAAAAATAAAATCGTTATAAATCAATCATTTAAAAAATAATTCGCGGAGAAAAATAAAATTGGCACAGCGGCTGCTATCTCTCTGGCAACGAACAAGACAACAGAGCGAGACGCCAAGATGGCCAACTTCCAGCTGTTCAACACCCAACAGGCCAAAGCGCCAGCGAGCAACACCCTGAACGCCGCCCAGGCCCCGGCCTATGCCTACAACGCCAAGCATCGCCTGGCCCAACTGGCGGTGACCGGTTGCTTGAACTCGACCTTCTACACCTCGCCCGAAGGCCAGCTGGAAGCGGTGTTGCAACTGGTGAACGAAGTCGACAGCCGTTTCGTCGCCCAGGCCGCTCGTTACGCTCGGCAACAGGGTCATATGAAAGACATGCCGGCCTTGCTGCTGGCGGCGCTGACCGCGCAACGCTCGGCCCTGGTGCCGGAGCTGTTCGCCCAGGTGGTGGACAACGGCAAGATGCTGCGCAACTTCGTGCAGATCCTGCGCAGCGGGGCGACCGGGCGTAAATCCCTGGGGTCGCAGCCCAAGCGCCTGGTGCAGAACTGGTTGAACAGCGCCAGCGAACGCCAGCTGTTGCAGGCCTCGGTGGGTAACCAGCCGTCGCTGGCGGACGTGGTCAAGATGGTTCACCCCAAGCCGAGCGAGGCCTGGCGCGCAGCCTTCTTCGCCTGGTTGATCGGCAAGCCGGTGGATGCGCAGGCGCTGCCCGAGCTGACCCGCGCCTTGCTGGCCTTTCGCAGCGGCGCGACCACGGCGGTGCCGCAGGTGCCGTTCCAGTTGCTCGGCAACGAAACCCTGAGCCGCGAGCAATGGGCCGAACAGGCGCACAATATGGGCTGGCAGGGGCTGCGCATGAACCTCAACACCCTGGCCCGCCATGGCGCGTTCCAGGTGCCGGGCTGCACCGAGTATGTGGCGGCGCGGCTGGCGGATGCCGCCGAGGTGGCCAAGGCCCGGGTCTACCCGTACCAGTTGCTGGCGGCCTACCGCATGGCCGGGGACGAGGTGCCGCAGTCGGTGCGCGAGGCGTTGCAGGATGCCCTGGAGCTGTCGCTGGCCAACGTGCCGGCGCTGCAAGGCGCGGTGGTGGTGTGCCCGGATGTCTCGGGGTCGATGCACAGCCCGGTCACCGGTTATCGCCAGGGCGCCACCACCGCGGTGCGTTGCATCGATGTGGCGGCCCTGGTGGCGGCAGCGGTGTTGCGCAAGCAGCCGGCGGCGCGGGTCATGCCGTTCGAGGTCGGGGTGGTGGATATCCGCCTCAACCCGCGGGACAGCGTGATGAGCAATGCGCAGAAACTGGCGGCCATCGGCGGTGGCGGGACCAACTGCTCGGCGCCCCTGGCACAACTGGCCAACGCCAAGTGCAAGGTGGACACCCTGATCCTGGTCTCGGACAACGAGTCGTGGATCGATGCGCGGCGCCATGGCGCCACCGAAACCCTGCGCCAGTGGGAGCGGATCAAGGCCATCAACCCGCAGGCGCGGCTGGTGTGCATCGATATGCAACCCGGGGCTACCACCCAGGCACCGGACCGCGAGGACATCCTCAACGTCGGCGGCTTCAGTGACGCGGTGTTCGATGTGATCCAGCAGTTCACCGCGGGCAACTACGGTGCGCAGCACTGGGTCGAGGCGATCGAGGCGATGGCGCCCTGATCGGCAAGGCATGAGATAAACCGTGCGCCGCTCACCCGGCGCACGCCGAAGAATTTTTGTTCATAGGCCCCGAATGCCGCTGTGACTACATCCAAAGACGTCCCAGCAAATGTTGTCAGGGCCTGTGAAGGCACGAATGCCAGTGGCTGTACATCATGGTTATGCCGGTTCGATTCCGGCGATCAGTCACCTCCTTTGTCGTGCCACCTTTTTTGCGGTTTCAGCGACGAATGCTGATGGAACTACATTCCAGATTCGTGATGCGGGTTCGAGTCCCGCCGGTGCCTGAAAAGGCGCCGTAGTTCAAAGGTCAGAACACGAGTGCACTGTTTCATCGACCCTTGTCGTCGCAGTTTTTTCTCCCGCCCGAGCGGGATGGCAGCGAATGCCACAGGTACTACATCGTGTCGCGGGTTCGAATCCCGCCAGCCGCAAGGCTGTAGCTCAGTCGGTAGAGCAAATGTGCCTGTTTTCTTGTCGTTGCCCGCAGGCCCTGCCTGCACCGATTGACCCGGCGAATGCCGGTGGAACTACAGGACAGCGTGGTCGCGGGTTCGATTCCCGCCAACCGCAAGGGGCTAGCTCAGTGGCAGAGCGCGCTGCATGTTCCGCCTTCACTGGTCGCCGTTTTATGCCGGACCACCGGCCACCGAACAAGGCTGGATTTTCAGCCACAGAAAAAAGAGTCAGGAACATGGAACACAAGACCTACCAACTGCTGGAAGTCGCCAACGGCAAGCCGATCAAGATGTGGACCGAGGGCGTGCCCGTGGAAAACGAAGCCCGCCAGCAATTGATGAACACCGCGAAGATGCCGTTCATCTTCAAGCACCTGGCGGTGATGCCGGATGTGCACCTGGGCAAGGGCTCGACCATCGGCAGCGTGATCCCCACCCTGGGCGCGATCATCCCGGCGGCGGTCGGGGTGGATATCGGTTGCGGCATGATCGCCGCCCGCACCTCGCTGACCGCAGCCGACCTGCCGGATAACCTGCACGGTTTGCGCAGCGCCATCGAACAGGCGGTGCCCCATGGCCGCACCTCGCCGCGCAGCGGCCGCGACAAGGGCGCCTGGGGCGACGTGCCGCGCCAGGCCGACCACGCCTGGGCGGCCTTGCAGCCACGCTTCAAGGCGATCACCGACAAGTACCCGGCGCTGGCCAACAGCAACAACCGCCAGCACCTGGGCACTCTCGGCGGCGGCAACCACTTCATCGAGGTCTGCCTGGATGAGGCCAACCGGGTCTGGTTCATGCTCCACAGCGGTTCCCGTGGCGTGGGCAACGCCATCGGCAACCTGTTCATCCACCTGGCCCAGGCGGACATGCGCCAGCACATCGCCAATCTGCCGGACCGCGACCTGGCCTACTTCGAGGAAGGCAGCCAGCACTTCGACGATTACGTCGAGGCCGTGGCCTGGGCCCAGGACTTCGCCCGGCACAACCGTGAACTGATGATGCAACTGGTGATCCAGGCCACCCGCAAGGTGATCAACAAGCCTTTCGAGGTGGCGCTGGAGGCTGTGAACTGCCACCACAACTACGTGCAGAAGGAGCGCCACTTCGGTGAAGAGGTGCTGGTGACCCGCAAGGGCGCGGTGTCGGCGAAGAAGGGCGAGCTGGGGATCATCCCGGGATCGATGGGCGCCAAGAGCTTCATCGTTCGCGGGCTGGGCAACGAGGAGGCGTTCTGCTCCTGCAGCCACGGCGCTGGGCGCACCATGAGCCGCACCAAGGCCAAGAACACCTTCACCCTGGCCGACCAGATCCGCGCCACTGCCCATGTGGAATGCCGCAAGGACACCGCGGTGATCGATGAAATCCCGATGGCCTACAAGGACATCGACCAAGTCATGCACGCCCAGCGCGAGCTGGTGGAAGTGCTGCACACCCTGCGTCAGGTGGTGTGCGTCAAGGGGTAGAACAATGCACGACATGGACGCAGTAATAGAGGCCCCGCCCAGCTGGCATTACCAGCTGAGCGACTACGAAGCCCGCCGGGTGCGGGAAGTGTTGGACACCCTGGACAGGCACAGCGCCTGGCTGGAACTGAGCCGCTTCGGCAACGGTTTCGTGCGCCAGGCGGCGGTGCGTGGATTGTCCGCGCAGCCATCGGCCGAGGCTTTGGCCGCCTTGCTGGAGCGCCTCAACGATTGGGTGCCCCAGGTTCGCCAGGAGGCGGCCGCGGCAGTCGAGGCGTATTGGGCGCCGGAGCACGCCGGGCTGCTGTTGCAGACCCTGGCACCGTTGCTGGCCCTTGCCAGCAAGCAGCGGACCGACCACGGCGCGACTCTGGAGCGGGCCACCGCGGTGTTGCAACTGGCCCAGGTGCGCGACGAAGTGCAAGGGGCCTTTGGCGATTGCCGGGGCAAGGCCGCGCGCTTTGTCTTCGAGCTGTTGCTCGAGGGCGTCGAGGACCGGCCGGCGCTGCTGGTCATGGCGTTGCGCCACCCCGAGGTCAGCGTGCGGCAGATGGCGGTAGATGCCTGCGCCGAACTGCCCGACGAGCAGGCGGTGCCTTTGCTGGAAGCGGTGATGCGCAGCTGTGGCGCCAGTGTGCGGGTCAAGGCGTTGCGGCTGCTGTTGTCACGCTTGGCCGATGGTCGCGGGTACCTGGCGCAGGCCCTGCTCGACCCTTCGGGGGCCTTGCGTTGCCTGGCCCATTGGGCCGCGCCACGCCATGGGCTGGACCCACGGCAAGTGCTGCTGGACCGGTTGCAGCAGCCGGCTCCGGGCAACAAGCGCGAGTGGCTGGGCCTGCTGGGGCTGGTCAGGGAGCTGCGGGAGTCACAGGCCGATGCCATGCTGCAACAGGCCCTGGCCTCGAAGGCGCTGACGGTGCGCCTGCTGGCCCTGCAGACCCTCGGCGAACGTGGCGTGGCCCAGCAGTTGGCGGCCCTGGACGATCCGTCGGACAAGGTCTTCAACTGCGCCCTCGGCCTGCTGCGCGAGCAGCCCTGGGCGGCGTTCGAGGAGGCCCTGGAACAGCGGCTGGACCAGCACTGGCATGCGCTGCCGAAGGCGCGTCGCTGGGCCTTGCTGGGGCTCAAGCCGGGCTGGCGCCAGTTGCAATACCTGCTGTGTCGCCTGGATCGGGCGGGCAGCGAAGCCGCTTATTGGCGCGAGGCCCTGGCCCGTTGGTGCGATGCCCGCTACGCGATGTTCGACCCGGTGACCCCCAAGCCACTGCGAGAAGCCCTGGCGCAGCGGTTGCAAGCGATGGAGGAGGCCGGTGAAGTGCCTCGCGGATCGCTCAAGCGCCTGTTGTGAATACCGATGTACAAGGCGATCAGGCCAGCGCTGAGGTGCTGGCGATCGTCGATTGAACAGGACAAGGAATCATGCAATTCAATGAACGCTACCCGCTGAGCAGCGCCATGCGCGAGCGGGTACTGGATGAGCTGGCGCGGATCGAGCACGAGCGTAACGTACAGGTGTTGTATGCCTGCGAATCGGGCAGCCGGGCCTGGGGCTTTGCCTCCACCGACAGCGATTACGATGTGCGATTCGTCTATGTGGAGAAGCCCGAGTGGTTCATCCAGGTGGACACCGGGCGGGACGTGATCGAGCGGCCGCTGGACGACGAGCTGGACATCAGCGGCTGGGAGTTGCGCAAGACCCTCGGGCTGCTGCGCAAGTCCAACCCGACCCTGCTGGAGTGGCTGGATTCGCCCCTGGTGTATCGCAGCGAGCCGGCAGCAACCGCGCGCCTGCGAGAGTTGGCGGAGGCCTTCTACAGTCCGCCGGCGGCACGCAATCACTACCTGTCGATGGCCAGGAAGAACTTCCGTGGCTACCTGCAAGGCGACAGCGTGCGGTTCAAGAAGTACTTCTACGTGCTTCGGCCGTTGCTGGCGGTGCGCTGGATCGATCAGGGGCGCGGCCGGCCGCCGATGACCTTCGCCGAGCTGCTGGGCACCGTCGACCACCGGCCACTGCTGGACGAAGTGGATGAGTTGCTGGCCTTGAAACGCAGCGCCGACGAGTCTGCTTACGGGCCGCGGCGCCCGGCGCTGCATGCCTTTATCGCCGCCGAATTGGAACGCCCGGTGCCCAAGCTGGCGCGCACCCATCAAGACAACGCTGTGCTGGACGCCTACTTGCGAGACAGCGTCCGGCGTTATGCCTGAGGAATGTGATGAAACAGGATGTCATCGAACTGGACGGCGCCATCGGCGGCGGCCAGGTCCTGCGCAGTGCCCTGAGCCTGTCGATGCTCACCGGCAAGACCCTGCGCATCCACAACATACGGGCCCGGCGCAGTCGCCCGGGGTTGCTGCGCCAGCACCTGACCGCGGTGCTGGCGGCCGCGCAGGTCTGCGCGGCCAGGGTCTCGGGCGCCGAGCTGGGTTCCCGGGCGCTGACCTTCGAGCCGGGACCGATTCGCGGCGGCGACTACCGTTTCGCCATCGGCACCGCCGGCAGCTGCACCCTGGTGTTGCAGACCCTGCTGCCGGCCCTGATGCAAGCCCCGGAGCCCAGCCGTGTGAGCATCAGCGGCGGCACCCACAACCCGCTGGCACCGCCGGTGGATTTCCTCCAGCAGGCCTGGCTGCCGCAACTGCGGCGTATGGGCGGGCAGGTGGAGTTGCAGCTGCTGCGCCATGGCTTCGTTCCCGCCGGCGGTGGCGAACTGCAAGCCTTTATCCAGCCCTCGACCCTGCAACCCCTGCACCTGGAACAGCGTGGCGAACTGCTCGGGCGTCGGGCCTGGGCCCTGAGCGCCGGCCTGCCGGAGCATGTGGCGGAACGCGAATTGCGCCGCGTCGGCGCTCGCCTGGAGCTGCCTCGGGAGCACCTGAGCCCGGTGCGCCTGGATGAGCAATGCGGCCCGGGCAACGTGTTGTTGCTGGAGTTTGTCTTCGAGCACCTGACCGAGCTGTTCAGCGGTTTTGGCCAGAGCAGCCTGCGGGCCGAAAGCGTGGCCGATCGCGCTATCGACCAGGCCCGCGAGTGGCTGGATTCCGGCGCGGCGGTGGCCGAGCACCTGGCCGATCAACTGTTGCTGCCCATGGCCCTGGCCGGCGGCGGAAGCTTCACCACCCCGCGCATGAGCGAGCACCTGCAGAGCAATATCCGGGTGATCGAGGCATTTTTACCGGTGCGTATCGACTGTTCGACGGGCGCTCACGGGGTGCTGCGCGTCGAGGTTCTAGCCCAGCGTCATTGAGCTTGTCCCTCACCAGACCCGGTTCTCTGCTTGCGGCAAGTTCTTGCTGGTCAAGGCCGGGATGCGGCTGGAGATCGAGCGCTTTGGCATGCTCAATCGCTTGATCCATTTCCTGGTGCGGCGCATGCGGGTTCCCGAGCCGCTGAGCCTTTACCTTTTGAGCTACCGTGGAAGCGTGCTGCGCGTGCCAGCCGAGGCTATCCATCAGCATCCGACCTATCGCCTCGCGGACTTCCGGTACTGGAGTGAACAACCCGCGTAAGCAACCCGTCAGATGCAAGGCCCAGTCAAGCGAGGGGATGGTCATGTATCAACTTTATGGGACACAAGGCTCCGGCTCGGCCATCGTCGAGATCGCCCTGGAGTGTTGCCAGGTGCCGTACCGCATCGTCGAAGCCTCGTCCTGGGCGCCGTCGCCCGGAGCCGATGAGCTGGCGCGGCTCAATCCGCTGAAACAGGTCCCGACCCTGCAACTGCCGGACGGCAGTGTCCTCACCGAGAGCGCGGCGATCCTGATCGAGCTGGGTTTGCGTTATCCGCGCTCGGCGCTGCTGCCCGAGGATGAGGGCGCCCGGGCGCAGGCCATTCGCGGGCTGGTGTTTATCGCCGCCAATTGCTACTCGGCGATCAGCGTGATCGATTACCCGGAGCGCTGGCTGCAGGGCGCCGATGAAGCGCTGAAGGCGCGGGTGCGGGACGCGGCCCATGAGCGCCTGCACCGCAACTGGGAGGTGTTCGCCGATCAGTTCGCCACGCAGCTGTACGCCAGTGGTTCACCCCTGGCGGCCCTGGATTTCCAGGCGGCGGTGGTGTCGCGCTGGTGCGGCACGCGCGAGCATCTGCGGCGCGAACGCCCCGAGTGTTGCGATCTGCTGGAGCGCATCGACCGCCACCCGCAGGTGGCGCAGGTGCTGGCGCGGCACTGGCCTGGCTGAATACGGCAGGGCGCGAGGCAGTAAAAGCCGTCGATGGTTGGGCGCGAGGCTCTTATACTCGCCGGCTGTCTTCAGGCTCATGTTTCATTGCCTATCGCTCATCTGCCCACTTTCAAGAGGAATGCCCCTTGGCCAACGAAACGGATCAGGATTTCTACAACCGCGCCGATGCCATCATCGAACTGGCAAACACCCATATCGGCGACAGCAGCCGCGGCAAGGCCAGTGCCTCGCTGATGTACGCCAACTCGCGTTTCGCCGCCTGGGTCAGCGCCTGCGGTTGCCGCAACGCCGAAGAACTGGCGGCGGCCAAGCAGCAGGCGGTGGATTATTTCGTCGAGGAATTCCGCCTGATGATGGAAGAGAACCTCACCGACTACATCGAGAATTTCTCGCGGTACATGAACCCCCAGCAAGACTGAATCCTTCCCCCCGACAGGCTTCACAGCCCAGCTGTGAAGCTGTCCCGGCACTCGACTCCGGGCTCTTCGGAGCATTGGCGCTCCGCGGTTTTTTATAGCCTCGTGGCGTCTGCATCTGGCCGTGCATAGCGCTTTGATCTGAGGGCGGCGGGGCCGCGGCAACCGCTGGTCCAGTTGTCTCCCGGGCGCCCCGGGAGCCGGCAAAGGCTCGACTACACTGCGCCTGCGGCAGGCAATCCAGAGGCGTTGAATATCCCTCCGGGATGAGCGCGGTCATGAGTTGCCAAGGCATTGCTGCGCCTGTGGTTACACCAGGGAACCTACCCAATCAGCAAGGAGTGCCAAACATGATCGTTCTTCCTCAACGTGTGATTGAAAACGGTACTGTCATCTCGCTACGCGGCGACTCGGGCAACTACATGTCGCGGATGGGCGCGACAGGGCTCGAACTGTCCAAGGGCGCCATCGACCAGTACTGCAAGTTCAGGGTCACCCTGATCCAGATCGGCAACGACAAGAAGCTGGCATTGCAGGGCGACACCAACAAGTTCATGTCGCGGATGGGGGCGACGGGGCTTGAACTGTCCAAGGACAGCATCGATCAGTACTGCCAGTTCTCCTATGCCATCGATACCGCCAGCGGGCAGATTTCCCTGCGTGGCGACAACGGCAAGTGGATGTCGCGCATGGGCGAGACCGGGCTTGAACTGTCCAAGGACGGCATCGATCGCTACAGCCAGTTCCTGGTGGTGGTCGAGGGCTAGCGCCAGGCGGTACCCGGCGTCGGGGCAGGCTTTTTGATTGGCGTGGCCAGTACTCCAGCGGCTGGCCACGAAGTCCCGGCGTCGATCAAGGGGCGATGTCTGGAAGGGGGGACAGGCAGATCGTCCCCCCGCTTACCTGGGACGTTGCATCTCAGGCCCTTACAACCCCATCTCCAGTTCCAGCAGGTCCGCCAGCGGCTGGCGCCGGCGGATCAGTCTCACCTGGCCATCCTCGAACAGCACCTCCGGCAGCAGTGGCCTGCTGTTGTAGTTGGAGGACATGCTGGCGCCATAGGCACCGGTGTCGTGGATCACCAGCAGGTCGCCGACCCGGGCCTGGGGTAGCAACTGCGGGGTCAGGCTTTCGTCGTCCTGGGTGAAGATATCGCCGGATTCGCACAGCGGGCCGCCGACCACGGTGGGCCGCAGTGGACGCTGCACCGCCTGGCCGTTGGCGTCGATCAGGCTCATGGCGTGATAGGCGCCGTACATGGCCGGGCGCATCAAGTCGTTGAAGCCGGTGTCGGCCAGCACGAAGTGATGATTGCCGGCGTCTTTCACCACCCGCACTTCGCTGACCAGGCAGCCGGCCTCGGCCACCAGGAAACGCCCGGGTTCGATTTCCATGCGCACGCCGTGGCCGAGCCAGGCTTCGATTTCCTCGCGGGCCTGGCGCCAGGCATTGGCATAGCGCCGCACGTCCACCGGCTCATCGCCCGCGCGGTACGGGGTGGACAGGCCGCCGCCGATGGAGAAGGCCTCGATGTCGTGGTCCAGGGACTTGACCGCGGCCACCATGGCCGCGCCGACCTGTTCCAGGTGCCCGTAGTCCACGCCGGAACCGATGTGCATGTGCAGGCCCACCAGCTTCAGGCCGTACTGGCGGATCACCGCGAGGGCTTCGCCGACCTGTTCGTGCCAGATGCCGTGCTTGCTGTTTTCACCGCCGGTGTTGGTCTTGCGGCTATGGCCGTGGCCGAAGCCCGGGTTGATCCGCAGCCACACGCGGTGGCCCGGGGATTTCTCGCCAAGCTGGCGCAGCATGTCGATGGAACCGGCGTTGACCTCAATGTTCAGCTCCACCACCCGTTGCAGGGTGGCGGTGTCGAACAGGTCGCAGGTGAAGACGATGCCGGCCGGATCGCCTTGCGGGCTGAACCCAGCCAGCAACGCCCGCTCGATTTCCCCCAGGGACACCGCGTCCACCCGCACCCCGGCCTCGCGGATCAGGCGCAGCACCTGCAGGTTGGAGCAGGCTTTCTGCGCGTAACGCACCACGTCGAAGGCCTTCAGTTGCTGGATGCGCACCTTGATGGTCCGCGCGTCGTAGCACCACAACGGGGTGCCGTACTGGCGGGCGGCGGCGGTCAGTTGCTCGGGAGAAAAGGGAATGGCCATGGCAATCGTCTGTGGCGAGGAAAGAGGCCTGCATGATGCCGAGGGCGGCGTATTCAATAAAATATCTATTCTTTGTATCTCGATTCAGTTCTGATATGGCTTGTGTGAATCAACGTCTCAAACCGAGGAGCAAGCCGTGGACATTTCCCTGCGCCATATCGAGGTGTTCCGCGCCATCATGCAGGCCGGCAGCGTCACCGGCGCTGCGCGCCTGCTGTTCACCTCGCAACCCACGGTCAGCCGCGAGCTGGCGCGGCTGGAGAGCCTGTCCGGGCTGAGCCTGTTCGACCGCGAGGGTGGTCGCCTGCTGCCGACCGCCCAGGCCATGCTGTTGCTGGAAGAAGTGGAGCGCGCCTATGTCGGCCTGGAGCGGATCAACAGCGTGGCGCAATCGATCCGCCGCTTCGAGCACGGCCAGTTGAGCCTGACCTGCCTGCCGCTGTTCTCCCAGACTTTGCTGCCGCGGGTGTGCAAGCACTTCCAGGAGCAACACGCCGGCATCGGCCTGAGCATCACCGCCCAGGAATCGCCCTTGCTGGAAGAGTCCCTCAGCGCCCAGCGCCACGACCTGGGCCTGACCGAAAGCGAACACCTGCCACGGGGCACCCAGGGCGAACTGCTGTTTTGCGCCGACATGGTGTGCATCCTGCCGGAAGGGCACCCGTTGCTGGCCAAGCCGCTGCTGCACAGCGAAGACTTTCGCGGGGTGGATTTCATCAACCTGTCAGGCCTGGACATTTATCGTCAGACCCTCGACGAGCATTTTCGCCAGGCCGGCGTCGATCGCCGGGTGGTGATCGAGACTACTAATGCCGCCTCGGTCTGCGCCATGGTGCGCCAGCAGCTGGGGGTGGCGATCATCAACCCGCTGAGCGCCATGGAGGAGGCGGGCAGGGGCCTGGCGATCCGCCCGCTGCAGTTGTCGGTGCCATACCGGGTCATGCTGATCCGCCCGGATTTTCGGCCGTCGTCGATTTTCGTCGAGGCCTTCTGCGCCTCCTTGAAACAGGAGGCCTCGGTGTTGGCCGCCGCCCTCGAGCGCCGGCTGCGACGGGAGTGACGGC
Organism: Pseudomonas sp. GW456-L12; assembly: GCF_059424045.1. Taxonomy (NCBI): domain Bacteria; kingdom Pseudomonadati; phylum Pseudomonadota; class Gammaproteobacteria; order Pseudomonadales; family Pseudomonadaceae; genus Pseudomonas; species Pseudomonas sp. GW456-L12. The sequence goes on from NZ_JBWKZA010000040.1 coordinate 11,467, forward strand.
AGCAGGGCCGCCGTTGTGCGCCTAGGCTTGAAGCGACCGGTAGCATTTGTACCCCTTGAGGACTGTCTGTCATGTCGGAACCTGCAATGAGCGACACCGGCAAGCCCCTGAGCCGCGGCATTCCGCGCACGGTCTGGGCGCTGGGATTCGTCAGCCTGTTCATGGACGTGTCGTCCGAGCTGGTGCACAGCCTGTTGCCGCTGTACATGGTCGGCACCCTGGGCATCAGCATGCTGGCGGTCGGCATCATCGAAGGCGTGGCGGAAGCCACGGCGCTGATCGTGAAAGTCTTTTCCGGCGCCCTCAGCGACTTCATCGGCCGGCGCAAGGAACTGCTGCTACTGGGTTACGGCCTGGCGGCGCTGACCAAGCCGCTGTTCCCCCTGGCGAGTTCGGCGGAACTGGTGTTCAGCGCGCGCCTGCTGGACCGCATCGGCAAGGGCATTCGCGGCGCGCCACGGGATGCCCTGGTGGCGGATGTCGCCCCGGCGGAAATTCGCGGCGCCTGTTTTGGCCTGCGCCAGTCGCTGGACACCGTGGGGGCGTTCCTCGGCCCGATCCTGGCCATCGGCCTGATGCTGTGGCTGGCCAACGATATCGCCCAGGTCCTGTGGCTGGCGGTGATTCCCGCGGCGCTGGCCGTGGCGCTGTTGGTCTTCGCCATCCGCGAACCCGAGCACGCCCCCGGCAGCCGGCACTTCCAGTCGCCATTGCGGCTGGCCTCGCTGCGGCGGTTTTCCCGGCATTACTGGTGGGTGGTGGCCATCGGCGCGGCCTTCACCCTGGCCCGTTTCAGTGAGGCGTTCCTGGTGCTGCGGGCCCAGCAACTGGGCTTCTCCGCCGCCTGGGTGCCGCTGGTGATGGTGGTCATGGCCGGGTTCTACATGGTCTCGGCCTATCCGGTCGGCAAATGGTCGGACCGCATCAACCGCAGCGCCTTGCTCAGCGTCGGCCTGCTGTTGCTGATCCTCGCCGACCTGGTGCTGGCCTATGCCGAGTCGGTGCCGCTGGTGCTGCTCGGCGTCGCGCTGTGGGGCCTGCACATGGGCTTCAGCCAGGGCATCCTCGCCACCCTGGTGGCCGACACCACGCCCGCCGACCTCAAGGGCACGGCCTTCGGTGTGTTCAACCTGTTGAGCGGAATGGCCCTGCTGCTGGCCAGCGTGATCGCCGGCTGGCTGTGGCAGGCCCATGGCGCGGCGCTGACGTTCTACGCCGGGGCGGGGTTTGCCGGCTTGTCGCTGCTGTTGCTGATGGGCAAGCCGAGAACGGAGTGAAAGGCTTGTGGTCGGCCCGCTTAGGGCAGGTTGGGATGAAGCAGGTCGCTACGAATGGTGGCCTGGATCTCGCTGTACGGCGTAACCATTGCGGACATGAAGCTGCTGTTCGCTGGCCTGACGTAGTTATCCAGTAACGGAAAGTCACTGAGAGGGAGGGTGGGGAGCGTTCCGATGAATTTCTGTCGAGAGTCTTCATATTCCGTTATCAGCTCCCCCAGATAGCTATCCATTGTGTTCAGTTTTTCAATCAGGTTTTCAGGGGCGCTTAAGGTCTTGGCAATGGTCCGGATATCCCGCTTGAGGTTCTCCAGATCCAGTTGGGCCTCATTGATCAAGTCAAAAAAACTGTCGTATTGGGCCAGCGAAAGCTGGCGTGTCGTTCCTGTGAGCGTCATATGCGCCCTGGTCACTCGCCGGGCTTTTTTGGCCCTGCTGTAGGCGTTCGCGGTTCGGGAAAGCGCGGAGATCAAAAGCGACTCGCGGTATTCGAAGTGCTTTTGTTGCTGGTCACGCTTTTTTTCGCTGGCTTGACGGGCCTGCTCTGCATTTCTATCGATAGTTTGTCGTTCTCGCTGATATTCAAAGACCAGCAGCGAAATAATCGTGCCGATCACCGATACCACCAACAGATGCAGGGCCGATTTACCTATTTCGTTGCGTATGTTTGTTTCTATGCCAGTGGGCCAATAGAGGGCCAGTAGCGTGCAGACGCTCAGGAGAAAGATGCCGAGAAGTACAGAAGCAATCCTTTTTTTCATGATTCGATCCTTGATCAGTGACTTAGCTGGCCCCAGCGGGTTGGTCGACCGACAGGCTCCAGACAATCGAGCTGAGGATGCCCAGGTCGAGCAACAGGGCCTGTGAGCGCAGGACCTTGCGCAAGGGGGTGTAGTCGGCCTTGGTCGCCTTGAAGCTGGACCTTTCCAGCGCATGGATATGCCGGGTCACCACAGTGACCGCCAGGCTGGCCAGCTGCTTCTCGGTGTCGGGCACCGCGATATCCAACTCTTGCAAGCGCTTCTGGAAGGCGCTGATGGCGTCTTTTTCACTGTCATCCCGGGGCTGGTAGAGGATCTTCTGCTCGGGGGCGCTTGCAGTGACTTTCTTGTACAGGGCGACCGACTCGTTGAAGTGCTCCAGGGCCGCTGCCTTGGCCTCGGTGGCATGCAGGGTGTCCCGCAGTTCGAGGTACATCAGCATTTCGTGGAATTTCTGCAAGCCTCGGTGCAGCTCGGCGCCGGCGTTGGTCGAGAGTTTCTCGAGTCCTTTTCTGTCCGCGTCGAAGGAGGGGCCGGCACTGGCCTGGAGGCTGGCCAGCCCCGCCAGCACTATGCAAAAGCCGGTGTAGAGCAGGCATCTGATCGGGCGCATGTTCCGCTCCTCGTTATCGGGTCGATGAAGCAGGCGAAGGACTGGGTGGCATACCGGGCTCTGCCCATGCGGGCTTGAGCGCTGTGATCCGGCTTCGACGGATAAGGCTTCACGCACCGGCCTGGACTGTTTCAGCCGTGAGTCAGTGGGCAGGAAGGAGCGGAAAACGAGTCTCGCCAGCCGCATGAGTTGAATGTAGCTGACGGATGGGGGGCTGCCAGCGGCCTCTGTCCGGCGTCTGCCGGGCCGCAAAATGAACCCGGCGCACCATGGGGTGCGCCGGGCGTATTGCCGGCCAGCCGCCGGATGTCGTGGGTCCGAGGGCCGGCCGTGGTGCGCGGTAAGCGTTAGCGTTCGATGGCCAGCGCCACGCCCTGGCCGCCACCGATGCACAGGGTGGCCAGGCCTTTCTTGGCATCGCGCTTGAGCATTTCATGCAGCAGGGTCACCAGTACCCGGCAGCCCGAGGCGCCGATCGGGTGGCCGAGGGCGATGGCGCCGCCGTTGACGTTGACCTTGCTCGCGTCCCAGCCCAGCTCCTTGCCCACCGACAGCGCCTGGGCGGCGAAGGCTTCGTTGGCCTCGATCAGGTCCAACTGCTCCAGGGACCAGCCGGCCTTGTCCAGGCAGCGGCGGGTGGCCGACACCGGGCCGATGCCCATGATCGCCGGGTCGACCCCGGCGTTGGCGTAGGCGGCGATCTTCGCCAGCACCGGCAGGCCCAGGGCCCGGGCCTTGGCGGCGCTCATCAGGATCACCGCGGCGGCGCCGTCGTTCAGCGACGAGGCGTTGCCGGCGGTGACCGTGCCGTCCTTCTTGAAGGCCGGCTTGAGCTTGCCCAGGGATTCGGCGGTGGTGCCGGCGCGCGGTTGTTCGTCGGTGGCGAAGGCCACGGGCTCGCCCTTGCGCTGGGGAATCAGGATCGGGGTGATCTCATCGACGAAGCGCCCGCCCTCGATGGCGGCCACGGCCTTCTGTTGCGAGGCGGCGGCAAAGGCGTCCTGGGCTTCGCGGCTGATGGCGTATTTGTCCACCAGGTTCTCGGCGGTGATGCCCATGTGGTAGTCGTTGAAGGCGTCCCACAGGCCGTCGCTGATCATGGTATCGACGATCTGGCTGTGACCCATGCGCAGACCGGTGCGGGCACCGGGCAGCACGTAATTGGCCAGGCTCATGTTCTCCTGGCCGCCGGCGATGATCACTTCGGCGTCGCCGCAGCGGATCGCCTGGGCGCCCAGGTGCAGGGCCTTGAGGCCGGAGCCGCAGACCTTGTTCAGGGTCAGGGCCGGCACGGCGTGGGGCAGGCCGGCCTTGATCGCGGCCTGGCGCGCGGGGTTCTGCCCGGCGCCGGCGGTGAGCACCTGGCCCATGATCACTTCATCGACCTGGGCACCGTCCAGGCCGGTCTGGGCCAACAGCTGGCGGATCACCGCGGCGCCGAGATCGACCGCGGGAATGTTCGCCAGCGAACCCTGGAAACTGCCGACCGCGGTGCGGGTGGCGGCAACGATTACGACGTCTTGCATGGTCTGGTTGCTCCTCAGGCGAACTGCATTTCAGGCACGTGGGCCGGCACGATCAGCTTGCCGGCGGTCTTGCTGACGATTTCCTCGACGCTCACGCCCGGGGCGCGCTCCTTGAGGATGAACGCGCCGTTCTCGATCTCCAGGTAAGCCAGGTCGGTCAGCACGCGCTTGATGCAGTTGGCGCCGGTCAGCGGCAGGCTGCAGCGCGACAGCAGTTTCGACTCGCCGTCTTTCGAGGCGTGGGTCATGGTGACGATGATGTTGTCCGCGCCGGCCACCAGGTCCATGGCGCCGCCCATGCCCTTGACCAGCTTGCCGGGGATCATCCACGAGGCGATGTTGCCTTGCACGTCGACCTCGAAGGCGCCGAGCACGGTGAGGTCGATATGGCCGCCACGGATCATCGCGAAGGATTCGGCGGAAGAGAAAATCGACGCGCCGATGCGCGCGGTGACGGTCTGCTTGCCGGCGTTGATCATGTCCGCGTCGACTTCGTCGTCGGTGGGGAAGGCGCCCATGCCGAGCAGGCCGTTTTCCGATTGCAGCATCACTTCCATGCCGTCGGGGATGTAGTTGGCCACCAGGGTCGGGATGCCGATGCCGAGGTTCACGTAGAAGCCGTCCTGCAGTTCGCGGGCGACGCGTTGAGCCATTTGTTCGCGGGTAAGAGCCATTTTTTATTCTCCGTCAGTCGTTGGGCGAGCGATTACTTGCGCACGGTGCGCTGTTCGATACGTTTTTCGAACGTGCCGCAAATGATCCGGTCGACGTAGATGCCGGGGGTGTGGATCTGCGTCGGGTCCAGCTCGCCCGGCTCGACGATCTCTTCGACCTCGACCACGGTGATCTTGCCGGCGGTGGCGGCCAGCGGGTTGAAGTTCTGCGCGGTGTGGCGGTAGACCACGTTGCCGAAGTGGTCGGCTTTCCAGCCTTTGACGATGGCGAAGTCGCCGGTGATGGACTCTTCCATCAGGTAGGCGCGGCCGTTGAATTCACGGGTTTCCTTGCCGTCGGCGACCGGGGTGCCGACGCCGGTGGCGGTGAAGAAGGCCGGGATGCCGGCGCCACCGGCACGCATTTTCTCGGCCAGGGTGCCTTGCGGGGTCAGCACCACTTCGATTTCGCCGCTCAGCAGCTGCTTCTCGAACAGGGCGTTTTCACCGACGTAGGAGGCCACCACCTTGCTGATCTGCCGGTCTTCCAGGAGCACGCCGAGGCCGAAGCCGTCGACGCCGCAGTTGTTGGAGACCACGGTCAGGTCGCGGGTGCCGCGACGCTTGATCTCGGCGATCAGGTTTTCCGGAATGCCGCACAGGCCGAAGCCGCCGGAGATCACGGTCATGCCGTCCTTGAGACCTTCGAGGGCTTCCTCATAGGACGCTACGCGCTTGTCGAAACCTGCCATCTGCACATCCTCTTGTTATTGGTATTTGCGTTGCCAGCCGGCTGGCTGGCCGTATGAAGAGAGTGAACCGCAGTGTTGCGCCGAGGCATTCATTTGTTAAGTTTATTTTTAAGGTTGATTGATTTATAAAACAGAATAATTGGCTGCAAGCCACAAGCCACAAGCCACAAGCCACAAGCCACAAGCCACAAGCCACAAGCCACAAGCCACAAGCCGCTTCTAGCTTCTAGCTTGCAACTTGCAGCTGCCTCTCTCTTGGAGCTTTCGATGACCGTCAAACAGATCCGTGCCTTCCTGGCGGTGGCCCAGAGCCTGAGTTTCGCCGTGGCCTGCGAACGCCTGCACCTGTCGCAGTCGGCCCTGAGCCTGACCATCAAGGCCCTGGAGGACGGCCTCGGCGGGCGGCTGTTCAGCCGTAATACGCGCAACGTCGCCCTGACCCCGGAAGGCGAGGCGCTGGTGCCTCTGGCGCGGCGCCTGATCGCCGATTGGGACAACGCCGAGGACGAACTGCGCCAGCGCTTCACCCTGCAGCGCGGGCGGGTGACCCTGGCGGCCATGCCGTCCTTTGCCGGCAACCTGCTGCCGCCGATCCTCAAGACCTTTCGCGCGCGCTACCCGCAGGTCAACGTCACGGTCAACGACGTGATCAACGAGCAGGTGCTGGAGATGGTCCGCGACCGCCAGGTGGAATTGGGGGTGGCCTTCGAGCCGCAGCAAAGCGCGTCGCTGCAATTCACCCCGCTGTACATCGACCGTTTCGTCGCCGTGGTGCCCAGCGATTCGCCCCTGGCCGACCTGAAGGACATCGACTGGCAATCGCTGCTGGAACAGCCCTTCATTACCCTGCAACGGCCGTCCACGGTGCGGGTGATGCTTGAAGAGCATTTGTTGGCACGGGAGATGAAACTGCCGGTGGAATTCGAAAGCCATCAACTGGCGACGGTGGGGCGCATGGTCGCCAGCGGCCTCGGTGTGAGCGCGGTGCCGGCCCTGTGCGCCGGACAGATGCGCGAGCTGGGCGCGCGCTGCATCACCCTGCGCGACCCGGTGGTGGAACGCGCCATCGGCGTGCTGACCAATCCCGGGCATGAACTGTCCAGCGCGGCCCAGGCGCTGTTCGACATTCTGCGCGGGGCCGGTCTGGCCGAGCGCCTGTCGGGGGTTGCCTAGGAGGTCAGGCGCTCGGCCAGCAGCGGCAACAGTTGCTCGCAGGAGGCGGCGATCTTCAGGTCCAGCAGCTCGTCGGCGCGGGTCTTGCCGAAGTTGATGGCGATCAGCGGCTTGCCCTGGTCGGCCATGACCTTGCACAGGCGAAAGGCCGAATAGGCCATCAGCGACGAACCCACCACCAGCAGGCCGGCGGCCTGCTCGATGCTGTGCATGGCCTTGGCCGCGGTGGCCTGGGCCATGTTTTCGCCGAAGAACACCACATCCGGTTTCAGCCGCTCGCCATCGCAATGAGGGCAGCGGGGCACCTGGAAACGTTCCTCGAACACCGGGTCGAGCAGGGTGTCGCCGTCGGGCGCCTGCACCGCGTCGACGCCGGCCAGGTAGGGATTGTGCAGTTCCAGCAATTGCTGGATCGCCTGCCGATCGCTGTGTTGGCTGCAATCCAGGCAGACCACCCGGTGCAGGTTGCCGTGCAGTTCGATCACGTCGCGGCTGCCGGCCTGGTCGTGCAGGGTGTCGACGTTCTGGGTGATCAAGCCGGCGATTTTCTGCCGCGCCTGTAAATGCGCCAGGGCCTCATGGGCTGCGTTCGGCCGGGCCTGGCGGATCCGCGGCCAGCCGAGCATGGCCCGTGCCCAGTAGCGACGCCGGGCCTTGGGCTCGGCCAGGAACTCCTGGTACATCATCGGTTGCTGGCCGCGCCGCACGCCGTCGTTGTCGCGGTAATCGGGAATCCCCGAAGGGGTGCTGATGCCGGCGCCAGTGAGGACCATGAAGGGGCGCTCGGCCATCAGTCGCTGCAGCTGCTCCAGAGGGGTGTCCAGGGTGTCGGTCATGTGCGTCCTCGTACTCCGGCGGTGGCGCTGCGGACCGCAGCGAGGCCATACCTTGTGCCTGACGAGGAGTTTAGACAAGGGCGCGGGAGCTGGACGGTGGTGCTGCCGCCCAGCGTCCCGGAGCGGCGATTCAAGAGGCGTGCGGGTTGTCGTCCTGGGGTTCTTCGCTGTCTTGCTCTTGCCCCGGCAGTTCGGTGATCACGCTGAAGTCACTGACTTCCACCGCGCCCAGGCCGTAGCCCAGCAGGTGGAAGGAGAAGGCCTTGCGCGATTCCGGGTTGGCGAAGCTGAAGTCCATTTCCAGCGGCTGGTCGGGGGTGACCAGCATCTCTTCCGGCAGGCCCAGGGCCACGTCCTGCTCGCGCTCCTTGCCCTTGAGCAGGATGTAGGCGTTCTGCTGTGGGTCGGCCGAGCGCACGGTGAAGCGCACGCGGGTCAGCGAGCCCTTGGGCATTTCCAGGTACTGCGCGCCGATCAGGTTGTCGGCCCAGTCATCCTTGATTTGCGCCTGTAGCGGGATGATCGCCGGGCTGCCGAACTGGTAGTGCAGGTTCAGCGGCGATTGCAGCAGGGTGCGGTCCAGGCCCTCGGCCCGGGCGCTGATCTGGCGCGCCCGCAGGCCGCCGTACTGGCCCTTGAAGGTGGCGCTGTCGGCGATGAAACCGGTGCTTGAGTAGTAGCGGCAGCGCTGCTGGAAATCGCACTCGGTCAGGGTGCCCTGGCCATCGTGATAACGCAGCTTGCCGTTGGTGTAGGACATGATCTCCCGGCCCAGGGCGTAGTCGCGAAATAGCGAGCGACCGCTGAGGCTGTCCGGCACCTGGAAGCCGAAGTAGTCGAGCACCGAGGCGCTCAGGTCGACATGACCGTAGGTCCCGGACTTGAGCCTGGGCAACTGCGCCTGCTCCGGGGCGAGCATCAGGTTGAAGCCCCAGGACGAGGCCAGGCGTACGCCATCGATGCCGTGGGACTCGTCCGAGGTGATTACCACCAGGGTGTCCTTGAGCACGCCCTGGCGCTCCAGCTGGTCCATGAACTCACCGATGGCATCGTCCAGGTAGGCCACCGCGGCCTGCTTGGGCGTGTCGAAGCGGTTGAGGTAGTCCTCCGGCGCGGAGTAGGGCTGGTGGGTGCCGACGGTCAGCAGGGTGAGCATCCACGGCTGCTTCTGCTTTTTCAGCTGGCCGACATAGTCCAGCGCGCCTTCGAAGAAAGCCTTGTCGTCCTTGCCCCAGGGGAAGTCCAGGTAGTTGGCGTTGCTGAACCACTCCAGGCCGTGGGTCGAGTCGAAGCCGATGTGCGGCATGATCTTGTCTTTGGCCATGAAGCGCAGGCCGGCGCCTTGCAGGTAATGGGTGTTGAAACCCTGCTTGCGCAACTGCGCCGGCAGGCAGGCCTGGTTGCGCTGGCTCTGGGTCAGCAGCTCGATGCCCTTGGGCGTACCGTTGTCGAGCTTGTCGTAGTCGCCGCAGAGCATGGCGTACAGGCCGCGGATGGTCTGGTGGCTGTGCAATACATAGTCCGGGGTGTTCATGCCGCGTTCGGCCCAGGCGCTGAGCTTGGGCATCAGGTTGTCCTGGTAGCGGCTGTGCAGGGCCTCGCGGTTGGTCTTGATATAGGCCCCGGGAATGCCTTCCAGGGTGATCACCAGCACGTTGCGCGCCTGGCCCGGGGCGGCCAGCAGCGGCTCGCCGTCGAGGTCGAGCTGGGTCAGGCCGGCCATCTGCACCGGCAGTTCGGGCACATCGCCTTCCAGCCATTGCTCCAGCTGTACCTGGCCCTGGCCGGCGGCGGCCGCGAGCAACTGGTGCGGCAGGTTGAACAGGCGCCATTGATCGGCTTCGCTGGGGTTCAGGTATTGCATGCCGCCATGGGCCAGCCACAGCAGCGCCGGGGCGGTCCAGGCATGGCGCGGCAAGCGCGGGGCGCGGGTGCCGCGGGCCGCCCATTGCACGCCCAGCCACAACGCCAGCCCGGACAGCAGCGCCGCCGCCAGCCAGGGATGAGCCAGGCCGCCGCCGGTGGAGTTGCCGACGAACTGCGGGTCGAACAGGTAATGCAGGTCGGAGGCATTGGGCAGGCGGCCCACGGCGCTGACCAGCTCGGCGCTGGCGATGCTCAGCAGGCTCCACACCAGCAGCACCGGCAGGGCCAGCCACCAGGGCCGGCGGTACAGCAGCAGGGTCAACAGGCCCGCGGTGCCCAGGTCGGAGAGATAGCCCAGGGGATCGGACCAGCCGAGCAGCGCGCGCGCCACCAGGGGCACGAGCAGCACCAGGCTCAGCAGTGCGCCGAGGGGGGCCAGGGGATGATGGAAAACACGCCGGATGAAATTCACGAAAAACCTGCCAGTCATTAAATCTTCACGCAAATGTGCGTCATGGTAACAACAGCCGGCGGCAAGACGTTTCTTATTCGAGAAGGAAATAAGCTCCCGGGTCGCTGGCGAAACGGCCCGGGGTGCTGCAGGACGGTGGCTTGAAACCCGTATTCAGGCGCCTGGCGGCGGGGCCAGGGAAGGGCGGATAGCGCTTGGATTTACTATTTCAGAGTGTTTAAAGACGCGCGGCTCCAGGATTCAGCGCGACCACTTGATGATCAGCCGGGCGAAAAAAGCGCCGCTGACGATCACCGCGAACAGCCGCAGGGTCTGCATGGCCAGCACCAGGCCGACGTCGGAGTGGGTGTCCACCGCGATGATCGTCATGGCGTCCAGGCCGCCGGGGCTGGTGGCGAGGTAGACCGAGAGGAAATCCTTGTCCAGCCAGTGCGCCAGCAGCCAGGCCGACAGTGCGCAGAGGGCGATCAGCAGCACCGCGCCGAAGATCATCGCCGGCAGGCGGGTCCAGACGTAGCGCACGGTCGGCCGGTCGAAGCGCAGGCCGATGTAGCAGCCGATGGCGCCATAGGCCAGGGCCAGCAGCCAGCCGGGCAGGGTGATGTGCAGCAGCCCGGAGATCTGCAAGGCGCCGCCGATCAGCAGCGGTACCAGCAGGGCCCCGGCCGGCACCCGTGAGCCGAGCAGTACACCGAGCACGATGGTGCCCAGGGTCAGGCCGAGGTTGAGCAGGGTGAAGGTCTGCAGGACCACCTCGGTGCTGTGGGCCTGGCTGCTGCCGGCCGGGACGCCGATCCAGTGGCCGGCCAGGGCGCCGATCATCACCACGCAGACCACTCGCACGTACTGCATGGTGGCCACCACCCGCGAGTCGGCGCCGAAGTCGTCGGCCATCGCGACCATGGCCGAGGCCGCCCCCGGCGCGGTGCCCCAGGCCGCGGTGCTGGGTGGCAGACCGCCGAGGCGCACCAGCGCCAGGCCGACCAGGGCACTGAGGCAGACGGTGAGCACGGTGGCGAACAGCATCACATGCCAGGACTGGGCCATCGAGGCCAGCACGGCCATGGTCATGGAGTGGGCGGCCAGGACCCCGACCGAACCCTGGCCGAGGCGAAAGGCCTGGCGCGGCACGCGGATGCTGGCGCCGCTGACGCCGAAACCGATGGCCACCAGCATCGGCCCGAGAAACTGCCCGGCGGGCACCTCGAAGTGGTTCAGCAACTGCCCGGCGCTGCCGGCGAGGATCAGCAGCGCCAGCCATTGCAGGGCAAGGGGCCAGGCAGACAGGGACAAAGGCGAGGGACGAGGCAAGGGCATTCTCCAGCGCGCTGGCCGTTCCTGTTGCGGGACCGTTGCTACCAGCGCTTCGGAGCAAATTATTGATAGCGCAATTGATCAAGTCCAGTTTCTAATTGTGATCAACCAATAACTCTGGTTTATCGATCATGGACCTGCGCGACCTGACCTATTTCGAAACCATCGCCGAGCTCGGGCACCTCGGGCGCGCGGCGCAGAAGCTCAATCGCAGCCAGCCGGCGCTGACCAAGAGCATCCAGCGCCTGGAGGAGTCCTTCGGCACCAAGCTGTTCGAGCGTGACGGGCGGCGGATCAAGCTGACGGCGGTGGGCCAGTTGCTGCAACAGCGCGCTCGGCAGTTGCAGCAGAACATCGCCGAGACCCATCGCGAGGTGCGCGATTTTGCCAGCGGCGTGCTCGGCAATATCCGCCTGGGCTGTGCCGCCAGCATGGCCGAGCACTTGCTGCCGCAGATGACCGCAACGCTGCTGGAGCGCGCCCCGGACATCACCCTGAACCTGGTGATCGGCCAGGACGACGTGCTCCGCGAGTCCCTGCGTTCGGGGCGCCTGGACATGGTGATCTGCCCGCTGTCCGAGGGTGACCCGCACCTGAACCATCACACTCTGTTCGAAGACCAGGCCGTGGTGGTGGCCAGCCGCGACCATCCGGTGTTCGACACGCCGATGCGCCTGCAAGACCTGTGCGACTACCGTTGGGTACTGCCGGGAACCGGGGTCTCGGCCCGCCGCTGGATCGACAATGTGTTCCAGAGCCACCAGCTGCCACTACCGGCGGTGCAGATCGAGACCAACACCATTTCCCTGCTGCCGCGGCTGATCGCCAAGACCGGGCTGCTGAGCTTCCTGGCCCGGGAAACCCTGGACGACTTCAAGGGCATCGCCCACCTGCGGGAAGTGCCGCTGGCGCAAACCCGCATGCATCGCAGCATCGTGGTACTGGTGCGGACCGAAGGTTACCTGTCGCCGGCGGCCCAGTTGCTTTTGGATTTGCTCAAGCGCGATGGGCGGCAGTTTTTCACCGCGGGTTAAACGGCGCCTGGTAAGGGGCTACGCATGGCGTGCCTCCGTAGGAGCAGCCGGTCGACGCTCGATTGCTCGCGATAGCCGGCAAGGCCGGTGCAATTGAACGCTGCTGGTCGTTCAGTGTGCTGGGCTTTGCGTCAGCGAGGCGGGAATGTCCCGCATGGTGTGCAGGACGCGCCACACGTCAATGTGGTCGTCGTGCCGGGTGTAGAACACCAGATAGGGATAGCGACTCAATGGCCAGTAGAGAAGCCCTGGCAAATCGAGCTCATGGGTGTAGCGGGAAAGGCCTGAGGCCGGATGCCGGGCGATATGCGCATAGGCGGCTTGCAGGTCGTCGATGAAGCCCAGGGCCGCCTGCTCGGCCTGTTGAGCCAGGTAGTAATTGATAGCGTCTTCTACATCCTGATTGGCCAGGGCCCTTGGAATGACCCGCTGTGCCTTCATTCCTTACGGACCCTGTCGCGAAGGGCGTCGAAGTAACGATCATCCACAGGAGCGCCAGGCGCCGATTCAGCACCCGCCAGCAGCAGACCGCGCAGGTGCTGTCGATCCTGATCCTTGCGGATCAGCTCCCGTACATACTCGCTGCTGGTGCTGTAGCCCCGCTGGCTGACCTGATCGTCGACGAAGGCCTTGAGGGCTTCTGGCAGGGAAATGTTCATGGTGCTCATGGTTTTGTCCACTGTTGACAAAATTTGCCAAAGTATACGCCGCTAACCTGGCCTTGCCACAGTCGATGAGGGGTGATGCTAGGGTGCCCGATTGCGCCGAACCGCGTCGGCGGGATGCTGCAATGGTTTGGCTGTGCAGGAGCCGGCCGGTGGGCCTCTTCGTCGGCAAGCCGGCTCCTGCGGGGGGATGGTAGTAGTGAGGGGAGGGCTTACTCGCCGCGAATGTACTGTTCCAACTGGCGGATCAGGTCGGCCTGTTCGGCGATGGCTTCCTTGACCAGGTCGCCGATCGACAGCAGGCCCAGCAGCTGGCCGTCCTCCACCACCGGCAGGTGCCGCAGGTGGCTGTCGGTCATGATGCCCATGCAGGTTTCCACGCTCTGGTGCGAGTCCACGGTGATCACCGGCGAGCTCATGATCGCGCTGACCGGCGTGCCCACCGAGGAGCGGCCGTGCAGCACCAGTTTGCGCGCGTAGTCGCGTTCGCTGATCACCCCGACCACTTCGCCGTTCTGCATCACGGGCAGGGCGCCGACGTTCTTCTCGGCCATCAGCATCAGTGCTTCGAGCACCATCTGGTGGGGCGCGATGGTGTGCACTTGCTGGTTGTGCTTGGCCTTCAACTTCAGTACTTCAGCGACGCTCTTCATGGGGCGCTCCTGTTGTTTTGCCCAAGGCGGCCTGGCGCCGCCCCGAGGGGGTCTCTACAGAATCGTAGAGAGTGAACGAAGGGGCAAGGTTGAAAGCGGCACCCACAGAAGGAAAAACGCCACTGAATCGTTTCTTCCCGGAAAACGCCCCATCCAAGGGCGTGCCCTGTAGCCGCTGCCGAGCCTGCGAGGCTGCGATAAGGCCCGCAGGGGCTTCATGGGTCTTGAGATCGTTGCGCCCCTGCGGGGCGTACGCAGCCTGCGGCAGCGGCTACATGAAGCCTGGCAGCGCCCTTGTAGCCGCTGCCGAGCCTGCGAGGCTGCGATAAGGCCCGCAGGGCCTTCATGGGTCTTGAGATCGCCGTGCCCCTTTGGGCCGATCGCAGCCTGCGGCAGCGGCTACAGGGTTTTGTGTGGGGGCTAAAAGCAAAAAAGGCGCCCGAGGAGGGCGCCAAGGAGTCACCTGAACCGAGGGAGCCAGGCGAGCCCGTTCGCAGGTGTGTCGCGGTGGTAAGGCGCGACTGAACGGAAGAGGGCAGCGGCGCCCGCCGCGATGGCGGGCGCGGGGTGTCATTTGCCGAGCTTGATCCGCGTCCAGCCGCGGTTCATCACGCGCTGGATGGCGATCGGCTGGTCGGGCACCGCGTACAGGGTGGCGAGCACGGCCTGCGGCGGGTACGAGGCCGGGTCGTTGCGGATGGCTTCGTCCACCAGCGGCGTGGCGGCGGCGTTGGCGTTGCTGTAGCCGAGGCTGTTGGTGACCTCGGCGATGATGTCCGGGCGCATCAGGAAGTTCATGAACAGGTAGGCGTTGTCGACGTTGGCCGCGTCCTTGGGCATGGCCATCATGTCGTAGAAGCTGCCGGCGCCTTCCTTGGGAATGCTGAAGGCGACCTTTTCCTTGTTGCCGGCCTCTTCGGCGCGCGAGCGGGCCTGCAGCACGTCGCCGGAGTAACCCACGGCCACGCAGATATTGCCGTTGGCCAGGTCGGAGATGTACTTGGAGGAATGGAAGTAGGTCACCGAAGGACGGATCTTCATGAACAGCGCCTCGGCCTCGAGGATCTGCGCCTTGTCCTTGCTGGTCACCGGGTAGCCCAGGTAGTGCAGGGCGGCGGGGAGCATTTCCGTCGGCGAGTCGAGGAAGCTGATGCCGCAAGCCTTGAGCTTCTCGGCGTTCTCCGGCTTGAACAGCAGGTCCCAGGAGTTGGTCGGCGCGTCGCTACCGAGCACCGCCTTGACCTTGTCCGGGTTGTAGCCGATGCCGATCGAGCCCCACATGTACGGGAAGGCGTGGGCGTTGTCCGGGTCGCTGGCGGCGACGTTCTGCAACAGCACCGGGTTGAGGTTCTTCCAGTTCGGCAGCCGCGACTTGTCCAGTGCCTGGTAGACCCCGGCCTTGATCTGCTTGGCCATAAAGCTGTTGGACGGGACCACGATGTCATAGCCGGACTTGCCGGTGAGCAGGCGCGCTTCCAGGGTTTCGTTGCTGTCGAAGACATCGTAGATGACGTGGATGCCGGTTTCGGCCTCGAACTTCTTCAGGGTGTCCGGGGCGATATAGTCCGACCAGTTGTAGACACGCAGCTCCTTGTCGCTGGCTTGAGCGCCGGTCACCATCGTGCCCATCAAGGACAGGGTCAGCATGGTTTTGGCGAACAGTGTCCTGCCAAGCATTTTCATCACTACAACTCCATTTCTTATTGTGCAGAATTGCTGCATTCGCAATGCGGTGTGTCAGGGTGGGCGCCATCGCCAGCAAGCTGGCTCCTACAGGGACGGTGCATGTCTGTAGGAGCGAGCGTGCTGGCGATCCAGGCGCCGGCGTGTGTCGTGAACGCGATGGCCTAGGCCGTCGCAGGCGCTGGTGCAGCAGGTTTGCTGGCGGCCGCTGGCTGCCAGGCTTCGTTGGCGGTGTAGTCCATGGCTTCCTGGATCGCCCGCTTGCGGGCCGCTTCGGCGCGCCGGCCGAAGTACCAGACCAGGAAGGTCACCAGCGACACCGCCAGCAGGATCAGGCTGGCCACGGCGTTGATTTCCGGTTTCACCCCCAGGCGCACCGCCGAGAACACTTCCATTGGCAAGGTGGTGGAGCCCGGGCCGGAGACGAAGCTCGCCAGCACCAGATCGTCCAGGGACAGGGCGAAGGACATCATGCCGCCGGCCGCCAGCGACGGGGCGATCATCGGGATGGTGATCAGGAAAAACACCTTCCACGGCCGAGCGCCCAGGTCCATGGCCGCCTCTTCGATGGACAGGTCCAGCTCACGCAAGCGCGCGGAGACTACCACGGCCACATAGGCCGCGCAGAACGTGGTGTGGGCGATCCAGATGGTGACGATGCCACGCTCCTGCGGCCAGCCGATCATCTGCGCCATGGCCACGAACAGCAGCAACAGCGACAGGCCGGTGATCACCTCCGGCATCACCAGCGGCGCGGTGACCAGGCCGCCGAACAGGGTGCGGCCCTTGAAGCGGGTGACCCGGGTCAGCACAAAGGCCGCCAGGGTGCCCAAGGCCACCGCGGCGATCGCGGTGTAGCAGGCGATTTCCAGGGAGCGCACCACCGAGCCCATCAACTGCTGGTTATCCAGCAGGCCGACGTACCACTTCACCGACCAGCCGCCCCAGACCGTCACCAGCTTGGAGGCGTTGAACGAGTAGATCACCAGGATCAGCATCGGCAGGTAAATGAACACCAGGCCGAGCACCAGCATCAGGCTGGAAAATCCGCAACGTTTCATGCCCGTCCCTCCATCTCTTTGGCCTGGCTGCGGTTGAACAGCAAGATCGGAATAATCAGGATCGCCAGCATCACCACCGCCAGGGCGGAGGCCACCGGCCAGTCGCGGTTGTTGAAGAACTCCTGCCACAGCACGCGGCCGATCATCAGGGTCTCCGGGCCGCCCAGCAGCTCGGGAATCACGAACTCGCCGACCACGGGAATGAACACCAGCATGCAACCGGCAATGATGCCGTTCTTGGCCAAGGGCACGGTGATTTTCCAGAAGTTGTTGAAGTTGCTCGAACCCAGGTCCGACGCGGCCTCCAGCAGGCTCTGGTCGTGCTTGACCAGGTTGGCGTACAGCGGCAGCACCATGAACGGCAAATACGCGTATACCACCCCGATATAGACCGCGGTGTTGGTGTTGAGGATCTCGATCGGTTCCGAGGTCAGGCCGCTCCACATCAGGAAACCGTTGAGCAAACCGTTGTTGCTGAGGATGCCCATCCAGGCATAGACGCGGATCAGGATCGCGGTCCAGGTCGGCATCATGATCAGCAGCAGCAAGACGTTCTGGGTTTCCTTGCTGGCCTTGGTGATTGCGTAGGCCATGGGGAAGCCGATACCTAAGCACATCAGGGTGCTGAGCAGGGCGACTTTCAGCGAGCCGAGGTAGGCCGAGATGTACAGCTCGTCACCCACCAGCAACGCGTAGTTGCCGACGTTGAGCAGCAGCCGGAATTTCTGTTCGGCGAAGCTGTAGATCTCCGAGTAGGGCGGAATCGCCAGGGCCGCTTCCGAGAAGCTGATCTTCATCACCAGGAAAAACGGCAGCATGAAGAACAGGAACAGCCAGAGGAATGGAATGCCGATCACCAGCTTGCGACCGCTGGGCAGCACACGGGACAAACGCTGATTGAGAGTCATGCTGGAGGTATTCATGCGCGCAGTACCACGCCGCTGTCGTCTTCCCACCAGACGTACACCTGGTCGTCCCAGGTCGGCCGCGCGCCGCGGCGTTCGGCGTTGGCCATGAGCGACTGGACGATCTTGCCGCCGGGCAGTTCGACGTAGAACACCGAATGCCCGCCGAGGTAGGCGATGTCATGCACCTTGCCCCGGGACCAGTTGTAGCGGTGCTCGGGTTGGCGGGTGCTGACCAGCATCTTTTCCGGGCGGATGGCGTAGGTCACCGACTTGTCCTGCACCGAGGTGCTGACGCCGTGGCCGACGTAGATCTGCTGTTCCAGCTCCGGGCAGTGGATCACCGCGTGGCCTTCCAGGTCTTCGATGACGGTGCCGTCGAAGGCGTTCACGTTGCCGATGAACTCGCAGACCATGCGGCTGACCGGGGCTTCGTAGATGTCGATCGGGCTGCCGATCTGGGCGATCCAGCCCAGGTGCATGATGGCGATGCGCTGGGCCATGGTCATGGCTTCTTCCTGGTCGTGGGTCACCATCACGCAGGTCACGCCCACGCGCTCGATGATCTCCACCAGCTCCAGTTGCATCTGCGAGCGCAGCTTTTTATCCAGGGCGCCCATCGGTTCGTCGAGCAGCAGCAGCTTCGGCCGCTTGGCCAGGGAGCGGGCCAGGGCCACGCGCTGGCGCTGGCCGCCGGACAGCTGGTGCGGCTTGCGCCTGGCGTACTGGGTCATGTGCACCAGGCGCAGCATCTCTTCCACCCGCGCGTCGATCTCGCTGGCCGGCAGGCGGTCCTGCTTGAGGCCGAAGGCGATGTTCTGCGCCACGGTCATGTGCGGGAACAGCGCATAGGACTGGAACATCATGTTGATCGGCCGCTCATAGGGCGGCATGTCGGTGATGTCCACGCCGTCCAGGTAGATACGCCCCTCCGTCGGCCGCTCGAAGCCCGCCAGCATGCGCAGCAGGGTGGACTTGCCGGAACCCGAGCCACCGAGCAGGGCGAAGATCTCGCCCTGGTGAATGTCCAGGGACACATCGTCCACGGCCACGGTTTCATCGAACTTCTTGGTCACGCGGTCGACTCTCACCAGCACCTTCTGCGGTTGCGGGTGACCTTCCAGAGCCTTTCTGTACGTGCTGGAGGCGTTTGCCATGTGGAACTCCCAACAGATGTCAGTCGTCGGGCCAAAGCGGCCCGGCTTAATAGATGGATGACAAACCCGCGGTGGCGGGTTTATTCGGCGCTGCCGTCCTGGCGGCCTGACGCTGGTTCTTGTTGTTAAAAGCAGGTTCTCGTAGTGCTGGGTGTGGCTTGAACCGCCCCACGGCCCGGGGCGGGCGCACAAAGGCGCACCGCCGCCGGCCGGGGGCGTGGCAGTCAATTTCGTGGGTGAAGCTTTTGATCAGTGGCCGTTGCGCTGCGCCGCCCGTTGCCGGCAGGCATCGCCGAAGGCCTGGAAGATCCGCAGGTAGACCGGGTTCGACAGCACCTGCCATTCCGGATGCCACTGCACGCCCAGGGCAAAGGCCGTGCTGTGTTCCACCGACACGGCTTCTATCAGCCCGTCCGGTGCCAGCGCCTCGGCGCGCAGGCCCGGGGCCAGGCGGTCGATGCCCTGGCTGTGGATCGAGTTGACCTGGAATTCCTGGGGCAGGTCCAGGGCCTGGAACACGCCGCCCGCTTGCACCCTGACGGCATGGGCCGGGGCGTACTGCACGGCCAGGTCCGGGTGGTCGGCTTCGCGGTGATCGAGGTAGCCCGGCAACTCATGCACCTTCTGGTGCAGGCTGCCGCCGAAGGCCACGTTCATTTCCTGGAAGCCGCGGCAGATACCCAGCACCGGCACGCCGGCGGCAATCGCCGCGCGCAGCAGGGGCAGGGTGGTGGCATCGCGCTGGGGATCGTGGGCGGTGCCCGGTTCGCTGTCCGGGCCCTGATAGTGGAAGGGCTCCACATTCGACGGCGAGCCGGTGAACAGCAGGCCGTCCAGGTTCTGCAGCAGAGCCTCGGTATCGATGAGGTCCGCCAGGGAAGGAATGATCAGGGGCAGGCCCTCGGCCGCGCTGCTGACAGCACGCAAGTACTTGTCGCCGCTGACGTGGTAGGGGTGCAGCCCGATCTCTTTGACGCACGCAGTAACGCCGATCAATGGCTTGAATGCCATTTTTATCACCTCGAAATTCACGCTGGAACGAGTTTTTCCAGAGCTTATCCTCGTTGATTTTAATTAACAACTTCCGTGTAAAAAATTCTAAACGCAACTCGTCGGATATTCGGTGTCTGTGTGTCTATTGCCTGCTTGCACGGCCATATAGGGCAAAATATTTAACGCTGTGGGCCCTGTGTTCGCTATTGACTTCACTTTTCCTTTCGGATTGACTGCTGCCACGAAACCGCTTTGAACATAATAATTAACACATAGGTGCATCATGTCGGTCCCACTGCGTGCCGTTCAGCTCAACGAAGCCAACGCCTTCCTGAAGAACCATCCCGAGATCCTCTACGTCGACCTGCTGATTGCAGACATGAACGGCGTGGTGCGCGGCAAGCGCATCGAACGTACCGCCCTGCACAAGGTGTACGAGAAGGGCATCAACCTGCCGGCCTCGCTGTTCGCCCTGGACATCAACGGCTCCACTGTGGAAAGCACCGGCCTGGGCCTGGACATCGGCGACGCCGACCGCATCTGC
Organism: Pseudomonas sp. GW456-L12; assembly: GCF_059424045.1. NCBI lineage: Bacteria > Pseudomonadati > Pseudomonadota > Gammaproteobacteria > Pseudomonadales > Pseudomonadaceae > Pseudomonas > Pseudomonas sp. GW456-L12. Next base: position 31,405 of record NZ_JBWKZA010000040.1, read on the forward strand.
TACCCGATCCCCGGCACCCTCAGCGTCGAGCCCTGGCAGAAGCGCCCGACCGCGCAACTGCTGATGACCATGCACGAGATCGAAGGCCAGCCGTTCTTCGCCGACCCGCGCGAAGTGCTGCGCCAGGTCGTTGCCAAGTTCGACGAGCTGGGCCTGACCATCTGCGCCGCCTTCGAGCTGGAGTTCTACCTGATCGACCAGGACAACGTGAACGGTCGCCCACAGTCGCCACGTTCGCCGATTTCCGGCAAGCGCCCGCAGTCGACCCAGGTCTACCTGATCGACGACCTCGATGAATACGTCGACTGCCTGCAAGACATCCTCGAAGGCGCGAAAGAGCAGGGCATCCCCGCCGACGCCATCGTCAAGGAAAGTGCCCCGGCGCAGTTCGAGGTCAACCTGCACCACGTCTCCGATCCGATCAAAGCCTGCGACTACGCGGTGCTGCTCAAGCGCCTGGTGAAGAACATCGCCTACGACCATGAGATGGACACCACCTTCATGGCCAAGCCGTACCCGGGTCAGGCTGGCAACGGTCTGCATGTGCACATCTCGATTCTCGACAAGCAAGGCAACAACATCTTCGCCAGCGACGACCCGGAAACCAACGACGCCCTGCGTCACGCCATCGGCGGCGTGCTGGAAACCCTGCCGGCGCAGATGGCGTTCCTCTGCCCGAACGTCAACTCCTACCGCCGTTTCGGCGCTCAGTTCTACGTGCCGAACTCGCCGAGCTGGGGCATCGACAACCGCACCGTGGCCGTGCGCGTGCCGACCGGTTCTTCCGACGCCGTACGCATCGAACACCGTGTCGCCGGCGCCGACGCCAACCCCTACCTGCTGATGGCTTCGGTACTGGCTGGTATTCACCACGGCCTGACCAACCAGATCGAGCCCGGCGCGCCGGTGGAAGGCAACTCCTACGAGCAGAACGAGCAGAGCCTGCCGAGCAACCTGCGCGACGCCCTGCGCGTGCTGGACGACAGCGAGGTGATGGCCAAGTACATCGACCCGATGTACATCGACGTGTTCGTCGCCTGTAAGGAAAGCGAGCTGGCCGAGTTCGAAAATTCGATCTCCGACCTCGAATACAACTGGTACCTGCACACGGTCTGATGGCCGTTCCTTATCCTGCGTTGAGTATTTGCCATGACTAAATCCCGCAGCGACTGGGAGCAGCGCTTCCAGTCCTTGACCCTCGAAGGGCGCGCCTTTATCGACGGCCAGTATTGCCACGCCGCCAGCGCGGCCACCTTCGAGTGCATCAGCCCGGTGGACGGGCGCTTTTTGGCCAACGTCGCCAGCACCGACGAGGCCGACGCCAACCGGGCGGTGCAGGTGGCACGCCAGGCATTCGAGTCCGGCGTGTGGTCGCGCAAGGCCCCGGCCGAGCGCAAGCGCGTGCTGATCCGCTTCGCCGATTTGATCCTCGAGCACCAGGAAGAACTGGCGCTCCTGGAAACCCTGGACATGGGCAAGCCCATCGGCGATGCCCTAAGCATCGACGTGCCGGCCACCGCCAACGCGATCCGCTGGAACGCCGAGGCCATCGACAAGATCTACGACGAAGTCGCGGCCACGCCCCACGATCAACTGGGCCTGGTGACTCGCGAGGCTTCGGGCGTGGTGGCGGCCATCGTGCCGTGGAACTTCCCGCTGATCATGGCTAGCTGGAAATTCGCCCCGGCCCTGGCGGCGGGCAACTCGTTCATCCTCAAGCCTTCGGAAAAGTCGCCGCTGACCGCGATCCGCATCGCCCAGCTGGCGCTGGATGCCGGCATTCCCAAGGGCGTGTTCAACGTGCTGCCGGGCTACGGCCACACCGTGGGCAAGGCCCTGGCCCTGCATATGGACGTGGACGTGCTGGCGTTCACCGGCTCCACCGCGGTGGGCAAGCAACTGCTGGTGTATTCCGGCCAGAGCAACATGAAGCGCGTGTGGCTGGAGGCGGGCGGCAAGAGCCCCAACGTGGTGTTCGCCGACGCGCCGGACCTGCGCGCCGCGGCAGAAGCGGCGGCCAGCGCTATCGCCTTCAACCAGGGCGAAGTCTGCACTGCTGGCTCGCGCCTGCTGGTGGAGCGCTCGATTCGCGAGCAGTTCATTCCGCTGCTGGTGGAGGCTATCAAGGCCTGGAAACCCGGGCATGCCCTGGACCCTGCGACCCGCGTCGGCGCGCTGGTGGATCAGCGTCAGCTGGAGAACGTGCTGCGCTATATCGGCATCGGCAAGGAGCAGGGCGGCCAACTGCTGGCCGGCGGCGCGCGGACCCTGGAAAGCACCGGCGGCCTGTATGTCGAGCCGACCATTTTCGACGGCGTGACCAACGCCATGACCATCGCCCGCGAAGAGATCTTCGGCCCGGTGCTGTCGGTGATCAGCTTCGACACCGAGGAAGAGGCGCTGACGATCGCCAACGACAGCATTTTCGGCCTCGCCGCCGGGGTCTGGACCAGCAACCTCAGCCGCGCCCACCGCTTCGCCCGTGGCCTGCGCGCCGGCAGCGTGTGGGTCAACCAGTACGACGGCGGCGACATGACCGCGCCGTTCGGCGGCTTCAAACAGTCGGGCAATGGTCGCGACAAATCGCTGCATGCCTTCGACAAGTACACCGAGCTGAAAGCGACCTGGATCAAGCTCTAGGCGCTTTACGAAAACTCGTCGAGCGGCGATCAGGCAAGGCAAAAACAGGCGAGGAACGGCCGGGGTCGCGTTCGACTGTAGGGGCCTACATGAGCATTCCGAGCCTGTTTTTAACGCAGCATGATAGACGCGCAGACAGTTGTCGTTAAGACGACTACCTATAACAACGGCGGGGCGGGCTACGACCCGCACCTGCTGGGGAATTCGATAATGCAAACCTACGTAAACAGCTACTACGCCGCGACCCGCAACCAGACCGCCGACTTTCCTGTATTGGAAGAAATGGTCGAGTGCGACGTCTGCGTGATCGGCGCCGGCTACACCGGCCTGTCCTCGGCGCTGTTCCTCGCCGAGGCGGGCTACAGCGTCACCGTGCTCGAAGCGGCCAAGGTCGGCTTCGGCGCCAGCGGGCGCAACGGCGGGCAACTGGTCAACTCCTACAGCCGCGATGTCGACGTGATCGAGTCGCGCTACGGCGAAAAAAGCGCCGAAGTGCTGGGCAGCATGATCTTCGAAGGCGCCGACATCATTCGCCAGCGCATCCAGCACTACGACATCCAGTGCGACTACCGCCCGGGCGGGATCTTCGCCGCCATGAACAAGAAGCAGCTCAAGGGCCTGGCCGAACAGAAGGCCAGCTGGGAGCGTTACGGCAACAAAAACCTGAAGCTGCTGGACCAGGCGCAGATCGCCCGGGAAGTCGGTTCCGACGCCTACGTCGGCGGCCTGCTGGATATGCAGGGCGGGCACATTCACCCGCTGAACCTGGCCCTGGGCGAAGCCAGCGCCATCATCGGCCTGGGCGGCAAGATCTTCGAGCAGTCGGCGGCGCTGGAAATCACCTACGGCGAGCCGAATATCGTGCGCACCGCCAAGGGCGTGGTGCGCGCCAAGTACCTGCTGATCGCCGGCAACGCTTACCTGCAGCAGGACCTCGACCCGCGGGTGACGCGCAAGAGCATGCCGTGCGGTTCGCAGATCGTGGTCACCGAACCGCTGCCTGCACAAATGGCCCGCAGCCTGATCCGCAACAACTACTGCGTCGAAGACTGCAACTACCTGCTGGACTACTACCGCCTCACCGCCGACAACCGCCTGCTGTACGGCGGCGGCGTGGTCTACGGTGCCCGCGAGCCGAACGACATCGAGCAACTGATCCGGCCGAAGATCCTCAAGACCTTCCCCCAGCTCAAGGACGTGAAGATCGACTACCGCTGGACCGGCAACTTCCTGCTGACCATGTCGCGCATGCCGCAATTCGGCCGCATCGAAAAGAACGCCTACTACATGCAGGGCTACAGCGGCCACGGCGTCACCTGCTCGCACCTGGCCGGCAAACTGATCGCGGAAATGATCCGTGGCGACGCCGAACGCTTCGACGCCTTCGCCTCGCTGCCGCACATGCCGATGATCGGCGGCCGCACCTTCCAGGCCCCGCTGACCGCCATGGGCGCCGCGTACTACGCGCTACGTGACCGCTTCGGTATCTGATCGCGACCCTGTTCCTGCGTTTGCCCGCGCTCGCGCGGGCTTTTTTCCAGCCGAATTCGCAGCCGCAACCGCTTCACCTGTAGCCGCTGCCGCAGGCTGCGATAAGGGCCGCAGGCCCTTCCAGCGCCCGAAAAAACACCGCCGGTTTTCAACGCCTGGCACCGCCCACGGCAAGGCCGGTCACCCGCGTCGCCCACCGCTACAGCTCCACCCACAAACGTGATTTAATAGCCGCCTTTCAGGTTCCGGGGCCACTGGATCGGCGAACTTCGCAACTAAAAGTCACCGGCCGCACTCCAACGCGCAACACCCTCACGTACACCTCACACAAGGCTGCTATGGACACGGGCACTCGACTCAAACTCGTTCGCGAAAGCTACAAACTGTCCCAGCGCGAGCTGGCCCGGCGCAGCGGCGTGACCAACGCCACCATCTCCCTGATCGAACAGAACCGCGTCAGCCCCTCCGTCAGCTCCCTGAAAAAGCTGCTCGAAGGCATCCCCATGTCCCTGGCCGACTTCTTCACCTTCGACCAGCCCCCGCGCGAACACCAATACGTCTTCCGCGCCAACGAACAACCCGACCTCGGCCGCGACGGCGCCCGCCTGCTGCTGATCGGCGCCGCCCTGCCAACCCGCCAGATGCGCTTCCTGCGCGAACAATACGCACCGGGCGCCAGCTCCGGCGACGAGCCGATCGTGCATGCGGAAGGGGAGGAGTGTGGGCTTGTGACCCGTGGCACCGTGGAACTGACGGTGGACGGGCAGGTGAGCGTGTTGAACCCGGGGGATGGGTATTATTTTCCGACTACCTTGCCGCATAAATTTCGCAATATTGGGCAGGATGAGGCGGAGATTATTAGTGCGAATACGCCGGCGAACTTCTGAAGCGCTCTCTTAATCTTGAACGGCTATTGATAGCTGCTTACCCTTATCACTGCTGTGATTAACGGGGCACTCTTGAGCTATTTCTCGGTTCTTGAATGCTGATGAGTAATGTAGATATCTGATTGGTTGAGGAGCGTCCGCTGTCGGCCAGAAGCGGACTTCTGAGTTTTCAGCCAGATTGTCCTACGCTGATGTAAATAATATTTTTGAACGACCCGAGGTGTTCAGTCTCGGAGAGTCATTGTGCATCCTTGGCCATCGAACAAGAGGATGCTTTATGGAAGGACGTCTTCCTAGTGCAGCTCGAACATCGATACGAGTTTTGGTCGCTCGACGTCTGAGTGGGCCGAACGATTCAAAAACTGCACCCGAACTATGCAGACAGGCCGCGGCTGCAACCTAGATTAGCGGTTTTCGACGGCGGGAAGCCATTCCAGTCAATGATCAAGTCATAGACGCAATCGGTGTTTCAAGTGCCAGTGGGCCAATGACTGCCTGTACGCTCAATTAGCAGCCGAGAGAAAACGGCTTTCCCTACTCAACTGAGATGCCGATTCTTAAGAAACAAAGGGAAGAGGTAGCGTTTGGCCATCCCGCAGTCTAAATTCAGTACACAAACGCACCCACCCCCAAGGAATGGCAACGATGAGTCAATACAACGCACCTTTGATTCTTGAGCTAAAGCGACGCATAGAAGAGGATTTTACATCGAGTAATTGGGAAGAAGTTGGATTGCTCACAGATAGTTCGCATATCGTCACTGGGCATCCCAGGCTGTTGAGAAGCCTCAGCTTTGGCGATCAAGACTATGGTGGAAACATCATAAGTGTTCTTAGAGCAATGTCGGATCACAACCCAAACTCCTTGAGCGTGCTCAAGCAATATCTGGATCAATGGTATCCAGATCAAAACATAACGTATATCTCAGCTAAGCCCTCTGAGCGGAAGATATCTTTCGCACCAAATGTATTCTCTATCCCTGACGGTGACGTAGAGGATGATCTAGTCACGGTCATGATGCCTTTCGCTGGATTCGATGGAGTTTATGAAGCGATAAAAAATGCTTGCAGCACAGCGGGATTCAGGTGCCTACGTGCTGACGATATCTGGGACAATTCCTCTATCATCCAAGATATTTTTAGCCTGATTTACCGTGCAAAGATAGTCATCGTCGACTTCTCAGGTAAAAATCCAAACGTTATGTATGAGACCGGAATTGCGCATACATTAGGGAAAACTGTAGTTCCTCTTGCCCAAATCGTGCAGGACATCCCATCTGACATGGTGCATCACCGAGCGCTAATCTACCTCAAAAACGGCGAGGGGCTGGCCAAACTAGAGGAAGACTTGGTCAAAAAGCTACGAATGATCAACTAAATCTGAATTAGCTATAGAAAGCTGCCTTATTGGCAGCTTTCAACGTCCTGGCGCTCACTTACACCTCAAGGTGGTGCAACTCATGTTCAATATGTTAATCAAGCCTTCAGAATGGGGTGAAGGAAGAGATATATTCTGGAAAAGCAGAATCTTTGAATACACATCCGGCGACATTCAGTCCCATTTCACTTTAAGCAACCTCCCAAATTTTGAGGCACTAATCAAACACCCTGTGTTGTTCATGGAGGAAACCAGTCGTGGCCGCCAACAATATGGGCGCATTGGAAAAATAAGTAGAGTAATTGACAATGGAGGAGACGAGATAACCCTTGAGTATCATTTCGACCAGATTGTTCCGCCGGTGCCACAGAGCGAGCTTGTCAGGCTTTCTTCCTTACTGGGTGTTCAGTCTACACGAGGTTTTGGCCCGTACAATCGTACGCACTGGTCTGTTAAAGATATTGATATATACCAAATTCTCCTAGCGCAGACCTTACGTAATCAAAGATCTCCAACAGTATTCCGGATTTCAACTGCACAAAACGTTGATCTAAACTTACTCTCAGTCATGATGCCCTTCGGAGGATTCGATTCTGTATGGAATGCGATTCAACAAGTAGCTGAAAATAATATTATGACAGCCAGAAGAGCTGACAGTATCTGGGAACACCACGAAATCATTCAGGATATCGTAGCATTAATTGACAGATCAGCGGTTATCGTCTGCGATTGTACTGGTCGGAATGCCAACGTATTCTATGAAATAGGAATAGCTCATGCCTTAGGCAAAGAAGTGATTCTCATCACGCAGAGCGCAAATGATATACCCTTTGACTTAGCACATTTGCGTAATATTCGATATCTCAATAATGGCGAGGGCATTGAACAACTGAAGGCAGATTTAAACTCTCGACTAATCACAATCCGAGAGGGTCACGGCCAAGTATAGATTATACAACTCCGCACTGCAGAGTTTAGCGTGTGCTGTGACAGTTAACCTATGTATCACCACCGGCTTGATCTAATACGGTATTACGACTTTTTGGTATTGAGAGAAAAATTGATGACTCCAGAGGAACGGAAAGAGAAATTCAAATCGCAGACAGATAGCCTATACGCCGGGCTTGGCCGGTTTGTAGTAGGCTTTGAGGAGCTCGTAGCGACAATGCGTCAGATGATCAGCCTGCACGTCGCTCAGGTCCCTGCGCCCCATCAAGCGAGGCAGCAGCATATTGCAAATATTTTCACCGCAGACTTAACTGCCGATCCTTTGGCGCGGACCTTTCGCTCAATTCTTCTTTTGTCGCTTGAAAGCTATGGACGTCAGGAGCAACTTCCAATTATTAAAGATCTATTATCCAATCTTTGCTCTCGAATAGATGGAATTAACAAAAAACGCAATAAATTTCTGCACGGTACTTGGCATATTGATTATGCTAGTGTGGACCAGGAAGACTTCTCCGAAGCAAAAGGGTTCAAGGCTACCAATACAGCCAATGGATTGCGGCTTGACCGCTTGGAGCATACCGCAGATAGCTTTTTGGAGGCTGTAGAAGAGTGCCTAGCTCTTAAGGACTTAGTTAGCGGATTTAGCATTTGTTTGATGTTTAATGAAGACCTCTTAAAGATTTATGGCTTCAAAGATAAGAAGATGGTGAGGCTTGAAGTTGGCAATCAGTAGCTAGCCCCCAATTGCAGAGTTAAACCGTCTGCGCGTTTTTGCATACACTGGGCCGCAAGCAGTCCATTGCCTCCGACTGCTTTTGGCCGACCTCTGCCAGTGTTGACAGGCTGGAGTCGGCCAGAGCGGAAGCTCACGAGTGGCTAGCCCCAATCAAAAAGTCGATAAGGAGGCCTATGAAGCTAAGGGTCGAAGCAACTGAACAAACACGTCAAATTAAGCCGCATACGGTAACCAGCGCAGACCAAAAAATTAAAACATACCAGCTTTAATAAGTGCCTTAATTAACTCCTTAACCACTTCCAGCGATAGAAATTTTGCACCACTTGCAACCCAGCCAATTGCCTTTACTTCTGGAGTCTGACTATTTAAAAACGACTCAATCACCCCGTAGAGCTCATGAAAGCCATGAATCAAATCTGCGCTGTCTAAATTAGCAACAGAAATATCAGAAAGCCCTTCCTGAGTCGCCTTACAGAATACAACGCACGGTTTGCGAGCCGCTTCAGCGCCTAAGGCAGCGAGCAATACAGAATTAAAACTTGAAAGCACCTGATCATTTCCTGAGTGCAAATAGAAAATACTTAGGTCTTTCCCAGAAAGTCTATCCAGCTGAGTAAACACCCCTTCACTTTTTAAAACTCTCTTAAAATCGCGATCCTGAAAGTCATAAAAAATGAAAGCGATAGACTTCGCTCTGCCTTTTTCGACATGATTAATAGCGATTTTTTCAAATTCGGCTAAAAAAGTTTTAACGCTATGGCCAATACCGTTGCCAGACCCCTGCTCATAAATTGGTATCATAAATCCGTCCCTACGTGGTTTTTACCTATTCCGTATTTTACTAGTTCAGCTTCCGCACACCAATGGGTGCAGTTTTATGAATAACATGAAAAGAAGATTTCTTGAATGCCTATGATGATTTTTCCGACTGCAGCTACCAGAAACGATGACCAGGCCTATGTCTCCACTTTCGTCTCAGGTGTAGTCTTGGTGTTTTTTTAACAAAATTAATCGCTCTTGGATTCATAGGCGTCTTCGAATGATCGATTTTGGCCGATTCTGTTGAAAAAGTCGGCTTCGGTTTCCACGGCAGAAAAATACGCGCCTGAGATTGAAATCTGTGTTTTTGGCAGAAGGTTCAGGACTCGGATTTCACGTAGCAGCGTGCAAAAGAGGTGTTTTCACCCATCAATGTTCGAGCGTTTTGGGAAAACCGACTTTTTCAACAGAATCGGCCGAAGGTAGCCATTCACAAGCTGATCACGGCATATTTTTGAAACGATAAACCGAACAATCTTCCACCTAAAAACTGTCCTCAAGCGGATACCGCTTCTATAGTTCAGCACGTCATTGCTGACTGATGACTGGTCATCGCGGGCCAAAAACTATGTGCATAGCGCCTCATCCATCAACTGACTCCCTGCTTGGTTGCGGGGTGGGGCAGGGCTTAAATACTCATGGAGCTTCACCAATGACCCGCACAGAAATTTGTAACCTCGTCCCACTCACCCGCAACGACACCGACCACCCCGTCCTCTACCTGGACGCCAACGCCTCGCTATCCGATCTCTACACCTGCGCCCAACAACGTATCGGCGCTGCCCGCAATCTGCTGGAAATTCTCGACTGCGCTTCCGGCGCTCAAGATGTCGCTCAGATCCGTTTTGCCATCGGCCTGCTGCTCAGCGACGGCTGCGATCTGCTGCGTACCTTGGGCGATAAGTCTCAGGCGCTGAACGCTTAATCTCGACAACCAACGACCGGGCAGTGCAAGCCCGGTCGTTTATCCAGGCGGCGAAAACCAGCAGAGCCCAGCCGGCGCGCAGGGTTCTTTCTCGACTTATCGGTAGGCGATGCGCACTGTCCGGTTCAGGCAATCAACTCGACTTTACCGGTGGCAAGGCGGTAGATGCCGCCTACGATTTTCAACCTGCCTTTGTCGAGCGCATCGGTGAGCAGTGGCGTGGCCTGTTTAAGGCTATCGACCGAGTCCTTGATGTTTTGCGCCGTGGCATTTTCCATAAGAGCCCCGGGTTGCTTGAGCACTTTCTCGATAGAGGGTTTGAGTGCATCGGTCAGTTTCTGGATATGCCCAGGAAAAACGGCGTGGTCTTTTACGGCTTTTATGCCGGCCTCGATGGCGCCGCAACTCTCATGCCCCAGTACGAGGATCAGCGGGGCGCCGAGTACCGCGACGGCGTATTCGAGGCTGGCCAGGCCTTCGCCGGTTACGAAGTTGCCCGCAACGCGTATGGCGAAAAGATCGCCTCGGGCTGTGTCGAAAGCGTATTCGGGAGCGATCCGCGAGTCGGAGCAACTGAGCACCGCCACGAATGGGTTCTGCCCGGAAACTAGGGCTTCGCGCTCGTCCTTGAAATCGTGGGTCTTTGAGTTTCCGCTGACATAACGCTCATTACCTTCGATCAGCCGTTGCAGCGCCTGGTCGGGGCTGATGGCGTTTTGCGGTTTGGGCGGCGCGGCGGTTTTTTCGGCGGCATGGACCAGCCTGTTTGGCAGTACGCCGGCTATCAGCAGGGCGCCTGCCCCCAGTCCGGCGAAGCGAAGAAAACGACGACGATCGTGGGTGTTTGCGGCGGAGTTTGAATCACATGATTCACACATGATTTTGTGTACTCGGGTCGACTCGGTGGGAATGACTGCCGTTGGGGGCCAGGAACCTTCGGCCCTGGAGTGTTGGAGTCTAGACGGTGCGGTGTGGGTCGTTGTATCCGCCTTTGAATGCGGCCAGTTGGGGCAACATCACCTACCCACAGATCGCCGCACAGTCGGGCCTGAGATCAGGCTAAGTGAAACCCTGGCAATCTACTGCTCGCTCAAAACAAAAAGGCCCCGACAAGTCGGGGCCTTTTGCTTCAAGCCGCTGCCACCCGCTCAGTTAGTACAAGTAAGCCGTGAATACTTCGGCGGATCGAGCAGGATCCCTGGGGTCATGAAGGTCGAGCAGTTGAAGACGCGGCCCTTGGCGGTGGTGGCTTTGAAGGTCAGTTCCGAGCCGCCGAGGAAGTCTTCCTTGCCTTTGGTGACGGGGCCCATGGTGAGTTCGTCGGTGGAGGCCAGGCCAATGGTTTCCGCGGTGACTTTGTGTATTTGCAAGACATTGGGATTGGTCGAGCAACCGGCCAAGGTACCCGCCAGAAGCAGTAACGCGGGGGCAAAGAGGTGGTTTTTGTTCATGGCATATCTTCCTTAATAGTGTTTCGCCCTGGTTATCAGCGATCCTCAACGGGGCACGTCAGAAACGTGGAGTCAGGGAATCTGGCACGGCCGGCCCCTGTTAAATCTGACTCAATAGGGGGATTTATTTCAGCATGGCGTTGGAGGGGGGGCATATAGGGCAAATGTGCTATGCCGAGGGCATTTCAGGGCCCTGCTAAAACCCGGGCCACTTTCTCAGCGCTGTACAACGCCTGGCGTCAAACTCTAAAATGAGAAGCATTATCATTAATGCGGATCTGACATGCACGACGACAGCTTTGCCTCGCCCGTCGCCCGGTTGTATGCGAACCATCACGGCTGGCTTCGCGGCTGGTTGCATCGGCGGCTGGGGCACAGTGCCGATGCCGAGGACCTGGCCCACGACACCTTTGTCCGCGTGATGCGCTCGCAAGAGGATGTGCGCGAGCTGCGCCAGCCCATGGCGTTTCTCGCGACCATTGCCAATGGCTTGCTGATCAATCGCTGGCGGCGCCAGGCGATCGAGCGGGCTTACCTGGAAGCGCTGGCGGCGCGGCCGGTGGCCGAGGAGCCTTCGCCGGAAGAGCGGCACTTGATGATCGAAACCCTGTTGCAGCTGGATTCGCTGCTGGTGGGGCTGTCGTCGCGGGTGCGGCAGATTTTCTTCTTGTCTCAGCTCGACGGCTTGACCTACCCGCAGATCGCCGCGCGGTTGAACCTGAGCGTGGCCCAGGTGCAGCGGGCCATGGGCAAGGCGTTCAGTGTCTGTTACGCGAGCCGTTTTGAATGAGTGGCGCTGTGGTTGATCCGCGGGTGCGGGACAGCGCCATCGACTGGATGGTCCGCGCGCAGTCCGGGCTGATGAGCGATGTCGAGCATCAGGCTTTGCAGCAGTGGCGGCAGGCGAGCGCCGAGCATGAATACGCCTGGCAGCGGGTCAGCAGCTTGCCGCTGATGCTGCAGCCTGGGGCCAGTCTGTTGGCCGATGCCACGGCGCGGCGGGCACTGGAGTCGGCCGGGGCCGATCCGCAGCGGCGTCGGCAGGTGCTCAAGTGTCTGCTCGCCCTGGGACTGTTCGGCGGGGTTGCCTGGCAAGGCGCGGATTCCACCCTGATGCGTTCGGCCCTGGCGGCTTACCGCACGAGTATCGGCGAGCGTCGGCGCTGGGCCCTGGCGGACGGTGGCTCGCTGTGGCTGAACACCGCCAGCGCCGTGAACCTGGAGCTGAACGCGCAGCGGCGCAGTGTGCAGTTGGTCGAGGGCGAGCTGGCACTGGATACGCCGGCGGAATCGGCATCGCTGCAACTGCTGACCCCGGACGCGGTGTTGTACGGCCGTGGCGCCCATTGGCTGGTGCGCCATGACCGGTTGGGCACCCAGGTGACGGTGCTGCGCGGTCTGGCGCAGGTCAGTGCGCGGCGTCATTGGCTACCGGTGCCGCTGCAGGCCGGTTGGCGAACCCGGGTCGAGAGCCAGGGCGTCGCGGCGCCGAGCCGTGTTGATCCGTTTATGGCCCAGGCCTGGCTGCGCGGCATCTTGCCGGCCGAACGCATGCGCTTGGATACCTTGCTGGCTGAACTCTCGCGCTACCGCCCGGGCTTTTTGCGTTGCAGCGCAGCGGTCGCGGCCTTGCGCGTGACCGGCAGTTTTCAGCTGGACGACACCGATGCCGCGCTGGCGCTGGTGGCCAATACGCTGCCGGTGCGCATCGAGCGACGAACCCGTTACTGGGTGACTGTGGTGCCGGCCTGAAAATATTTTTTCCCCGGGGCGCAGTTTTTTCGATCTGGCTTGGCCTTCAGGTATGACCCACCGGGACAGGTGGGTGCCAACCCCTAGGAGCCTTGCATGATTTTCCCCGCCCGAGCCTTGTGTGCCCGCACCTTTGGCCTGCTTTTCCTCAGCCTGCCGCCGCTCTGCGGCGCGGCCGTTTTCGCGGCTGGCGAGCGCCAGCACTACAGCATCGACGCCGGCCCGCTGGACCAGGCGCTGTCGCGTTTTGGCGTGCAGGCAGGCATCAATATGGCGGGCAGCGCCACGCTGACAGAAGGCAAGCGCAGCCAGGGCCTGCAAGGCGATTTCAGCACCGAGGCGGGCCTGGCGCGGTTGCTGGCGGGAACCGGCCTGGGCTATCAGCGCCAGGTTGACGGCAGCTTCGAGTTGTATCGGGCGGGCGGGGATATGGTGCTGCCGTCGCAGAAAGTCGTCGGCGAAGACCTGGAGCAGAAGGAGGTGTATTCGGCGCCGCGCTCCTCGCTGTACATCTCCGGCGAGGACATGCAGCGCTTTGGCGTGATCTCGGTCGGCGACGTGCTCAAGGGCCAGCCTGGGGTGCAGGTCGGCGACAGCCGCAACGGCGGCGGCCTGGATGTGAACATCCGCGGCATCCAGGGCCAGAGCCGGGTGGCGGTGACGGTGGATGGCTCGCAGCAGGCGCTGGATGTCTATCGCGGGTACGCCGGCACCCAGCAACGCAGCTACATCGACCCGGACCTGATCAGCGACATCGCCATCGACAAGGGCCCGAGCCTGACCTCCAGCGCCATCGGCGGCACGGTGAAGATGCGCACCCTCGGCGTCGACGACATCCTGCAGGACGGCAAGAACATCGGCCTGCGCTTGAAGGGCGACCTGTGGAACAACGGCGTCGCTCCCGCCTCGCGCGATAGCCATTCGATGACCGAGGAGCTGTTCTCGGAGCCGCATCGCAGCCGTGGTGGACTGTTCGGTTCGAAGGCCGAGTCCGGCAGTGCCGCGTTCGCCTATAGCCATGAGTTCTTTGACCTGGTGGCGGCCTACGCCCACCGCAACCAGGGCAACTATTTCGCCGGCAAGAAGGGCCAGGACCGCTATCGCACCTATGACCGTTACGGCGACGAAGAGACGAGTGTGGCCACCACCTATAACGCCGGCGAGGAGGTGCTGAACTCCTCTTCGGAGACTGAGTCCTTCTTGCTCAAGACCACCCTGCGCCCGGTGGACGGCCACACTTTCGACCTCGGCTACCGCCGCTACGACGGGCGTATCGGCGAAATCATGCCGTCGGACATTTTCCGTTTCGGCACCGGCGGCATCTACCAGTACCCCCTGGGCCATACCAAGATCGACACCTACACCGCGCGCTACCACTACCTGCCGGACGGCAATCCGCTGGTGGACCTGACGGCCAGCCTGTGGATGACCGACGCGCAAACCAGCCAGCTGACCTCGGTGGCGGCCCCGGCTTCACAAGCCTATCGCTCGGACCGCAAATGGAGCCGGCAGGCCGACCGCCGCATCGGCGGCGACCTGGCCAACACCTCGCATTTGCAGAGCGACTATGGCGATTTCAAGCTGGACCTGGGTGGCTCGTTCCAGGTCGAAGACTTGCGCCCGCAAAAGGGCGTGGTCACCACCCAGCACGACATCAACGCCAACCGCATGCTGCGCGAAGGAGAACGGCAGGAGTTCAGCCTGAACGGCAAACTGGAGTACAAACCGGTCGACAGCCTGACCCTGTGGGGCGGCGGTCGTTATACCTATTACCGCAGCAAGGACCACGTCGCCCAAGCGACGGCGCGCTGGGAGGAGCGTGACTTGAGGTACCTGCGGGTCTCGAACGCGGACACCTCCGGCAACATGCTGTGGTTCCCGGATTCGAACGGGCAGTACACCGACGCCACGGACCCGCGCCGGAACAATGGCATTGTCTTCAACAACACCAACTTTCCGTTCGAGGGCATCCGCTACAACGACTTCGGCGCGACCGACTCGACGGTCTATCCGTCGCAGGTGGGCGAGGTGGTCAGCGGTTATGACTATTCCGGCAAGCAGAGCAACAGCGGCGGCGCCTTTGCACCGGCCTTCGGCATCAATGTCGAGGTGCTGCCGGACACCTTCGTCTATGCGTCCTACACCCAGGGCCTGCGCATGCCCTCGCTGTTCGAAACCAGCCAGGGCGTGTTGCAGACCACGCCGGGCAAAGGCCTGAAGCCCGAGCGCTCCAGCAGTTGGGAAATCGGCGCCAGCACGCTGCACAAAGGCCTGCTGCTGGACAACGACTCGGCGGCGATCAAGCTGGCCTACTTCAACAACAGCATCAAGAATTACATCACCCGCTACTACGACCCGAGCCCGGGCCTGATGGGCCAGATGCGCTTCAGCAATACCGACAGCTACAAGACCAGCGGCCTGGAGCTGCAATCGTACTACGACGCGGGCCGGGTGTTCGCGGACTTTTCGTCCACCTACTACCTGAAGACCGAAACCTGCGACTCGGCCTTCGCCGCGCGGCTGCGGGCCAGCAGCAATCGCTATCGGGACTTGAGCAACACGCCGGACTGCACGCCGGGCAGCTTCATGGGCTCGTACTCCAACACCCAGAACCCGCCACGGTTCTCGGCGAACCTGACCTCGGGCCTGCGCTTTTTTGACCAGTCCCTGACCGTCGGCGGGCGCGCCACCTACAGCTCGGGGCCGACGGTCAAGGCCGACGAGAACTGGCAGACCGGTGCGACCACGCCGCAGCTGCTCTACCGCGAGGTGGCGCTGTTCGATCTGTTCCTCAACTACAAGTTGAAGGAGCACACCCACCTCAACGTTTCGCTGCAGAACCTGACCGACCGCTACTACCTGGACCCGCTGGCGCAGAGCTTCATGCCGGCGCCGGGGCGGACGCTGCGGGTGGGGGTGCTGACGAAGTTCTGAGGGCAGGGT
>NZ_JBWKZA010000041.1:0-45340 GCF_059424045.1 Pseudomonas sp. GW456-L12
GGAGTGGGTGGGGCAGGAGGTCTGGGGCACCGGCAAGGAGCTGGGGTTCTACGCGGACGGCTCCCATGCCCAGTACGTGGCGCTGTCGGCCAAGGGCGTGGCGCACAAGCCGGCGCAGCTGAGCTTCGCCCAGGCCGCCAGCCTGGGCGTGCCTTACACCACCGCCTGGGATGCCCTGGAACGCAGCGGGGTAAGCGCCGGCACCACCTTGCTGGTGATTGGCGGCGGGGCGGTGGGCAGCGCCGCCCTGGCCCTGGCGAAGGTTCGCGGAGCCCGGGTGCTGGCCGCCGCGCGGCGCCCGGAACAGGTCAAGGCCTTGCAGGCGCAAGGGTTCCAGGCCGTGCAACTGGACCAGCCGGAAGACCTCGGGGCGCAGGTCAACGAGGTGTTCGCCGGCGGCGCCGAGGTGATCTTCGACACCACCGGTTTCTGGCTGCCGGCCTCGGTCGCGGCCCTGGCGCCGTTCGGCCGGATCGCCATCATCGCCGCGCCGGTGGACGGTCATGTGCAACTGCCGGCCCTGGGCCTGTATCGCAAGGGTGGTTCGGTGGTCGGGATCAACTCGTTGCTGTACGGCGTGCAGGCCTGCGCGGCCATGCTCGAGCAGTTCGGCCGGTTCTTCGATGAAGGGCTGTTGCCGTTGCCGCAGGGGCTGTTCGAATCGCCGCTGGAGCAGGGCGTCGAGCGTTATCACGAGGTGAACAAGGGCAGCGGCGAGAAGGTGATTCTGCTGCCGTAAGGGTGGCCAACCTGCCTGAATCGGCAGGCTGGCACGGCTTTGTGTAGCCGCTGCCGCAGGCTGCGATAGGTCCGCAGGACCTCAACAATCGCAAGATCGCCACGCCCCTTCGGGTCGATCGCAGCCTGCGGCAGCGGCTACAGGTTGGGGCTGTGTCGTGCATGGGGCCTTGCTTGCGAGGGCGTCAGCCCAGACAACCCCATAACCAAAGTCGCAGGCGTTTTCGCTACGCCCCCGGCACGCCTTTCTCCCACGCCGACCAGTTCTTCAGGATGTCCTGCACCAGCGGGTTACCGGTGCGATAGAGGTTTTCCAGGGCCGGGACAAAACCGCCCTGGTCGGCGTACTTGAGCAGATTATCGACCTCGCTGCCGCCCGGCTCGGGGCGGTCGAAGTCGGAGCCGGCGCGGACCACCGCCAGCCGCTGCACGTCCACCCGGCCTTCGCGGCTGGCGCGCAGCAGGGCCTCGTAGGTTGAGTTGTCTTCCTGCTGGGTGGTGCAGTACTCGCCCTTGTTGTCGGTCAGCAGGCGGGTCCAGACCTCGGCCCGCTCGCTCAGGCGCGTGCCGGAGAACCAGGTATTGCCCGCCAGGGTGTCGCACTGGGTCACCACCGGCGGCTGGTTGGCCGGGGCCGCCGGGTACTTGAGGCGCCAGGCCGCCGATTCCTTGCTTTCGCTCAGGCTTACCCGACGCGACAGGGCGAAGGCCTTGGCCTGCAGTTTCGGGTTGAGTTCGAAGACTTCGGTCTTGTAGTCCAGCGGCGGTTTCTCGTTCGGGCCTTTGGTATTGATGCCCAGGTAGCCGGTCGGCCAGTCCTTGGGCGCGTCCCGCGAATCCAGTTCCCACTGGGTACCGAATTCCACCAGGTAATGCGCCCAGGCAGTGGTGCCGATGGTCCCGTGTTTAGGGCTGATGCCGGCGATCCCGGCGACCAGGAAGTAGCTTTTGCGCAGGTCGAATTTCGGCGACAGCGCCAGTGCCAGGGTCGAGGCCGCGGCGTTGGTCTGGCCCATGCCGGTGACCAGCAGGCAGACGTCCCTGGTGTTGCAACGAATCGCCGGGTACTCCGCCGACAGGCCCGGTACGCGCACTTCCTGCTTCAGCTCCAGGCGCTCGATCCAGTGCTGGGCCTCGGGGGCGAACATGGTGATCAGCATCACCTTGGGTTTGATCGGGGTCGCCGGGGACTCGGCGGCCCAGGCCGTCGAAGCGAGCAGGGCGCCGCAGGCCAGGCCCACGGAAAGGGAAAGACGGGTCATCGCGTGCATGAAAGCCTCCATTGCTTGAGTGATCAGAACTGGTAACCGATGCCGGCGTAGTAACCCCAGCCATTGGACCGGGCGCGGAAATCGCCATCGCCGAAATTCAGCTCGCTGCCGTCCTGCCAGTTGCCGCCATTGTGGAAGTAACGGCCGACCAGGGTGAACCGCAGGTGGGTAAAGGAATACAGCAATACGTTGGTGGCCACCGTGGCGTTGGCCGTGCGGGCCGGGTTGTCCTTGTGCAGGTCCGAGCCGAAATCGAAGTTGGTGAAGCCGATATAGGTCAGCGACGCGCCGTTGCCGAACTTGCTGATGGGCACGATGTACTTGAGCTGGGCGCGGTAGCCATCCCACGAGTATTCATTGCTGGCGCCGTAGTTCTCCCATTGGTAGCGCCCGTAGAAGTTGGCCGACAGGTTGACCCGCGAATGGGTGTCGATGTCAGTGCCCAGGCCGCTGTACAGGGTATTGGCGCGGTTGGCGCTGTTGCTGCCGTGGTCGTAGATCCAGTCGAAGGCCACATACCACTCCTTGAACGGGCCGATGGCCAGGCTGCGTCCGGCCAGGTAGTCGATGGAGATCCGCGGCTCGTGCTCCATGAACACCGGCGAGCCGTGGTCCCACACGCCTTTGTCGTGGCTGTTGCCGATGTTGAAGATCTTCGGGATGTCGATGTAGCCGTACAGCTCGAACGGCCCCTTGCGACCGAAGTACTCGTATTCCAGGTAGATATCGTCGGCCGGCTGCGGACCGAAACTGATGTCCTTGCTGCCGATCAGGGTCAGGTCCTGGTTGTACCAGTCCGACAGGTAGGGGCCTGGTTTCGCCGGTGCGGCGGCGGGGCTCAGGCTCTCGCCCTGGGCCGAGTCGTCGAGGGTTTTTTCCTCGGCCTGGGCGGTAGCGCTGAGTAGTCCTGTAACGGCGCTTAGTAGCAAGGAAACAACCAAGGTGTGGCGGGACGCGGAGGGGGTGAAAGGTACGTGCATTGAAAATCCCTGTTCGTGCGGTTCTGAAGCCCGAGTGGCCCGGCCTGGCCGAACTGGCGGCGAAAGCTCTCGAAGGCTGACCTCGCAAACGTTTGCATATGCTGTACCAACTTGAAGTATCTGATTGAAATAAAGGTGAAACCTACCCATAAGCTGTCTTTTCGGTCAGGACGTTGCACCGCGCCTGGGCGTTGTGCGCGAAGAAAGGGCGAAGGCGCTGGCGCCTGGCACAGGGCCGATGCGCCCTCGTTCAATCATCGAGGTGATGGCAATCAACGACCTGCGCGGCCTCGGGTCGAGTATTCGCTGACTATCTGGCTGCGTTCGTTCGATGCTGGTTCTGCAGTGCAGGGAAAGGGTGCTTGACGTTCTGCTCGGGTCGCTCTGCTAGAATCGCCGCTCCACGACTTCCAGAGGTGCCCCATGAGCGAGCCGATTCGCCTGACCCAGTACAGCCACGGCGCGGGTTGCGGTTGCAAGATTTCTCCCCAGGTCCTGGAGGTGATTCTGGCCGGCAGCGGCGCGCAGAACCTCGACCCGAAACTCTGGGTCGGCAACGCCTCGCGCGACGACGCGGCGGTGTACGCCATCGACGAAGAGCGCGGCGTGGTCTCGACCACCGACTTTTTCATGCCGATCGTCGACGACCCGTTCGACTTCGGGCGCATCGCCGCGACCAACGCCATCAGCGACATCTACGCCATGGGCGGCGACCCGTTGATGGCCATCGCCATCCTTGGCTGGCCAGTGAACGTGCTGGCACCGGAAATCGCCCGCGAGGTGATTCGCGGCGGCCGCGCGGTGTGCGACGCGGCCGGCATCCCCCTGGCCGGCGGCCATTCGATCGACGCCCCGGAACCGATCTTCGGCCTGGCCGTCACCGGCCTGGTGGAAAAGCGCCATATGAAGCGCAACGACACCGCCACCGCCGGTTGCCTGCTGTACCTGACCAAGCCCCTGGGCATCGGCGTGCTGACCACGGCCGAGAAGAAGGGCAAGTTGCGCAGCGCCGACGTCGGCCTGGCCCGCGACTGGATGTGCACCCTGAACAAGCCCGGCAGCCGCTTCGGCAAGCTCGACGGCGTGACCGCGATGACTGACGTCACCGGTTTCGGCCTGCTCGGGCACCTGGTGGAAATGGCCGACGGCAGCAACCTGACCGCGCGCATTCACTACGATCGCGTGCCGCGCCTGCCCGGGGTCGAGTACTACCTGGACCAGGGCTGCATACCGGGCGGCACCCAGCGCAATTTCGACAGCTACGCCGACAAGCTCGGGCGTATCCAGGCCCTGCACAAGCTGGTGCTGTGCGACCCGCAGACCAGTGGTGGGCTGTTGATCGCCGTCACCCCGGAAGGCAATGCGGCCTTCCTCGCGCTGGCCGCCGAACTGGGCCTGGAACTGGCGCCGATCGGTGAGCTGGTGGAACGACAGAGCAACGCGGTCGAGGTGATCTGATGCCCATCGATATCACCGACTACCGCGAAATCTTCCTCAACGACCGGCCGATGATGGATACCCGCGCGCCGGTCGAATTCAGCAAGGGCGCCTTTCCCGGCGTGGTCAACCTGCCGCTGATGACCGACCACGAACGGCAGCGGGTCGGCACCTGCTACAAGCAGCAGGGCCAGCAGGCGGCGATCGTCCTCGGGCACCAACTGGTGTCCGGGGCGATCAAGGCCGAACGCATCCAGGCCTGGGCCGACTTCGCCCGGGCCCACCCCGACGGCTACCTGTATTGCTTCCGTGGCGGCCTGCGTTCGCAGATCGTCCAGCAGTGGCTCAAGGACGAGGCCGGCATCGACTACCCGCGGGTCGGCGGCGGCTACAAGGCCATGCGTACCTTCCTGCTCGACACCCTCGAAGGAGCGGTGGCCGAGTGTGATTTTGTCCTGCTCGGCGGCATGACCGGCATCGGCAAGACCGAGGTGCTCAACCAACTGGCCAATGGCCTGGACCTGGAAGGCCACGCCAACCATCGCGGCTCCAGTTTCGGCAAGCGCGCCAGCGGCCAGCCGTCGAACATCGACTTCGAGAACCGCCTGGCGGTGGACATCCTGAAAAAGCGCGAGCGCGGCATCGGCGGGTTCGTGCTGGAAGACGAGAACCGCATGATCGGCAGCTGCGCCTTGCCGTTGCCGCTGTACCAGGGCATGCAGCGTTTCCCCATGGTCTGGCTGGAGGATGGCCTGGAGGGGCGGGTCGAGCGGATCCTGCGCGACTACGTGATCGACTTGTGCGCGGAGTTCGTCGCGGTGCATGGCGAGGACGGTTTCGCGCGGTTTTCCGAGCGCCTGCTGGAAAGCCTGAACAACATCCGCAAGCGCCTGGGGGGCGAGCGTCACCAGCGCCTGTACCAGCTGCTGGAGGCCGCCCTGGCCGAGCAGGCCCGCAGCGGCAGCGTGGACCTGCACCGGGCCTGGATCGAAGGCTTGCTCAAGGAATACTACGACCCGATGTATGCCTTCCAGCGCGAAAGCAAGGGCGCGCGCATCGAGTTCGTCGGCGAGCAGGCGGCGGTGCTGGAGTATTTGCGCGAGCGGGCCAAACGCGGTTGAGGCGGTAGCGGGCGGGGCCTTTGGCCCCATCGCGAGCAAGCTCGCTCCTACGGGGGGCGCTAACCATGTAGGAGCGAGGCTTGCCCGCGATGACGTCCAGGCGGACGCCATCGAACCTTGGGTTACAACAGCGCCGCGCCAATCAACCCGCACACCACGCCAATCAGCATGGTCAGGCCGGCGACGGTCATCAGCACCCGCGCGTCGAAATCCTTGCGCAGCATCAAAAGCGACGGCAGGCTGATGCTCGGCAGGGTCATCAGCAAGGCCACCGCCGGGCCGGTGCCCATGCCCAGGGTCATCATGGTCTGCACGATGGGGATTTCCGCGGCGGTGGGAATCACGAACAACGTGCCGACAATCGCCAGCGGCACCAGCCACAGCAGGCTGTCGCCAATCGCGCCCTCGACATGGGGGAACAGCCAGACCCGCGCCGCGCCCAGCACCAGCACCGCCAGCACATAGATCGGAATGGTGCTCCAGAACAGTTGCCACAGGCTGCGTGCCCAGCGGCTGAAGAACGCACCTTCATTGCCCGTGCTGGCCTCGACCACGGCCTCCACCGCCGCTTCCGGCAGTTGCTCGGGACGGGCGATGCGCTGGGCCACCAGCGACACTCCCAGCACCAGCACGATGCCCGCCACCAGCCGCAGCGCGGTGAAACCCCAGCCCAGGACAAAGCCCATGAACACCAGCGTCGCCGGGTTGAGCACCGGGTTGGCGATCCAGAAGGCCAGCGCCGCGCCCACCGAGACATTCTGCCGGCGCATGCTCGCCGCCACGGGCGCGGCGCAGCAGGAACACATCATGCCCGGCAGGGCGAACAGGCCGCCGCGCAAGGTCGAGCCGAAACCGGCGCGGCCGAACAGGCGCAGCAGCCAGTCCCGCGGGATCAGCACTTGCAGCAGCGAACCGAGGATCACCGCCAGCACCGCGGCCTTCCAGATCGCCAGGAAATACACCTGGGCGTAGGCCAGGGCGGCGTTCAGAGGCGAGGAGGGCTGATCGTTGATGATCGAGGCGCCGATGCTGTGGCTGTCGGCGGCGATAAAGGCCTTGGCGTAGTAGGGCGACCACTTGACGAAGTAGAGGCCGACGCACGCCACCAGGACGAACAGGGCGGGTTTCCACCAGAACGACCAGCCCCGGACGGGGCTGGCAGGGGCAAGGCTGGACATGAACAGTGATTCCGGGCAATGACGTTAGGTCGCGAATCTTAGCCTACTCGCGCACCTTGCGCGCCTGTGTAGCCGCTGCCGCAGGCTGCGATCGATCGCGCAGCGGTGGTAAAACCTCGCAACGCCGAGTGCCGGGCCAGATCCCGGAACCCATGCCTGCGCCCGCTGCGCAGTCGATCGCCGGCGACTACAAAAGGGTCATGGCCACTCAGAGGGTACGAATCGAGGTGCGAATCGCCCGGGCGCACTCGATCACCGAAGGCGCCAGCTTGCGTTCGGCTTCTTCCAGGGTCCAGCGGCTGCTGGGGATCACCACGTGCACGGCGGCCACCGGCAGGCCCTGGCTGCCGATAATCGGCGCGGCGATGCTCATGTCGCCGAGAAACAGCTCTTCCTGGTTCAGGGCGTAACCGCGCTGGCGGGTGGCGACGATTTCCCCGTGGATCGCGTCGATCCCGGTCAGGGTGTGCCGGGTATGGGCCTGGCGGTCGCTGGCCTGGAGCATCGCCAGGGCTTCCTGGTCGGGCAGGGCGCTGAGGTAGGCGCGGCCGGAACCGGTGCAGTACATCGGGATGCGGCTGCCGATGGGCATGTGGATCGGAATGAACTTGGGCGCCACGAAGCGCGCGACATAGACCATGTCCAGGCCGTCGGGCTCGGTGAGGTTGGTGGTTTCGCCGGTGACCTGGGCCAGTTCGGCAAGGAACGGGTTGGCCACGTCCACCAGGGTGTCGGCGGCGAGGTAGTTGTAGCCGATCTCCATCACCCGCGGGGTCAGCTGGAAGCGTTTGGTCTGCGGGTGCTTACGCACGTAACCGAGCTGCTCCAGGGTGTGGATCATGCGTTGCGCCGAGCTTTTGTTGATCTCGGCGGCCTCGGCGATTTCCGCCAGGTTCATGGTCCGTTGGGCGGCGTTGAAGGCGCGCAGAACCGCCAGGCCTTTTTCCAGCGACTGATTGAACAGGCTATTGGGGGTGTCGCTCATGGCGGTTCCTTTGGGTTTTTTGTGTTTTAAATATCGATATTCGATATTTATAAATCTCTTTACGATTTTTGTAAATTGTTTATAGTCGGTCCATGCCTCCTGCCCCACTATCAGAGGCCAACCATCACGGACTTCAAACAATAAAATCGTCCAATGGGAGATTCACCATGCAAAAGCGTTTTCGTGTCCTTGCATTGTGCTGCGCACTCACCGCCGGCCTCGTCGGTTCCGTCAGTGCCGGCGCCGCGCCGGTGTACAAGGTCGGCGCCACCGCCACCGGCATTCCCTTCACCTTTCTCGACGTCAAGAGCCAGAGCATCGAAGGCATGATGATCGACGCCGCCCGGGCGGTGGGCCAGGCCGGCGGCTTCGAGGTGGATATCCAGCAGACCACCTTCGCCGCGCTGATCCCTTCGCTGACCTCGAACAAGATCGACATCATTTCCGCCGCCATGCTGCGCACCCCGGCTCGGGAGAAGGTGGTGCAGTACTCCAACCCGGTGTTCAGCTACGGCGAGGGGCTGATCGTGCGCGCCGACGACAACACCGCCTACACCCGCATGGAGGACTTCAAGGACCAGGTGGTCGGTGCCCAGGTCGGTACGGTGTTCATCGATGAGTTGAACAAGCGCGGGATTTTCAAGGAAGTGCGCGGCTACGACTCGATCCCCGACCTGCTGCGCGACCTGGCGCTGGGGCGGATCAAGGCCGGTTTCGCCGATCGGCCGATCGTCGCCTACCAACTGGCCCAGGGCACCCAGAACAAAGTGCAACTGGTGAAAAGCTACCAACCGGTGGTGATGGGCGATGTCTGCCTGATTGTGCGCAAGGGTGATGCGCAGACCCTGGACGAGGTCAACCGCGGCATCGCGGCGATTAAGGCCGACGGTTCCCTGGAGCGGATCATCGAGAAGTGGAAGCTCAACTGACCACCCCGCGGCCCGGCCGTCCGGCGGGGTCGCTTCACTCCTGATTGCGCAGGTCCTCCTATGTTTCTCCAGAACGCTCTGGACTTCCTCCCCATTCTGCTGAAAGGGGCGGTGGTCACCTTGCAGGTCACGGCCGGCTCCTTTGTGCTCAGCTCGCTGATCGGCCTGGTATTCGCCTTGATGATGGTGTCCAAGGTGCGCTCGATCTCGCTGTTCGCGATTGGCGTGGTCAACGTCATTCGCGGCCTGCCGATCATCGTGCAGCTGTTCTACATCTACTTCGTGCTGCCGGATTTCGGCATCCAGCTCACGGCCATGCAGGCCGGGGTGATTGGCCTGGGCATCGCCTACTCGGCGTACCAGGCGGAGAACTTCCGCGCCGGCATCCAGGCCATTCACCAGGGGCAGATCGAGGCGGCCGAATCCATCGGCATGCGCGGCGGCATGATCATGCGCCGGGTGGTCCTGCCCCAGGCCTTTCGCATTGCCTTGCCGCCCTATGGCAACACCCTGGTGATGATGCTCAAGGACTCCTCGCTGGTGTCCACCATCACCGTGGCCGAGATGACCCGCGCCGGTCAGCTCATCGCGTCCTCGACCTTCGAGAACATGACCGTCTACACCCTGGTGGCCTTGCTCTACCTGGCCCTGAGCCTGCCGTTGTCCTTTGCCCTGCGTCGCCTGGAGGCGCGCTTCAGCACCCGGAGAAAGTCATGATCGAGATCAAGGGCGTACACAAGAGTTTCGGCAACGTGGCGGTGCTCGAAGGCATTGACCTGAGCGTGCAGAGCGGTGAAGTGGTGTGCCTGATCGGCCCCTCGGGGTCCGGCAAGTCGACCCTGCTGCGCTGCATCAACGGCCTGGAAAGCTACGAGCAGGGCGACATCCTGGTCAGCGGCGAGCGGGTCGACCGCCATGGCAAGACCATTCACCAGCTGCGCACCCAGGTGGCCATGGTGTTCCAGCGCTTCAACCTGTTCCCCCATCGCACTGCGTTGCAGAACGTCACCGAAGGGCCGATCTACGTGAAGAAGCAGAACCCGCAGCAGGCCCGGGAGCGGGCCGAGGCGCTGCTGGAAAAAGTCGGTCTGGCCCATCGCATGCACGCCTATCCGGACGAGCTGTCCGGCGGCCAGCAGCAGCGGGTGGCGATCGCCCGGGCCCTGGCCATGGACCCGCAGGCGATCCTGTTCGACGAGCCGACCTCGGCGCTGGACCCGGAGCTGGTGGGCGAGGTGCTGGCGGTGATGCGCAAGCTCGCCGACGAAGGCATGACCATGATCGTCGTCACCCACGAAATGGGCTTTGCCCAGGACGTGGCGGACAAGGTGTGTTTCCTCCACAGCGGCAAGATCGTCGAGGCCGGGCCGGCGAAGCAGGTGCTGAGCGCGCCGCGCCATCCGCGCACCCAGGACTTCCTCAAGCGCCTGCTCAACCAGGGCACGGAGGTGCAGGCATGAAGGCCGCCGAAACCTTGCGCCTGCCGCCCTCCCTGTGGGCCGCCACGGCGACTGCGGCGGTCGATACCCCGGCGCTGGCCGAAGACTTGCGGGCCGACGTGGCCATAGTCGGCGCCGGCTACACTGGGCTGGTGACCGCGCTGCGCCTGGCCGAGGCCGGGGTCAGCGTCTGTGTGCTGGACGCCGGGGAGCCGGGTTGGGGTGCCTCCGGACGCAACGGCGGGCAGGTGATTCCCGGGCTCAAGTACGACCCGGATCAGTTGCTGGCCAAGTTCGGTGCGGCCCGCGCCGAGGCCATGCTGGAGGCGGCCGGCTCGGCGGCCGACGAAGTGTTCGCCCTGATCGATCAGCATCGCATCGCTTGCGATGCCACGCGCAAGGGCTGGATTCAGCCGGCGTTTTCCGCCAGTTCCCTGCTGGCCATCGAACAGCGCGCCGAGCAGTGGCGTCGGCGCGGGGTGGCGGTGGAGTTGCTCGATCGCGCCGCTGTCGGTCGGCGCATCGGCAGCCAGAACTACCTCGGCGGCTGGGTCGATCCGCGCGCCGGCAGCCTGCACCCGCTGAACTATGCGCGCGGCCTGGCCCGGGTGGCGCAGCAACAGGGCGTGCGGATCCATGGGCAGACTCGGGTCGAGGCTTTGCAGCGCGAAGGCGGGCAGTGGCAGCTGCGCACCGCCCAGGGCCATCGGGTCCAGGCCCAGCGCGTGGTGCTGGCGACCAATGGCTACACCGACGACCTGTGGCCACGGCTGCGGCAGACGGTGATCGCCGCCAACAGCTTCATCATCGCCACCCGCCCACTGTCGGCCGAGCTGCGCCAGGGCATCTTGCCCAATGGCGAGGTCTGTTCCGACGCCCGGCGCCTGCTGCTGTATTTCAAGCAGGATGCCCAGGGGCGTCTGTTACTGGGAGGACGCGGACCGTTTTCCGAGCCGAGCCACAGCGGCGACTGGCACCATCTGGAGCGTTCGTTGCTGGGCTTGTTTCCGCAGTTGGCGGGCACGCCCATCGAGTATCGCTGGAGCGGGCGAGTGGCGTTGAATCAGAGCTTCCTGCCGCAGCTGCATGAGCCACAGCCGGGGTTGTCGATTCTGCTCGGCTACAACGGTCGCGGCATCGCCTTGTCCACGGCCCTGGGCAAGCACCTGGCGGCGCGGCTGTCGGGGGCGAGCAGTGAATTTCCGTTTCCGGTGACGCCGATCCGGCCGATTCCGCTGCATGGCTTGCAGCGTCTGTACCTGGGGGCGGGGATCGCCTGGTACCGCCTGCTGGACGCCCTTCGTTGAGGGCGGCGCATCAGGTCGGGCAGTTTTCCTCGCCGTTATCCAGGCCCTGCTTGTAGCTGCGGCTGTCGAGGGTGGCCTTGCCGTTGTGCCAGGTCAGGGTCAGCACGTAGAGCGAGTCGAAATCGTTGGAGGCCCAGTCGTCGGTGATGGTGCGTTTTTCGCCGACGGCTTCGCGCGCCACCTTGTTGATCAGTTCCGGCAAGTAGCCGTGGGACCAGGCGGTGTAGATGATCGAGTTGTGATAGCGGTCATGCAGCAGCTCGTCGGCCAGCTCGCTGGTGTCGTTGGCCGAGAATTCGATGTTCACCGGCAGGCCGAGCTTGATGGCGCTGGGGCTGATGGTCATCAGCGGACGGATGTAGCTGTAGGAGTTGTCGAGCTCGCCTTCCTCGACATTGCGCGTCGGGTTGGCGGCGAACACGTAATTGGCCTTGCCGAATTTTTCCGGCAGCAAGGACGCCAGGTCGATGGCCCGGTTCAGGCCCTGGCAGTTGAGCTGGCCGAGGCCGCCGGCGGGTTTTTCCGCGTGGCGCAAAAAGACCAGGGTCTGGGTGCCGTCCACCGGCTGGGCGCGACTTTCGCTGGACTCCAGCGACAGCAGCAGCGCACTGGTCAGCAGCAGCGCCGGAAAGAACACGTAGGACCGGCGTTGCAGGCGTTGGGTGAAACTCAGCAGATTCTTCATGGATCGTCGGTACTTCAGCGCAATCGGTTAAGGCTGACAAACCTTTCCACGGCGAGCTCCCGCTTCGCGTGGTTTTCCCTGTCGTTGAACGAGTGTTCTACCCGGAGGTAGTGCTCAGAGTCCCAGGACGCCTTTTGGTTCGATCCGGGCGTGGGGCTGCGAGCGTGGGCCCGTTACTTTATCCGCACCGCTGTCTGGCTGCCGGGAAGCTTAACCACCGGATGTTTCGAATTTAAGAATGCGCGCCGCGGACCGATGCTTATAATCGAGCGCCGCCGCCCGGCCCCGGGCCACGGCCTTTCATCTGACTGTCACTGGAAGCCTGTCATGACCGATCTCTCCGCATTTCCCATCACGCAGAAATGGCCCGCGCAGTACGCCGACTGGATTCAGTTGTATTCCTTGCCGACTCCCAACGGCGTCAAGGTCTCGATCATGCTCGAAGAGATCGGGCTGCCCTACCAGCCGCACCGCGTCAATTTCGAAAGCAACGACCAGATGTCCCCCGAGTTCCTTTCGCTGAACCCGAACAACAAGATCCCGGCGATCCTCGACCCGCACGGTCCGGGCGATCGGCCGCTGGCCCTGTTCGAATCGGGGGCGATCCTGATCTACCTGGCGGACAAGAGCGGGCAACTGCTGGCCCAGGAATCCGCGGCGCGTTACGAGACGATCCAGTGGCTGATGTTCCAGATGGGTGGCATCGGCCCGATGTTCGGCCAGCTGGGCTTCTTCAATAAATTCGCCGGCAAGGACTACGAGGACAAGCGTCCGCGCGACCGCTACGTCGCCGAATCCCGCCGCCTGCTGAGCGTGCTCGAGGGCCGCCTGCAAGGCCGCGACTGGATCATGGGCGAGCGCTACACCATCGCCGATATCGCCACCTTCCCCTGGGTGCGCAACCTGATCGGCTTCTATGAAGCGGGCGATCTGGTGGGCTTCAAGGACTTCCCCAACGTGCAGCGCGTGCTCGAGCGTTTCCTCGCGCGCCCGGCGGTGATCCGCGGCCTGGAAATTCCCAAGCCCGTCTGACTGTCTCCTGTAGCCGCTGCCGCAGGCTGCGCTCGACGACGCAGTCGTCGCAAAAGGCCTGATGCGTTGTGCCAGATACACCGCGTCGTCAGGTTCTACGACGACTGCGTCGTCGAGCGCAGGCTTCGCCAGCGGCTACAGGTTTCTCCTTTGTCCGTCATCCCGCACAGGACCCGCAATGAGCCGATTCGATTTCAAGCAGGTGGATGTCTTCAGCAACCAGCCGCTCAAGGGCAACCCGCTGGCGGTGGTGTTCGGCGCCGATGAGTTGAGCGACGCGCGCATGGCGGCGTTCGCCAACTGGACCAACCTCAGCGAAACCACCTTTATCCTCGAACCCCGGGACCCGCGGGCCGACTATCGCCTGCGGATCTTCACTACCCTGCAGGAGCTGCCGTTCGCCGGCCATCCGACCCTCGGCAGCTGCCATGCCTGGCTGGAAGCCGGCGGCGTGCCCAAGGGCGAGGAGATCGTCCAGGAGTGCGCGGTCGGCCTGGTGCGCATTCGCCGCAACGGCGCCGAGCTGGCGTTTCTCGCGCCGCCGTTGCTCAAGTCCGGCCCGGTCGATGAAGGGTTGCTGGAGCAGGTGCGCCAGGGCCTGAGGCTGGCGCCCGACGCCATCGTCGACGCGCAATGGGTGGACAACGGCGCCGGATGGCTGGCGGTGCTGCTGGCCGAGCGCGACCAGGTGCTCGAGCTGCAACCCGACTATGCGCAGCTCAAGGGCCTTGCGGTCGGAGTGATCGCCCCCTGGAACCCCGAGCGCGATGGCGACGCAGCGCAGTTCGAAGTGCGCGCCTTTATCGCCGGCGACGGCATGCCGGAAGACCCGGCCACCGGCAGCCTCAATGCCGGTATCGCCCAATGGCTGCTGGGCGCGGGGTTGGCGCCGGCGTCCTACGTGGTCAGCCAGGGTTTGAGCATGGGCCGGGCCGGGCGCATCCAGGTCGAGCAGGTCGGCGATGAAATCTGGATCGGCGGCTCGGCGGTGACCTGTATCGAGGGCAGCCTGCGGTTGTAGGCGAGGGCGCTTTGCAGTCAGGTCCGACCTGTCTGTTGCCTAAGTGGCCTTGGACGCGTGGCGATAGGTCCTGGGGGATACGCCGTACCAGCGTTTGAAGGTCTGGGAGAAACTCGACAGGTCGCTGTAGCCCAGCTTTTCGGCGATGTCTGTCAGTTTCAGCGTCGGGTCGCCGAGTAACTCCAGGGCCGCGGCGCTGCGTGACTGCTCCAGCAAGTGCCGGTAACAGGTGCCTTCCTCGTGCAGGCGTCGTTTCAAGGTCCGCTCGCTGAGATTGATCAGGCCGGCCATGCCCGGCAGGTCTGGCGGTACGCCCAGGGGGGCGATGTTCAGGTACTGGCGGACCAGCTCGGCGGTGCCCGTGCGGGGGCTGCGGCGTTGCATCAATTGCGCGCACATCTGCTCGCACATCGCGACGGTGACGGTGTTTGCCTGGGGGAGCGGGCGGCTCAGCAGCGAACGATCGAAGGCCAGGCTGTTGCGGTCGGCGAGGTAGGCGGGGCGCACGCCAAGAATATTGCCGGCACTGGCCGCCGCCTGATCGGCCGGGCGTTTCTTTTGCAGGGTAAAACCCGCCAGCGAGAACTCGCGGCCAGCTATTTCCTTGAGCAGCACCGCGGCGGCGGCCATGTCGCGTTCGATCACAAAGTCTCTGAGCGACTCGTCCGCCAGCGCCGGTTCGGTGAACGTGAGGATGCCGAGCGGGGGTTGCTCATGGTAGGCGATCCGGGTGAACGCGTAGGTCAGCGGCAAGAAGCGCAGGGCCAGTTTCAAGGCGTCACCCGCGGTCGCACTGCTGATCAGGCCATAACCGAACAGCCCGTAGGTCGAGAAGTGATAGCGCTCGCCCACTTGATAGCCCAGCCCCTGCGGGTGTCCCGACAGGTTGAGCAGGTTATGGATCAGGCGCAGTTCCTGGGCGCATGACAGCTCGAAGTTGGGATCTGCCAGCCGGGCCAGCGACAGGCCCGAACCGGCCAGCAATTGCGCAGGCGAGAAGCCTCTTTCGCGACCGAAATCCACCATCAGCAGGGCACTGGCCGGTCCCCGCGACAACTCCAGCATGTTCATGCTCGCGACCTGGGTCAGGGAAAGGAATTGGCCTGAATACTAAAGTATCTGTCCCGTTACGTCATGGGACTGGCGAGGGCGGGCAAGCATCATGGGCGCGCAGGCTACGCTGATCGGGATTAGCGGGAAGCCCTGGGACCTGATCATGCGAAGACCTGTGCCTGCCCATGAAAACAACAACAAAAGAGGTGCTGCATGCCCCAACTCGAACCTGACCTGCAATCGACGGCGCCACTCACCGCCGTGATCATCGGCAGCGGTTTTGCCGGCATCGGCATGGCCATCGCGCTGCGCAAGGCCGGCGTCACGGACTTCATCATTCTGGAAAAACAGCAGGATGTCGGCGGCGTCTGGCGGGACAACAGTTACCCGGGCGCTGCCTGCGATGTGCCGTCGCACCTGTATTCGTTTTCATTCGAACCCAACCCCGGCTGGACGCGGATGTTTGCCCCGCAAGCCGAAATACAGGGGTATCTGCAGCATTGCGTACGCAAGTATGAGGTGCAGCGGCACATCCGCTTCGGCGCTGAAGTGCGGGCGGCGCGATTCGACGAGGCCAGCGCGCAGTGGTGCATCACCGAAGTCGGTGGGCGGGAGCATCGCGCCGCCTTGCTGATCAGCGCCACTGGCCAGCTCAGCCGGCCGGCGCTGCCGACGGTCGAAGGCATGCAGGCGTTCAAGGGGCGTGTGTTCCATTCCGCAAGCTGGGATCACGGCTACTCGTTGGCGGGAAAACGGGTGGCGGTGATAGGAACGGGCGCTTCGGCGATCCAGTTCGTGCCGGCCATCGCCGACCCGGTGGCGCAGCTCAAGGTATTCCAGCGCTCGCCGGCCTACATCTTGCCCCGGCCCGATCGCGCCTACAGCGACGAAGAAAAGCAGCTGTTCGCCAGGAGGCCCTGGCGCATGGCGCTGCATCGTGCCGCCATTTATCTGCGCTACGAATCCAGGGCCCTGGGTTTTACCCGCTTCAAGGGGCTGATGAAGTGGGCGGTCGGCCTGCCGTTTCGCCGCTTGTTGAACCAGTCGGTCAGTGACCCGCAGTTGCGCCGGCAACTGATCCCGGATTACCCCATCGGCTGCAAGCGCATCCTGCTGTCCAGCGATTACCTCAAGACCCTGGCCCGGCCCAATGTGCAGTTGATCACCGAGGGTATCGGGCGCATCACCGAGCAGGGCATCGAGACGCTGGACGGCAAGCACCACCAGGTCGATACGATCATCTACGGCACGGGGTTCGCGGCGACGCAGTTCCTTGCACCGATGACGATCGTCGGGCACGGCGGGGTGGAGCTGCAGCATGCCTGGGAGCAGGGCGCACGCGCGTATCTGGGGCTGGCGGTGCCGGGCTTTCCCAACTTCTTCATGTTGTATGGCCCCAATACCAACCTGGGGCACAACTCGATCGTCTACATGCTGGAAAGCCAGATATCCCATGTCATGCGCTGCTGGCGCGCGATGCAGAAGGCTGCGGCCACCACCGTCGAGGTCGATGACCAGGCTGAGCAGCGTTTTCATCAACGGATCCAGCGCCGCCTGGCCGGCTCCGTGTGGAGCGCTTGCAAGAGTTGGTATGTCGATGCAGCGGGCAACAACAGCACCAACTGGCCGGGCTTCACCTTGTCCTATCGCTGGCTGACCCGTTATTCGGCATTGCGCGCCTATGGTTTTTCCAGGGCGTTGGCCAGCGAGTCGGGGCAGGTCTACGGGCGGGTGATTGCCGAGCCCCGCGATGGCCTCGAAGTCCTCAGTGCCGGTGTGTTGCGCCAACTCTTGCGGGTGAGCTTCCGGGCGCTGATCGGTCCGCCGCGAAGCATTGCCACCCAGCGGCGTATCGTCAACGGCCTGTCCTGGTTGATGCCGGGCTGCGCTGGCGTGACCCAGGCACGGGCGCAGGTCTCGGGCGTACCGCTGCGAATCCTGACCCCGGGCCATGCCGAGGCGGGTGGGGTGATTCTTTATCTGCATGGCGGTGCCTTCTGCCTGGGTGGCCCTGCCACTCACCGCAGCGTTACCAGCCGCCTGGCCCGGGACGCGGGGATGGCCGTCTGGGTCCCGGACTATCGGCTGGCGCCGGAACAGCCGTTTCCCGCGGCCCTGGAAGATGCGTTGGCCTGCTACCAGGCGATCCGGGCGCAAGGCTATCCGGCGCGGCAGATCCTGCTGGCCGGCGACTCCGCGGGTGGCTCTCTCGTCCTGGCCCTGGCGCTGACGCTGCAACAGCGGGGCGAGCCCTTTGCCGCGGGCCTGCTGCTGTTGTCTCCGGTGACGGATACGACGTTGAGCGGGCCGACCCTCATTACCCGCCAGTACGCCGATCCCATGCTGCGGCGCGATTGGCTCGAGCAAGGGCTGCGCGCCTATGCAGCGCCTGCCCAGAGCCCGTTGCACAGTCCATTGAGCGCCGACTTGCGCGGGCTGCCGCCGATGCTGATCCAGGTGGGCGACCAGGAACTGCTGCTGGCGGACGCCACACGCCTGGCCGAGCACGCGCTGCACTGCGGCGTGGCCTGTCGCCTGGAAGTGCATGCCGCGAGGTGGCATGTGTTTCAGTTGCAGGCGTTCTACTTGCGTTCGGCCAGGCAAGCCCTGCGTTCAGCGGCCCTGTTCGCTCGCCGCCGCCTGGACGATCGCGGCGAGCCTTGTGCCGACGCGGTCGCAGCAGCGGCGGTGGATGTCGCTGCCCTTGATGGGTAGGCAGGCTGTCTCGATCCGGCAAGGTTGTAGCGAGGATTTTCGGGCAAAAAAAAGCCGCCCAAGATGGCAGCGTTAAAGGAGAGCACGCGTTGCTGATAACGCGAGTATCGCCACGGGAAATGACCAAATGATGACAGCCCCCTTGCCGCCGAAAAACCTTTCGTTACCGGGCTGCGGCAGGGGCCGTCGCGGGTGGGCGCCAGTTGGGTTGCCGGGCGGATCAAGGCAGGCGGCTGTCATCTTGGCGTCATCGACGTCATGGCAAGATCGCCGCAAACCATCTTGAGTGCTCGACAGGCCGCGGCCTGCCGGTCGATGAACCTGCCAGGAATCCCCCCATGAAAGGCGACGCCTCTCTGTTCGCAGCCATTGATCTTGGGTCCAATGCGTTTCGCCTGATGATCGGCCAGCCGGTCCGGCGCAGCCAGGGGTTCATGATCCAGGAAGTGAAGACCCTGCGTGAGCCGGTGCGCTTGGCGGAGGGTTTTCAGGAGGGCACCCTGGACGAGCTGGCGCTGGACCGGGGCTGGCAGGCACTGGCGCGCTTTGGCAAGAAGCTGCGCGGTTTCGAGGCCGGGCGGGTGCGGGCGGTGGCCACCAGCGCCGTGCGCGAAGCCGACAATGCGCCGCTGTTCCTGGCCAGCGCGGAGCGCCACCTGGGGTTTCGCATCGATGTCATTTCCGGGCATGAAGAAGCGCGACTGGTGTATGCCGGCGTCGCCCATACCGTGCCGGGCAGCGAAAGCATGCGGCTGGTGGTGGACATCGGCGGCGGTTCCACCGAGTTGATCCTCGGGCAGGGCGCCCAGCCCTTGCTGACCGAGAGCATCGCCATTGGCAGCGGGAGCTTCGGCGCGCGCTACTTTCCGGGCGGCGTGGTCTCGGCTCATGCCCTGCAGGAAGCCGAACACCTGGCCAGCCTGAAGTTCGAGAAAGTCGCCCGGCGTTATCGCCAGCTCGGTTGGCAGCAGGTCATAGGCTCCTCGGGCACCGCCCGGTTCCTGGCCAAGGTGCTCAAGGCCAACGGCCTGAACGACTATGGCCAGGACGGCATCACCTACGGCGGGCTGTTGCGCCTGTCGTTGCGCCTGCTGGAGGCCGGGCATGTCAAGCGCCTGCGGCTGGCCGGATTGCAATCCCATCGCCTGGGCATCCTGCCCGGTGGCCTGGCGGTGATGCTGGCGGCGTTCAAGGTGTTTGGCGTCACCCATATGACGCCTTCCGAACCGGGGCTGCGCTTCGGCGTGCTGCATGGCCTGATATGTAATAACTGATGACCGGGCCATATCCGCACAAGCGGCTGGCCCTCCTCCAGCCAGTCGGGCTTCATGCCGGCCAACCCCTCCCAATCAAGCCTCCCCAGGCGGCCCCTCGGCGGCGGCGCCCGGCCCTGGGGGCTTTGTTCAGCTAGGCTGCTCTGGCGGCCACGAAGCGCCGGCCGTCTACACTTATCCGCAGGCCCCGCAGGGTTACGCCCTGGGCACATTCAACCGGTATCAACAAAAACAATAGTCTCGGGAGAAACCTGATGTTTACAGCACTGCGTCGATTCAGCCGCGGCATGGCCCTTGCCGCCAGCCTCGCCACGCTCACCCTCGCAACCCCGGCGTTTGCCCTGGATACGGTCAAGTTCATGGCCCCGGGCTCCGTGGGCGGCGGTTATGACCAGACCGCGCGGGTTTTGGGCAAGGCCCTGCTCGAGGCCGGCACGGCCAAGTCCGTGACCTTCGAGAACAAGGGCGGAGCCGGTGGCACCCTGGGGCTGGCGCAGTTCGCCAACAGCACCAAGGGCGACCCGAATGCGCTGCTGGTGGTGGGGGCGATCATGGTCACGGCGGTGGAGCAGAACAAGCCGCAGATCAGCCTCAAGGACGTGACGCCGATCGCCCGACTGTTCACCGAATACAACGTGCTGGCGGTGCGTGAGGATTCGCCCTACAAGACCCTCGAAGACCTGCTCAAGGACTTCAAGGCCAACCCGGCCAGCATCAAGTGGGGCGGCGGCTCCAAGGGTTCCATCGACCATATCGGCATCGCCGAGCTGGCGAGCAAGATGGACGTGCCAGTGAACAAGGTGAACTACGTCGCCTACGCCGGCGGCGGCGAAGTGGTGGCCGCGACCCTGGGCGGCCACATCACGGTGATCACCGGCGGTTATGCCGAGCTGGCCAAATACGTGCAGTCCAAGCAGTTCCGCCTGCTCGCCATCGGCGCTCCGGAGCGCGTTCCCGGCATCGATGCGCCGACCCTCAAGGAGAAGGGCTACGACGTGATCATCGGCAACTGGCGCGGTGTCTATGGCGCGGCCAATCTCAGCGCCGAGCAGCGCAAGCAAGTCACCGACGCAGTGCTGGCCGCCACCAACAGCAAGGTCTGGCAGGACAATGTGAAAGCCAACGCCTGGTCGCCGAGCGTCCTCACCGGTGACGAGTTCGGCCAGTTCGTCGACGAGGAACACCTGCGCCTGCGAGCGATGCTGGTCAAGGTCGGGCTGCTTTGAGATGGCCGGGCGCAGCAGGGTCGTACTGTCGCAGTTGGCGATTGGCCTGGGGCTGATCGCCATCAGCCTGGTGCTGGTCATCGGCGCCTTGCGCTTTCCGCCCGAGATGGGCTTCGTCATCCTCGGTGCCCATGTCTATCCCAGCGCGGTCGCCGCCTTCCTCGGCGCCGTGGGCCTGTTGCTGAGCTACCAGGCCTGTACCGGCGGTTTCCGCGAACTGGCCGCCCATGACGACGAAACCGCCCAGGCCCTGCCCGGTGGCAGGCTGGGCGTGGCCTGGGTCACCGCCGGCCTGGTGGCGCTGGCCGTGCTGATCGACCTGATCGGTTTCGTCCTGGCCGCCGGCTTGCTGTTCGCCTGCTCGGCACGGGGTTTCGGCAGCCGGCGTCCGCTGCGTGACCTGGCTATCGGCATCGCCCTGACCCTGCCGATCTACTGGCTGTTCAACGCCGGGCTGGGCGTGGCCCTGCCACCCCTGGTCAACGCCTGGATCTGAACCGGGCCGAAGGAGGTCACACGGTGGACATTCTCTTGAGCCTGGCGACAGGTTTCTCCGCGGCGCTGGCGCCGATCAATCTGCTCTGGGGGTTTATCGGCTGCCTGCTGGGCACGGCGATCGGCGTGTTGCCGGGGATCGGCCCGGCGCTGACCGTGGCGCTGCTGTTGCCGATCACCGCCAAGGTCGATCCCACCGGCGCGCTGATCATGTTCGCCGGCATCTATTACGGCGCGCAGTTCGGTGGTTCGACCACCTCGATCCTGCTCAATACCCCGGGCGAGTCGTCCTCGATGGTCACCGCCCTGGAGGGCAATCTCATGGCCCGCAACGGCCGCGCCGGGCCGGCCCTGGCCACCGCGGCGATCGGCTCGTTTTTCGCCGGGACCATCGCCACGGTGCTGCTGACCCTGTTCGCCCCCATCGTCGCCATGCTGGCGCTGAAGTTCGGCCCCGCGGAGTATTTCGCGATCCTGGTGCTGTCCTTCACCACGGTGTCGGCGGTGCTCGGCGCGTCCATGCTGCGCGGTTTCGCTTCCCTGGGAATCGGCCTGGGCATTGGCCTGATCGGCCTCGACTCGACCTCGGGCATTGCCCGCTACACCCTGGGCGTTCCCGAGCTGGTCGATGGCATCGAAGTGGTGCTGGTGGCGGTCGGCCTGTTTGCCGTGGGGGAGGCCTTGTACAGCCTGCTGTATCAGAAGGAGGAAGCGTCCGGCCGGCATCGCCTGACGTCCTTGTGGATGACCCGCGAGGACTGGAAACGCTCGATTCCCGCCTGGCTGCGCGGCACCCTGATCGGCTTTCCGTTCGGCTCGATCCCGGCCGGTGGCGCGGAAATCCCGACCTTCCTGTCCTATTCCACCGAACGCAAGCTGAGCAAGCACCCGCAAG
Source organism: Pseudomonas sp. GW456-L12 (assembly GCF_059424045.1). Classification (NCBI taxonomy): domain Bacteria; kingdom Pseudomonadati; phylum Pseudomonadota; class Gammaproteobacteria; order Pseudomonadales; family Pseudomonadaceae; genus Pseudomonas; species Pseudomonas sp. GW456-L12. The sequence goes on from NZ_JBWKZA010000041.1 coordinate 21,782, forward strand.
ACTTTGCCGCCAGCAAAGGGCCGGGCGCCATCGAAGGGGTGGCCGGCCCGGAAGCCGCCAACAACGCCAGCGCCACCGGTTCCCTGGTGCCGCTGCTGACCCTGGGCATTCCGACCTCCGCCACCGCGGCGATCCTCTTGGCGGCGTTCCAGAACTACAACCTGCAGCCGGGGCCGCTGCTGTTCCAGACCTCGGGTGAGCTGGTCTGGACCCTGGTGGCCTCGTTGTATATCGGTAACGTTATCCTGCTGGTATTGAACCTGCCGTTGGTCGGGCTCTGGGTGAAACTGCTGCAGATCCCGCGGCCGTACCTCAATGCCGGGATCCTGGTGTTCGCCTCCATCGGCGTGTATGGCATGCGCCATTCGTCCTTCGACCTGTTGCTGATGCTGGCGATCGGTTGGGGCGGGGTGCTGATGCGGCGTTTCGACTTCCCCGTCGCGCCAGTGATCGTCGGCATGCTGCTGGGGCCGATGGCGGAAAAACAACTGCGCAACGCCTTGTCCATCAGCCAGGGCGACTGGTCGATCTTCGTCACCCAACCCATCGCCGCGGCCTTCCTCGGCTTGACCCTGCTGGTGCTGGTGGTGCCCCACCTGCTGCACGCCCGGGGCATCAAATTGCACGAGGATGATTGAGCGGCGAGTGCGATGCGCCAGCCACCGCGGCGCGCCACTTCAGAACGTCATGGCGGGCCCCTAGGATAGGGGCTGCCAGGCGGTTTGCGTCCTGGTCCATTGCCTGCGACGGCGCCGATCCGGACACAGTGCCGAGGCACTGACCCGGCGAGCGGTGCTTTCTGCCCTTTCGATACGCAGCAAGTGAAGGCACAATGCGCATCCTTTTTTTGGCTGGCCTGGCCGGAGGCCTCGAAATGATCAAAACGCCGTACTACCTCATCGACAAACAGAAACTGCTCGGCAACATGGAGAAGATCGCCTACGTGCGCGAACAGTCCGGCGCCAAGGCTCTGCTGGCGCTCAAGTGCTTCGCCACCTGGTCGGTGTTCGACCTGATGCAGCAGTACATGGACGGCACCACCTCGTCGTCGCTGTACGAGCTCAAGCTCGGCCGGCAGAAGTTCGCCGGCGAGACCCATGCCTACAGCGTGGCCTGGGCCGACGACGAAATCGAAGAGATGCTCGACAACTGCGACAAGATCATCTTCAACTCCATCGGCCAGCTGCAGCGCTTCGCCGAGGCGTCCGCGGGCAAGGTCCGCGGTCTGCGGGTCAACCCCCAGGTGAGCAGTTCCGATTACCTGCTGGCCGACCCGGCGCGTCCGTTCAGCCGCCTGGGTGAATGGGACCCGGTGAAGGTCGAGGCGGTCATCGAGCAGATATCCGGCTTCATGTTCCACAACAACTGCGAGAACGCCGACTTCGGCCTGTTCGACCAGATGCTGGGCACCATCGAGGAACGCTTCGGCCACCTGCTGCACAAGGTCGAATGGGTCAGCCTCGGCGGCGGCATCCACTTCACTGGCGAAGGCTACGACCTGGACGCCTTCTGCGCGCGCCTCAAGGCGTTCTCCGAGCAGTACGGCGTGCAGGTCTACCTGGAGCCGGGCGAAGCGGCGATCACCCAGAGCGCGTCGCTGGAAGTCACCGTGCTCGACACCCTCTACAACGGCAAGCACCTGGCGGTGGTCGACAGCTCCATCGAAGCGCACATGCTCGATCTGCTGATCTATCGCCTGAACGCCAAGCTGGCGCCCAGCACGGGCGAACACACCTACATGGTGTGCGGCAAGTCTTGCCTGGCCGGAGACATCTTCGGCGAGTATCAATTCGATCGTCCGCTGACCATCGGCGATCGGCTGTCGTTCGTTGACGCGGCGGGTTACACCATGGTCAAGAAAAACTGGTTCAACGGCCTGAAAATGCCGTCCATCGTAGTGAAACAACTCGACGGTAGTGTCGAGGTGGTTCGTGAATTTGGGTTCGAAGACTACCTGTCCAGCCTCTCGTAAGCTGGCGGAAAGGAGAGATAAAGAAATTGAAGAAGAACGTTCTTATCATTGGTGCAGGAGGTGTCGCCAAGGTGGTGGCCCACAAGTGCGCGCAGCACAACGACGAACTCGGTCGTATTGCTATCGCGTCGCGCAACATCTCCAAATGCCAGGCCATCATCGACAGCGTCAAGGCCAAGGGCAGCCTCAAACAGCCCGCTGAAATCAAGGCCTATGCGCTCAACGCGCTGGATATCGAGGCGACCAAGGCGCTGATCCGCGAGACCGAATCGCAGATCGTCATCAACGTCGGCTCCGCCTTCCTCAACATGTCGGTGCTGCGTGCCTGCATCGATACCGGCGTGGCCTACCTGGACACCGCCATTCACGAAGAACCGGGCAAGATCTGCGAGACGCCGCCCTGGTATGGCAACTACGAGTGGAAACACCTCGAGGAATGCCAGCAGAAGAACGTCACCGCCATTCTTGGCGTGGGCTTCGATCCGGGCGTGGTCAACGCCTATGCGGCCCTGGCCAAGCAACAGTATTTCGACCGCATTGATTCGATCGATATTCTCGACGTCAATGCCGGTTCCCATGGCAAATATTTCGCCACCAATTTCGATCCGGAAATCAATTTCCGCGAATTCACCGGGCAGGTGTGGAGCTGGCAGGACAGCCAGTGGACCAGCAACACCATGTTCGAAGTCAAGCGTACCGACGACCTGCCGGTGGTCGGTTCGCAGAACCTGTACCTGACCGGTCACGATGAAGTGCACTCGCTGTCGAAGAACCTCGACGTGCCCAACGTGCGCTTCTGGATGAGCTTCGGCGAGCACTACATCAACGTGTTCACCGTGCTCAAGAACCTCGGCCTGCTCTCCGAGCAACCGGTCAAGACCGCCGAAGGCCTGGAAGTGGTGCCGCTGAAAGTGGTCAAGGCCGTGCTGCCGGACCCTGCCTCGCTGGCGCCGGGCTACACCGGCAAAACCTGCATCGGCGACCTGGTCAAGGGCACCAAGGATGGTCAGCCGCGCGAAGTGTTCATCTACAACGTGGCCTGCCACGAAGAAGCCTTTGCCGAAACCGACAGTCAGGGCATTTCCTACACCGCGGGCGTACCGCCGGTGGCCGCGGCCTTGCTGGTGGCCCGTGGCGAGTGGGACGTGCAGCGCATGGTCAACGTCGAGGAGCTGCCGGCCGAGCCGTTCCTCAAGGCGCTGGACCTGATGGGCCTGCCGACCCGGGTCAAGGACGAGCACGGCGACCGTCCGTGGAACTGATTCACCCCCCGCTGTAAAGAAACCAGGTGCGCATGGATGGCGTGCCTGGCTCTCGATTCCCGCTACTCCCTCCTGTCAAGACCACTGCCTCCTGCCTTCAATCCCAGGGGCGCCAGCGTATCCGAGCGACGCCAGAAGCAAGCCCGCATCGAGGGCGTGCGGCGCCTGACGACGGAAATCCCCATGCCAAAAAACAAACCGGGCACCGGGCTACCGGTGTGACGCTCGTCGGTTACCTGGAGGGAAATGACCCGTCAGCGATACTCAAATGTCGGGCGACCCCTCCAGAGGATGACCAGGATGAAGAAACAGAGCAGCGACGCCACGCCGGCAGAGCAGAGCGGTTGCGCTTCACAGCTGATAGACGGGCGCATCGAAGAGCTGGGCGACTGGCGCGGCGAGAGGCTGGCCCGGGTCCGGAGGCTGATCCGCCAGGCCGACCCGCAGGTGGTCGAGGAGTGGAAGTGGCGCGGGGTGCCGGTGTGGTCCCACGGCGGCATCCTCTGCACCGGCGAGACCTACAAGAACGTGGTGAAACTGACCTTCGCCAAGGGCGCCGCGCTGGACGATCCGGCAGGGCTGTTCAATGCCAGCCTCGAGGGCAATACCCGGCGGGCGATCGATCTGCATGAAGGTGACAAGCTTGACGAGGCCGCCTTGAAGGTGCTGATCCTGGCGGCCGTGGCGCTCAATAGCTCGCGCTGAGCGGGTGTGCCGGCCGGCAAAAAAGGGCCTATGTCAAGTCCTCGACACACACAGACTTGGACCATACACCTATACGGAACAGTAACTTAGGTCGGATCTTGCCACCTTCGAATCATGCACGTTTGTCCACCCGTTGGGGCCAGCCAATCGTTGACATACTCAACGAGGATCAGAGCGCTTTTTGATGGATTCGTCATGTTCCCGACTCCTGATCGAAAGGCTTGGGTTGATTGATCGCTTCGGCTAAGCGGCAGCGATCAGCGCTCCTTGTTGGCGCAGATGCGTTTGGAAACGATCGGCATAGTCTTCGACAACGGCATCCCTTACGCTGGAGCGCGCCTCAAGCGCCTCACGCCAAGCCGAAATGCGCGCAAGGCCGTCGAAAATCTGGTGGATGGTTTATCAAGCGGAAACAGCGGCAGAGGTTTCCCGCGTACCGCTGTTTGCACAGTCTGGATTGGACTGGTTCGTCGCCAAGTGCTGAGGCGGGCGTTCAGGACCTAATTAACTCAGCCCAGGCGATGTTGCATTCGCGCAATTCTTGAGCTGCGCGCTTAGCCATTCAGCAGGCGGCCGCCGTCAAGGACGATTTCAGAGCCGACTGTCCAGCGCGACTCGTCGGATGCCAGATACAGCACTGCTTTGGCCACCTCGTCGGAGGTACCGAAGCGCCCAAGCGGAATGGTTGCCGCGATCTCTTTGTTAAGCTGCTCGCGATAAGCTTCCGGAATACCGAGCTTGTCGTAAAGCGGAGTCTCGACGGGGCCAGGGCTCACTGCGTTGACACGGATGCCACGGCCCAGCAATTCGGTCGAGAGCGTCTTCGACATGTTCAGCAATGCGGCCTTCGTTGCGGCATACACGGACGAGCGATCTGCGCCTGCATGCGCGCTTACGGAAGTCGTCAACACTACGGAAGCAGGATTTGCGAAGACCGGCAACAGCGCCTGCATCAGGAAGTACGGCCCTTTGACGTTGATGTCGAAAGAGCGGTCGAACATATCTTCCGTCCATTCCTCAATGGGCAGCCAGACGGATACGCCGGCATTGAGGAAGGCAACGTCGAGTTGGCCGTAGTGTTCCTTGATGACGTGTGCCAGCTCCTTTTGTGCTGCAACGCTGGCCGAGTCGGCGCGCAGCACCGGCACTTCCGGGCCCAATTCGGCCTGGGCCTTTGCAATCGAATCGGGGTTGACACCCGTTACGATCACGCGAGCACCCTCCGCCAGGAACTGCTTTGCCGTTTCCAGCCCGATGCCACTGGTGCCGCCAGTGATGAGAGTACGTTTACCTTGCAAGCGCGACATTTGAATTCTCCGGTGAATGACGACCACTGCGGTCGACATGGAGAAATATGCGCTCATGCCCCGTATCGGATAAGACTGCCTGTTCGCATATAATTCATGCAAATCCAGCATGAATCGAGGCGGCGAAGTGGACCGATTTCTTTTGATGACATGCTTCGCGCGTGCTGTAGAAACTGGGAGCTTTTCGGCGGCAGGGCGCGATCTAGGGCTGGGGCAACCCAATGTAAGCCGCTATGTAGCGGCTCTGGAGGATCATTTGCAGACGCGCTTGCTCCACCGATCTACGCGCAAGCTGTCCTTGACGCCGGAGGGCGAACGCTACTATGCGGACATCCGGCGCATCCTGGATGCGGTGGATGAATCCGAATCGTCCTTCAGGAACAACGTCGAGCCATCGGGACTCTTGCGCGTAGCCTGTCCGACAGCTCTCGCACACGCGTTTGTGCTGCCGCATGTGCCGGCCTTTTTGGAGCGCTACCCTCAATTGACCTTGGATCTCCAACTCAACGATCGCTACGTAGACCTGGTCAATGAAGGCACCGAACTCGCCATTCGCATAGGACAGCTGGAGGACAGCACCTTGCGCGCCCGGCCTCTTGGACGGTACGACCGGGTCTTCGTCGCCAGCAAGGACTACTTGGCTAAACGCGGAGTTCCGCAGACCCCGGATGATCTACGCGACCACGATTGCATCATCTACACCTTACTGTCGTCCGGGGCGACCTGGCGGTTCCGGGACGCGGACATTCCGATTGCCGGCAGGCTCAGGGTCAACTCGCCCGACGCTGTGAGTGCGGCGGTCGCGGCAGGCCTGGGTGTGGCGCAAGGACCTGCGTGGCTGTTTGAGGGCGGGCTGAACAGCGGGAGATTACAGGTCATTCTCACCAACCATGCGGCTCCCCCTGTCCCCGTGCAGATGGTTTATGTTGCCAATAGATTGCTCCCCACACGGGCTATCGTGTTCATGGATTTTATGGCTGACGTGTTTTCAAAGATTCCAGCCTTGAACGGCAGTACCCCTGTGCCGACTCTATAAGACGAGACGATAAAACGTGACCTCTCACGCTCTTGCCTAACGCCACGCGACCGGAAGCCGGGTCAGGTTTCGGAAAGCACCGGCCTATGTTGAACTCGCCTAAGTGATTGATAAATCTGCTGTATCTGGCTTAGGCGCAGTCCAGCGAAGTGCCGGGCTGGTGTCATCGTCAAACAAAAAAAGCCCCTTGCCGTTTTCCCGGCAAGGGGCTGGCTGGCCTGGGTCATTCGCCTTTGATCTGCACGACCTTGTCCGCCGTCATGGCGGCGGGTTTTTTCGGCAGCGAGATACTCAGCACGCCTTTGCTGAAGCTCGCCTCGATCTTTTCGGCATCGACCCCCTTGGGCAGGTTGAACACCCGCTCGAAGGAGCCGTAATGACGTTCGCTCAGGTGGTAGCCCTTTCTGTTTTCTTGGGTTTCCTCGCGCTTTTCACCCTTGATGATCAGGCTGCCGTCGGAGAGTTTGATCTCGATATTCTTCTGATCCATGCCGGGTAATTCGGCAGTGATTTCGAAGCTCTCGTCTTTCTCGGTGATGTCGACGGCAGGCATGCCGCGGCCGATCAGCTCGCGCCGCCAGAACGGATCCACATCGAACAGCCCGCGGCTGAAGGGTGACAGGCCGGGGCCGCGATTGAAGTCATCGAACAGGTGATCGACCTGTTGCCGCAGTTTTTCCAGGGGTTGCCACAGGTCGCTCATGCTCGAGCGCCGGGTGGCCTTGTCTTCAGTCTGGATTGGCATTTTTTTCACGGAGTTGGTCATTTTCGCTTCTCCTCCCGGGTCAAGGGGCGGGCCGCGAACGTCCCTGTGGCGACCCGCCACGACAGAACGACAACCGGGCTCACAGCCTGCAAACCCGGTTCTTGTGCCCGCGACAACCATCGCGCGAATGTGCTGCCAGGGAGCTCGACTGGAATCCTCGATGTCGTCCCCGGCAGATGATTCGCCCGGGCCTGCTTCTATCGGGCGCAAGGTCCTGCACACGCGGCGAGCAGGTGCCGCAGGCGCTGGTCTTCAAGGCCGGCCTGCGCAGCTCTGCGTGTCTTATTTAGATCGAAAATCGACGCGACAGTTTCGCCGTGGAGCATTTGCCTGACAGGCGTAACCCCCTGCTTTCACGGCATTGTTACCAAAGCGCAAACACAGTTTTGGCGACGCGGCGTTTGTGCCGGTCGGGGCTTGGGGCATAAGCTTCGCTCTTTTTGGCTGCGGTCTTTTCGCACCCAGCCTCGTCTTACTTGGCCTGCCCTGAGGAAATCCCATGTCCAGCCAGTTCCCCCAAGCCCGTCCCCGTCGCCTGCGCCGCTGCGAACAGATGCGCAGCCTGTTCCAGGAAACCGAGTTCACCCTCAACGACCTGGTGCTGCCGATTTTCGTCGAGGAAGAGATCGACGATTTCGTGCCGATCAAGAGCATGCCGGGGGTGATGCGCATTCCGGAATCGAAGCTGGCCGGGGAGATCGAGCGTTACGCCCGTGCCGGGATCAAGTCGGTGATGACCTTCGGCGTGTCGCACCACCTGGACAGCAACGGCAGCGACACCTGGAACGACAACGGCCTGGTGTCGCGCATGTCGCGGATCGCCAAGGACGCGGTGCCGGAGATGATCGTGATGTCCGACACCTGCTTTTGCGAGTACACCGACCATGGCCACTGCGGCGTGCTGCACGGCCATGAAGTGGATAACGACCAGACCCTGGTCAACCTCGGCAAGCAGGCGGTGGCCGCGGCCCGCGCCGGCGCCGATGTGATCGCGCCGTCGGCGGCCATGGACGGGCAGGTCCAGGCCATCCGCCGCGCCCTGGACGAGGCCGGCTTCAGCCAGACCGCGATCATGGCCTATTCCACCAAGTTCGCCTCGGCGCTCTACGGTCCGTTCCGCGAGGCCGGCGGCAGCGCCTTGAAAGGCGACCGCAAGAGCTACCAGATGAACCCGATGAACCGCCGCGAAGCGGTGCGCGAGTCCTTGCTGGACGAACAGGAAGGCGCGGACTCGCTGATGGTCAAGCCGGCCGGCGCTTACCTGGACATCATCCGCGACATCCGCGAAGCCTCGCGCCTGCCGGTGACGGCGTACCAGGTCAGCGGCGAGTACGCGATGATCAAGTTCGGCGCCCAGGCCGGGGCCATCGACGAAGCGCGGGTGGTGCGTGAAAGCCTGGGCTCGATCAAGCGCGCCGGTGCCGACCTGATCTTCACCTACTTCGCCATGGACCTGGCGCTCGCCGGGATCTGACGCGCTCCAGCGGTGTACCAGATGTAAATGTATCGCCCTCAAGGGCCCTATCGCGGGCAAGCCTCGCTCCTACAGAAGTTCACCGTCCTCTGTAGGAGCGAGGCTTGCCCGCGATAGCGTCAGCTCTAACACCGCAAACAATCCCTGCTGCCCAGTCGACTGCGGCTGCAACGCTACTCACAGCGTAATCTTGCGCTCCTCGAAATAGCGTTCCAGCACCTTCGGGTCCGCCGATTTCTCCGCCAGCGCCACGTAAGTGTCCGGCCGCAGCAGGTAGAAGCCGTTGCGCGCGAGGCCAGCGGCCTGGTGCGCCGGTTCCCAGTCGAACACCGTCAGCGGCATCTGCCGCTCGGCGCACCAGGCGCGCAGGGCGTCGCTGGTGACGCCGTACACATGCACCTGCCACCCCAGGTAGTCGAGGCTGGCGAAATTGTCGGTGACCGCACCGTGGGCCCAGGGCAGGCGGTCGCCGCCGTGGACATGGCCGGCGCTGCCGCAGCTCAGGGGCATGTCGCGGTAGTTGAGGGTGATCTGCGACACCGTGCGAAACAGGAACTCGCGCGCCGCTTCCACCGCAGTCACCTTGGGGATCAGCAGCGGCGCCAGGCGGGTGCGCAGCAGGTTGGCGATCGGCCCGTCGGCGGTGACGAAGCTGAACACCCGGTCGGTGGTGGCCACCAGGCGCCGGGCGAATTCGATGCGTTCGAACTCGTAGGTCGCCAGCAGGTGCTCCTCGGCCTTGCCGTTGAGCACCGCGGCGAGCTTCCAGGCCAGGTTGATGGCGTCGCCGATCCCGGTGTTCATGCCCTGGCCGCCGGCCGGGCTGTGCACGTGGGCGGCATCGCCAAGCAGAAAGGCGCGGCCGCTGAAGAAGCGCTCGGCTACCCGGTGATGCACGCGGTAGGTGGAGAACCAGTTGACCTTGTCGACCTGGACCTTGAGGTTGTCCATGGCGCGGCGGCTGACGTCCTCGAACCTGAGGGTTTCCGCCTGTTCGGCACGTTCGTCGCGCACCGTGCCGATCAGCCGTGCCCGGCCTTCGCCGGCCAGCGGAAAGACCGCGAGGAAGTCCGCCTCGTCGAGGTCCGCGTGCAACTCGCCATTGAGCGCCGGCCCGCGGGCGTCGACATCGGCCACATAAAACACCTGCTGATAGGTGCCGCCGGGAAAGTCGATGCCCAGGGTCTTGCGCACTGTCGAATGGGCGCCGTCGCAGCCGGCCAGGTAGAAGGCCTGGCAGGTTTCCTCATGGCCGTCGGCGCCGCGCAGCTGGGCGCTGACCAGGTGGCCGTGGTCGATGAAGCCCAGCAGTTCGGTCTGGCGCTCGACCGTCACGCCGAAACGCTGCAGACGCTCGATCAGCAGTTGTTCGTGCTGGTCTTGCGGGTAGATTTCCAGGAAGGGGTAGGGCGTCAGGTCGGCGCCGATGCTGCTCAGGGGCAGATGGGCGGCCTGTTCGCCCTTGACCCAGAGGTTGGCGGCCGGGACCCGGTGACCCTGGTCGAGGATGGCCTGGGTCAGGTCCAGCTGGCGGTACAGCTCAAGGGTCCGGGCCTGCACCGCCAGGGCCCGGGAGGTGGTGCCCGGGCCGGTGGTCTGGTCGAGGATGCGCACCTTGACCCCTTGCCGGCTCAGCCACAGCGCCAGAACCAGGCCGGTGGGGCCGGCGCCAATGATCAGTACGTCGCTGCGGTTCATGTCCTTGCCCTCGTCGAGAGATCAATGTCATGCCGGTTTCGTGTAGCAGGTTTCAGCGCTGGGCGAACGCCAGGTTCAGGCCCAGGGCGGCGAAGCTCGCGGCAAAGCTGCGGCGCAGCCAGTTCTGCACCTGGGGCGACTCGATCACCGCCTTGCGGAACAGGTTGGCCAGCAGGCCGTAGACCACGAATACAGCGAAGGTCATCGCCATGAACACACCGCTCAGGCCGAGCATCTGCATGGCCGGCGATGGGCCGTCGTGGCTGATGAACTGCGGCAGGAAGGCCAGGAAGAAAATCGTCAGCTTGGGGTTGAGGATGTTCAGCAGGCAGGCCTTGAGCACCAGGCCGCCAGCGCTGGTGGCAGGAGCGCTGGTGTCCACGGCGAAGGCCGAGCGGTCGCGCCAGGTAGCGTAGGCCAGGTACAGCAGGTAGGCGACCCCGGCGAACTTCAAGCCCTGGAAGGCCAGCGCGCTGGTGTGCAGGATGGCCGACAGGCCCAGCACCGAGGCCAGCAGGTGCGGGACTATCCCGGCGGTGCAGCCGATGGCGGTGAACAGGCTGGCGCGCTTGCCGGCCACCAGCGCCGTGGAAATGGTCAGGATCACGCCGCTGCCGGGGATCAGCACGACGATCAGCGAGGTAATGAGAAAATCCAGTGAGAGCATGGCGCAGGGGACTCCAGGGCAGGTAAAGGACGCTCAGGTCTGGCTGAACACTTCCAGCAGGTGGCCGTCGGGGTCATCAAAATACACCCGGCGTCCGCCTTCGTGGCGGTTGATTTCATTGGGGCGCTGCTTGCCCGGGTCGGCCCAGAACGCCAGGCCGCGCTGGCGAATGCGTTGCAGTATCGGTTCGAAGTCGTCGGCGGCGACCAGAAAGGCGTAGTGCTGGGAAGCGATGGGCGGGTCGTTGTCGTAGTAATCCAGGGACACGCCGTTATCCAGCTGCACCACCAGCATCGGGCCGAAGGGCACAGGTGGCGGCAGGCCGAGCACCTGCACGAGAAAATCCGTCGACCGTTGCTTGTCGCGGCACCAGACGATGGTGTGGTTGAGTTGCACGCTCACGATGGGCCCCCTGTGTTGTTTTTCTGTGGGCGATGAGCTTTCAGATTAGGTGAAATTCGCCGTCGGTCACGGGGAATGCTCAAATGGCCTGCCTCTGGCACGGAACAGCGCGGCGCCTTGAGGGTCGATATCCGCGGCGACGCATGCACCTCAAGCGCGGGCCACCTTCGGAATTACTGGGAAGCCATGTCTATAAAACCTCTGCATTCACTTCGCTGGGCCGCTGTCGCGGCCTCGCTGGCCCTGGCCGGCTGTGCCGGCCAGTTCGGTTCAAAGGCGCCGGCGCCCAGCCCGGCCCAGGTCCAGGCCCAGGTGGCGCGCCTGCTGCCGGCCAAGGTCGCCGATCGCCAGGGCTGGGCCCGGGATATCCAGGTGGCCTTTACCGCCCAGGGCATCGAGCCGAGCAAGAGCAACCTCTGCGCGGTGCTGGCGGTGGCCGAGCAGGAGTCCACCTATCAGGTCGACCCGCCGGTGCCGGGGCTGGGCAAGATCGCCCGCGGCGAAATCGACCGCCGCGCGGCCAAGGTGCATGTGCCGTCGATGCTGGTCAGCGCGGCGCTGCAGGTGCGTTCGCCGAACGGCAAGTCCTACAGCGAGCGCCTGGCCGGGGCGCGCACGGAGAAGGAACTGAGCACGATCTTCGACGACTTCATCGGCAGCGTGCCCATGGGCAAGACCTTGTTCGGCGGTTTCAACCCGGTGCACACCGGCGGGCCGATGCAGGTCAGCATCGACTTCGCCGAGCAGCAGGCGCGCAATTACCCCTACAGCGTGGACGGCTCGATCCGCCGCGAGGTGTTCAGCCGGCGTGGCGGCATGTATTTCGGCATCGCCCACTTGCTCGGTTACCCGGTGAATTACCCGCAGCCGCTGTACCGCTTCGCCGATTTCAACGCCGGCTGGTACGCCAGCCGCAATGCCGCGTTCCAGAACGCCCTGAGCGTGGCCTCGGGGATTTCCCTGGCGCTGGACGGCGACCTGATCCGCTACGACTCGATCATGCCCGGCAGCACCGAGCTGGCGGCGCGCGCCCTGGGCAAATCCCTGGACATGCGCAACCCGACCATTCGCAACCAGCTGGAGAAGGGCAACAGCCTCGAGTTCGAAGACACCAAGCTGTACAAGCGGGTATTCGCCTTGGCCGATCAGGCCCAGGGCAAGGCTTTGCCGCGGCAGATCCTGCCGGGTATCCAGCTGAAGAGCCCGAAGATCACCCGCAAACTGACCACCGCCTGGTTCGCCAAACGGGTGGACGAGCGGTATCAGCGCTGCATGGCGAAGTGAGCAGGGTGAAAGCGATCGATCGGGGAATCCCGACGCCCTGAAATGAAAAAAGCCCGGCTGATAAGGCCGGGCTTTTTTTCGAGTACTGCGGACCGCGCAATCATACGGCGCGACGCTCGATCAGACGGTCGGAACCACCTTCAGCTACACGACGTTCGATCAGACGATCTGCACCACCTTCAGCGACGCGACGCTCGATCAGACGGTCGGAGCCACCTTCGGCAACGCGACGTTCGATCAGACGGTCGGAACCACCTTCGGCAACACGGCGCTCGATCAGACGGTCGGAGCCACCTTCGGCAACGCGACGTTCGATCAAGCGATCGGAACCACCTTCGGCAACGCGACGTTCGATCAAGCGATCGGAACCACCTTCGGCAACGCGGCGTTCGATCAAGCGATCGGCGCCACCTTCGGCGACACGTTTTTCAATCAGGCGATCCGAGCCGCCTTCGGCGACCACCGGGTAGGCCGAGGACGCGGCAAAAGCGTTTGCTGCAAGAACCGAGAAAGCGATGCTGAGAAGAATTTGGCGTTTCATGGTGGTGTGCTCCGGGGTGTTGTTTGGTTGGTATGGAGCAGATGTTACGTGGCGGATTTTTTTTGAGAATTTCATTGGGTCGATGGTGACCATCGACGCCAATGATAGCTGCGCCAACCCCCGGAACAGAGCCTCAGGCCGGTTCTTCGCAGGCCTGCGGCGGGCTCCATTGCAGCCCCGAAGCCTGCAACAGTTCCCGGGTATAGGGGTGTTGCGGCGCGCTGAAGATCGCCTGCGACGGCCCTTGTTCCACCACCTTGCCGTCCTTGATCACGATCAGGTCGTGGGCCAGGGCGTGGACCACCGCCAGGTCGTGGCTGATAAACAGGTAGGTCAGGCCGTGGCGTACCTGCAACTCCCGCAGCAGCTGGACCACCTGCTTCTGTACGGTGCGGTCGAGGGCCGAAGTGGGTTCGTCCAGCAGGATCAGCGCCGGCTCCAGCACCAGGGCGCGGGCGATGGCGATGCGCTGGCGCTGGCCGCCGGAAAACTCGTGGGGGTAGCGGTGGCGGCTCTGCGGGTCGAGGCCGACTTCCTCGAGCACGCGGATCACCGCCGCCTCGCGTTCCTCGGCGGTGCCGATACCGTGGGTCAGCAGGCCTTCGGCGATGATCTGCTGCACCGACATGCGCGGGCTGAGACTACCGAAGGGGTCCTGGAACACCACCTGTAGCTGCCGGCGCAAGGGGCGCATCAGGCGCTGGTTGAGGATGCTCAGCTCCTTGTTGCCGAAGCGGATGCCACCCTCGGACTCCACCAGCCGCAGGATCGCCTGGCCGAGTGTGGACTTGCCCGAGCCGGACTCGCCGACGATGCCCAGGGTCTTGCCCCGGTGCAGGCTCAGGCTGACGCCGTCCACCGCCTTGATGTAGTCGCGCTGGCGACTGAACAGGCCCTTGGGCAGGGGAAACCAGACCTTGAGTTCACTCACTTCCAGCAGATTGTGCGAATAGGCGCTGGGCACCGGGGCGCCGCTGGGCTCGGCTTCGATCAGCAAGCGACTGTAGGGATGCCGTGGGGCGCTAAACAGCGCCTCGCACTCGGCCTGCTCGACGATCTCGCCCTGGCGCATCACGCACACCCGCTGGGCGATGCGCCGCACCAGGTTGAGGTCGTGGCTGATCAGCAGCAGCGACATGCCCAGGCGTTGCTGCAACGCGATCAGCAGTTCGAGGATCTTGCGCTGCACCGTCACATCCAGCGCCGTGGTTGGCTCGTCGGCGATCAACAGCTCCGGCTCGTTGGCCAGGGCCATGGCGATCATTACCCGCTGGCGCTGGCCGCCGGACAACTGGTGCGGGTAGGCCTTGAGGCGTTTGTGCGGCTCGCCGATACCCACCAGCTCCAGCAGTTCCAGGGTCCGCGCCCGGGCCGCGCGACCGCGCAGGCCCTTGTGCACGTCCAGCACTTCGCCGATCTGTTTCTCCACCGTGTGCAGCGGGTTCAGCGAGGTCATGGGTTCCTGGAAGATCATCGCGATGCGGTTGCCGCGCAGGGTGCGCAACTGGGCGTCGCTGGCCTGCACCAGGTCCAGGCCGGCGTAGCGGATGCTGCCCTGGGTCTGCACCTTCTGCGCCGGCAGCAGGCGCAGGATCGAGTGGGCGGTCACCGACTTGCCCGAGCCGGACTCGCCCACCAGGGCCAGGCATTCGCCACGGCGGATATCCAGGTCCAGGCCATGGACCACTTCGGTGCCGGCGAAGGCCACCTTGAGGTTGCGGATTTCAATCAGGTTGTCGTGCATGTCAGCTCCGGGGATCGAAGGCGTCGCGGCAGGCTTCGCCGATAAACACCAGCAACGAGAGAATCAGCGCCAGGGCGAAAAACGCCGTCAGGCCCAGCCAGGGTGCTTGCAGATTGCGCTTGGCCTGGCCGATCAGTTCGCCCAGCGAGGCGGTGCCGGCGGGCATGCCGAAGCCGAGAAAATCCAGGGCGGTGAGGGTGGCGATGGCGCCGGTGAGAATGAACGGCAGGTAGGTCAGGGTGGAGGTCATGGCATTGGGCAGGATGTGCCGACGCATCAGCTCGCCGTCGCTCAGGCCCAGGGCCCGGGCGGCCTTGACGTACTCCAGGTTGCGCCCGCGCAGGAACTCGGCGCGCACCACGTCCACCAGGGCCAGCCAGGAGAACAGCGCCATGATCCCCAGCAGCCACCAGAAGCTCGGCGAGACGAACCCCGAGAGAATGATCAGCAGGTACAGCACCGGCAGCCCCGACCAGATTTCCAGCAGGCGCTGCCCGAACAGGTCGACCCAGCCGCCGTAATAACCCTGCAGGGCGCCGGCGGTGATGCCGATCAGCGCACTGATGACGGTCAGCGCCAGGGCGAACAGGATCGACACCCGCGTGCCGAAGATCACCCGCGCCAGCACATCCCGGGCCTGGTCGTCGGTGCCCAGCCAGTTCTGCGCCGAGGGCGGGCTGGGGGCCGGCAGGCTGAGGTCATAGTTGACCGTGTCGTAGCTGAAGGGGATCGGCGGGAACAGCATCCAGCCGCCCTGGCCCTCGATCAGTTCGTGCACGTAGCTGCTGGAATAGTCGGGCTGGAACGGCAGTTCGCCGCCGAACTCGGTTTCGTCGTAGTCGCTGAGGATCGGGAAATACCAGGCGCCGTGATAGCGGATGACCAGGGGCTTGTCGTTGGCGATCAGCTCGCCGCCCAGGCAGACCAGGCACAGGCCGATAAACAGCCACAGCGACCAGCGACCCCGGCGGTTGGCCTTGAAGTGTTCGATACGGCGACGGCCCAGGGGAGAGAGTGTGAACATCAGGCAGTCCTCGCCGAGAAGTCGATGCGCGGATCGACCAGGCTGTAGCACAGGTCGCCGATCAGCTTGATCAGCAGGCCGAACAGGGTGAACAGGAACAGCGCGCCGAACACCACCGGGTAGTCCCGCGACACCGCCGCCTCGTAGCTCATGCGCCCGAGGCCGTCGAGGTTGAAGAGGGTCTCGATCAGCAGCGAGCCGGCGAAGAACACCTCGATCAGCGCCGTGGGAATGCCGGCGATCACCAGCAGCATGGCGTTGCGAAACACATGGCCGTAGAGCACCCGACGCTCGCTCAGGCCCTTGGCCCGGGCGGTGACCACGTACTGGCGGCTGATCTCGTTGAGGAAGCTGTTCTTGGTCAGCAGGGTCAGGGTGGCGAAGCCGCCGATCACCAGCGCCGACACCGGCAGCACCAGGTGCCACAGGTAGTCGCCGACCTTGGCCAGGGGTCCGAGGCTGGCGAAGTTGTCCGAGACCAGGCCCTGCACCGGGAACCAGTCCAGGTAGCTGCCGCCGGCGAACACCACGATCAGCAGGATGGCGAACAGGAACGCCGGCATGGCGTAGCCGAGGACGATGGCGCTGCTGGTCCAGGCATCGAAGGCGCTGCCATTGCGGATCGCCTTGCGCACTCCCAGGGGAATCGACACCAGGTAGGTGATCAGGGTCGCCCACAGGCCGAGGGACAGCGAGGTCGGCAGTTTCTGCAGGATCAGGTCGGTGACCTTGGCCCCGCGGAAGAAGCTGTTGCCGAAGTCCAGTTGCGCGTAGTTCTTCAGCATCAGCCACAGGCGCTGGTGCATTGGCTTGTCGAAGCCGTAGTGGTGCTTGATCTCCTCGATCAGCGCCGGGTCCAGGCCACGGCTGTTGCGTCCGCCGCCACCCACGGCGGCGACCTCGGCGCCACCGCCCATGGCATGCCCGCCGAAGCCTTGCAGGCGGGCGATGGCCTGTTCCACCGGGCCGCCGGGCGCGGCCTGGACGATCAGGAAGTTGACCACCAGGATGCACAGCAGGGTGGGGATGATCAGCAGCAGGCGACGACTCAGGTAACGGCCCATGTCAGTGCGCCTCCACGGTGCCGCGCAGGGTGCTCATCTGGCGGGTGGTCAGGGCCTTGGGGCTGACCTCCCACCAGGTGTTCAGGCCCTCGTCGTAGATCGGCGCGATGGCCGGCCGACCGAAGCGGTTCTGGAACACCGTGGGCGTGCCCTTGGAGTAGTAATTGGGAATCATGTATTGGCCCCATTGCAGCACCCGGTCCAGGGCCCGGGCGTAATGCACCATCTCGTCGCGGCTATTGGCCTGGACCAGGCCATCGATCAGGCGGTCCACGGCCGGGTTGGCCAGCACCATGGAGTTGGAGCTACCGACCTGGGTCGCGCTTTGCGAGCCGTACAGGCTGTACAGCTCGCGACCCGGGGAGACGATGGGGTCGCCGCTGCGGGGGAAGCTGGTGACGATCATGTCGTAGTCCCGGGCGTTGAGCAGGTTGATGTACTGCGCCGAATCGATGCGCCGCAGGTTGAGGGTGATGCCGATCTGCGCCAGGGTGCGTTTGTACGGCAGCAGCATGCGGTCGAAGCCGCCCTGGCCATCAAGGAAGGTGAACTCCAGCGGTTCGCCGGCGGCGTTCACCAGTCGGTTGTTCCGGGGTGTCCAGCCGGCCTCGGCCAGCAGGCGCAGGGCCAGCAGTTGCTTGTCGCGGATGCGGCCGCTGCCGTCGGTCTGCGGGGCCCGGTAGACTTGGGTGAAGACTTCGTCGGGGATCTGTCCGCGCAGGGGGTCGAGGATCTCCCGTTCGCGGGCGTCCGGCAGGGCGGTGGCGGCCATTTCGCTTTTCGGCCAGTAGCTCTGCTGGCGCACGTAGAAGCCGCGCATCATCTGCTTGTTGGTCCACTCGAAATCCCACAGCAGGGTCAGCGCCTGGCGCACCCGGCGGTCGTGGAAGACCGGCTGCTGCAGGTTGAACACAAAGCCCTGGGCGGCGGTGGGCTTGTCGGGTGCGAGGATCGCCTGTTGCAGGCGGCCGTCGCGCAGGGCCGGGCTGTCGTAGCCGACCACGTAACCGGACGAGGAAAACTCGCGGTTGTAGTCGAAGGCACCGGCCTGCAGCAACTGGCGGGCGACGTCGGTGTCGCCGTAGAAATTCACCGTCAGGCGGTCGAAGTTGTACAGGCCGCGGCTGACCGGCAGGTCTCTGGCCCACCAGTTCGGGTCGCGCTCGAAGCTGATGCTGCGCCCGGCGTCGACCTTGCCGACCTTGTATGGCCCGCTGCCCAGGGGCGGCTCGAAACCGCCGCCGTTGGCGAAGTTGCGGGTCCTCCACCAGTGTTCGGGCAGCACGCGCAGGGTCGCCAGGTCCAGGGCCAGGGTGCGGTTGAGGTTGTTCTTGAAGTCGAAGCGCACCTGCCCGGGGCCTTCGATCACCACGTCCCGCACGTCGCCGTACAGCTGGCGATAGCTCAGGCTGCCCTTGCTCAGCAGCAGGTCGAAGGTGTAGCGCACGTCTTGCGCGGTGATCGGCGTGCCATCGGCGAAGCGTGCCCTGGGGTCGAGGTAGAAGCGCACCCACAGGCCGTCGGGGTCGCGCTCCATGCGTTCGGCCACCAGCCCGTAGACGGTGTAGGGCTCGTCCAGGGAGCGAAAGGCCAGGGGCGAATACACCCAGTCGTTGACCTGGGCCACCGCGATACCCTGGTCGGCATAGGGGGTGATGTAGTTGAACTGGCCGATCTCCATCGAGGCGCGGCTCAGGGAGCCGCCCTTGGGCGCATCGGGGTTGACGTAGTCGAAGTGCTGGAAGCCCGGCGGGTACTTCGGCGGTTCGCCATAGACCGTCATGGCATAGCTGCCATGGGCGGCGGCCAGGGCCCCGCCGGCGGCGCCAAGCAGCGCGGCAGCCAGCGCCAGCCCAGCCAGGGTGCGAGTCAGTGCAGACATGATCGAAAGGTTCCTCGTGATGCCGGAAAGCCTGGGTCGGCAGGGCGAAAAGACCCACGGCGGCGGGCCGCCATGGGGCGCGAATTCGCAATGCGGCCGGGGCCGGCCGGAGTCTTGCGCGGCCCCGGCGGTGACTCAGAAGTGGTACGTCATGCGCGCGAACAGGGTGCGGCCCAGCGGGTCGGTGTAACGGGGGTCGTAGCCGCTCTGGAAGTTGTAGGCCTGGTTGGAGAACGGTGGGTCGCGGTCGAAGACGTTCTTCACCCCGGCGTCGACGTCCAGCACCTTGTCGAAGGTGTAGCCGGCCGCCAGGTCCCACACCGAGTACGAGGCCACGCGGGCGTTGGTGCTGCGGTCGTAGTCGTTGTAGCCGGTGGTGAAGCGGTTGCTCAGCGAGGCCCGCGCGGCGCCCAGGGTCCAGGTGCCGGTGAGGTTGTGTTTCCAGCGGGCGATCACGCCATCGCCCTCGAAGTCGCCGACCTTGTCGGTGAACGGCCCCTTGATGGTGCTCTGGAAGTCGTAGCTCTTGACGTAGGTGCCTTGCAGCCCGAGGCCGAACTGGCCGTAGGGGGTATTGGGAAAGCGGTAGTCCAGGGACACGTCGACACCGTTGGTTTCGACTATGCCCAGGTTGGCGTTGCCGGTGACGATGTAGTTCAACGAACCGTCGGCGTTGCGCACGAAGCGGTCGGCATAGGCGCCGGACTGGTCGAATACCGTGGATTCGGGGAACGGCTGGATCTGGTTGGAGATGTGAATCCACCAGAAGTCCAGGCCCACCGACAGGTCGCGGATTGGCTGATAGACGAAGCCCAGGGTCACGTTGCGGGCCTTTTCCGGGGCCAGGTCGGTGTTGCCGCCGATCTGGTTGAGGAACTGCTGGCCGCAGTCACGCCCGCCGTTGCCGCCGGGTTGCACCACGCCGCCGGTACAGAGCACCGGGTCGTTGTAGTAGCCCTGGGTGTAGGTGATGCTGCGCGGCGCATACAGCTCGTACAGCGACGGCGCGCGGAAACCTTCACTGTAGGCGCCGCGCACCACCAGCTCCTTGAGCGGCTGGTAGCGGAACGAGTATTTCGGGTTGGTGGTGCTGCCGAAGTCGCTGTATTTGTCGTGGCGGATGGCCACGGACAGTTCCAGGCTGTCGAGCACCGGTACGTTCAGTTCGGCGTAGGCCGCCCTGACACTGCGATTGCCCTCGACGCTGCCGGACGGATCGATGCCCAGGCTCTGGATGTCACCGGCGAACTCTTCGTAGTCCTGGTGGAATTTCTCCTTGCGGTACTCGCCGCCCAGGGCCAGGCCGGAGGGACCGGCACCGAACCAGTCGCCGATCTCGCGGCTGACGCGCCCATCGAAACCGACGACCCGGCCGACAGCCGTGGAGTAGGCGCCGTGGTAGGCCGCCTGCTCGATGTAGTCCTGGCCGGCCTGGGTCTGCGGGCCGAACGGGTTGAGCAGGCCGCTGGCCAGGCCGGCGATCATCGCGCGGTCGCTGACGTAGCCGTTGGTGACGCTGGAGACCACCTTGTTCTGGTTGTAGGAGGCACCGAGGTTGTAGTCCCAGCCGGCCACCAGGCCGTCGAAACTCAGGACGAAGCGCTGGCTGGTGTTCTGGTCCTTGGATTCCCGCGCACCGGCGGCGGTTTCACGCCAGTTCACGCCGATCGGCTGGCTCGGGTCGAGGCTGAAGTCGGTCGGCGCCGGAGTGATGCCGTTGCCCGGGTAGTAGGGCGAGGAAGAGTCCAGGCTCAGGCCGGTGAGGGGCGCCGGGCCGACCGCCGTGGCGTTGTTGTTGCGCGACCAGAAGTACTCCAGGTTGACGTTGTGGTCGTCGGCCAGCTTGGCGGTGCTTTTGCCGAAGAACGAGGTCTTTTCGGTCTCCGGCACCAGATCGATGTACTCGCGGGTACTGAAGCGGCACAGGCCCTGGCGGGCAATCAGGTTCGGCCCGTTGCAGTTGCTGCCGGCCAGCGGGTTGGTGGCGTTGTCGCCCTGGGAGTAGTTGCCCGGAAAGGCCGTGCCCGAGGTCTGGTCGAGGCCGCGGCCGGGACGGTAGTCGGTGGCGAAGGAGCGGTCGTTGGCGTCCAGGTTCTGCTGCTTGTTGTAGTTGAACACCCCGAGCACGTTGAAGCGGTCTTCTTCCAGGTCGCCGAAGCCCCAGCTGGCACTCATGTCCTTGCTCGCACCGCCGCCGCTGTGGGTCGGGGTTTCGCCGCCCAGGGTCAGTTGGCCGTCGGTCATGGATTTTTTGGTGATGAAGTTGATCACGCCGCCGATGGCGTCGGTGCCGTAGAGGGCCGAGGCGCCGTCGCGCAGCACTTCGACCCGGTCGATGGCGGCGAAGGGGATCATGTTCAGGTCCACCGCGCCGCCGGCCGAGTTGGTGCCCGACAACGCGTTGTTGGCCAGGCGCCGGCCGTTGAGCAGCACCAGGGTCTTGTTGGCGCCGATGCCGCGCATGTCGGCGAAAGAGGCGCCGCCGGTGGCGGCTCCCACCGAGCCGGCGCTGTTATTGATCGACTGGCTGCCGGTGATGCGCTGCACCAGTTCGGCGGTGGTGCTCACCCCCTGTTTGCGCAACTCTTCGGCGCGCAGGATGGTGATCGGTACCGCGGTTTCGGCATCGACCCGGCGGATCGCCGAACCTGTCACTTCAACCCGTTGCAGTTGGGTGGTGGGCGCCACGGCCGCGGCACTGGCGGCCGGGACGGCGGCGCTGCTGTCGGCCTCCTCTTCGGCGGCTTGCGTGGTGCCGGCGCCCAGGCCCATGGCCACTAGGTACAGCGGGACAAAACGGTGCCGTTGCAGCGTGGTCACCAGTGGCTTGAGCGTGAAACGTGGAATGTTCATCAGCATGATTACTTCCGACTCTTTCAGACGTTTATCGAAATGGCCTTGTGGGCCCTCATTGCTCCGGCTGGGTTGTACCGGCCCCGGAAAACCACTTTCTTCAAGCAAGCCGATCCCCTCCGCAGGCGCGTGGCGTCTTGCGGTCGGCCGATTGCGACGGGATTTTTCGAGGCAGTGCCTGGCGCGTCCCTCACGGGGCGCCAGGCACTGCCTTCATCGGGTGGTCATCACGGATATCCTGGTGATTCCCGAACGTTCGATGGAGGCCATGGCCTTGGCCACCTGGCCGTAGTTGACGGCGGTGTCGGCCTGCAATTGCACGCGCACCTCGCTGTCCTTGGCCTTGACCTCCTTGAGGCTGCTTTCCAGCAGCTCGGGGGCCACTTCGGACTTGGCCAGGTAGAACTTGCCGTCCTGGTCGACGCTGACCACCACCGGGTCTTTTTTCTCGGCAGGGGCCACGGCGTCGGTTTTCGGCAGGTTGACCTTGATTGCGTTGGTCATCAGCGGGGCGGTGACGATGAACACCACCAGCAGCACCAGCATCACGTCCACCAGTGGCGTGACGTTCATTTCACTGAGCACTTCGTCGCTGTCTTGAGTAGAGAAGGACATCAGCTGGCCTCCCGTACGGCGTGGGCGGTCTTGCTGGCGATGGCCTGGCGGCTGATGGCGAAGGCGCTGCGCTGGGCCAGGGCGTCGAAGTCATGGGCGAAGTCGTCCATGCTGGCCGAGGCCAGCTTCAGGCGGCGCAGGAAGAAGTTGTAGATCAGCACCGCCGGCACGGCGACGGCGATGCCCACGCCGGTGGCGATCAACGCATGGCCGATCGGCCCGGCCACGGTTTCCAGGCTGGCCGAACCGCTGGCGCCGATGCTCTGCAGGGCCTCCATGATCCCCCAGACGGTACCGAACAGGCCGATGAAGGGCGCGGTGCTGCCGATACTGGCGAGCACCGCCTGGCCGCTTTCCAGGGCCCGGCGTTCCTTCTGGATCTGCTGGCGCAGGTTGCGCTCCAGGCGGTCGGCGCGGTTGATGGTGTGGGCCAGTTGCTGGGTGGTGCGCGGCGATTCTTCCACCAGCAGGGCCTCGAAGCCGCTGCTGGCGATGCGCGCCAGGGAGCCGGGGTACTGGCTGGCGTGCTCGGCGGCGGTGAGCAGGTCCGGGGCGCTCCAGAAGGCCTTGCTGAACTGCCGGTTCTGGGTCTTCTGCCGCAGGTACTGCGCCGACTTGACCAGCAGCAGTGCCCAGCTGACCACGGAAAACAGCACCAGGGCCCAGAGCACGCCGGGGACAATCAGGGATGTCAGGGAATCGTTCATGGCTACACCTCGCATGCGTAAACAGGTTGTGAGTTCAGGTCAGGCCGCGGTCATTGCGGCAATTTGAAATCGATGGTCTGGGTGGCGAAGCCTTCGATCGGCGTGTCGCCGCGCTTGGCCGGGATGAATTTCCAGTTCTTCACCGCGGCCACGGCGGCCTCGTCCAGTTGCGGCTTGCCGCTGGAACGGGTGACTTCCACGCTGCCGGCGCGGCCGTTGGGCAGCACCTTGATGCGCAGCACCACCGTGCCTTCCCAGTTGCGGCGCAGGGCCAGGGACGGGTATTCCGGCGGCGGGTTGCCGAGGCTGGCCAGGCCGGAAACCGCCGCCGATTCCTTGACCGGCCCGGGGGCCGCGGCAGGCGCCGGAGTGGCGGCCGGCTGGCTGGGCGCGGCGGGCGCGGCCGGTGGCGCAGGGGCGGGTGGAGCCGGCGTTTTCGGCGGCTCGGGCTTTTTCACCGGCTTGGGTTTTTTGACCGGCTTGGGCTTTTCGATGGGCTTGGGTTTCTCCACCGGCTTGGGCGGCGGCTTGAGCGCGTCTTCGTCTTCCACCGGTT
>NZ_JBWKZA010000042.1:0-41642 GCF_059424045.1 Pseudomonas sp. GW456-L12
CCCCAACCCCAACTGGCTGATCCCCGGCACCCCCAGCCACAGCCAACAAGCCTTCGGCGCTCGCCTGCTGGAGCAGCATCCCTTCGTGCTGATCCCCTCCAGCGTGTCGCGCCATAGCTGGAACCTGCTGATCAACCCCTTGCTGGCCACGGGGTTGTATGAGCTGGTGTTGCAGGAGCGCTTTGCGCTGGATGGGCGGTTGAGTCCACCGGAGCATGTCGTATAGCGCAGCAGCACCGAGCAATTTCAGAATCTTCCTACACCCCGACTGTCGCCACTTAGCGTAACGTTCCGTTGCCAACTGCAACCAAACTTGCCCCCATCTTGATGGGGGCTTTTTTATGGACGATGTGGAAGTGGACACGGCCTGCTGAAAAGGAGTTTTTATGTGCCTATGCATCACTGGCTTTCTACCTGATGAAGCTAACGACAGTTCATTGCAGTACGAGTTGGACGTCTCGTCTGAGTTTGAACAGGCCGTAATGGAAATATTGGGCTGGCGGAGCTTGGCAACTGAAGCCGATGGTGAGCTACTGCTCACCAAGGAGCAGGTCAGGCAGATAGCAACGGCCATCAACGAAGTCTTACCTGACGACCTTGATATGTTTATTGGTGTTGAGGCATCAATGTTGAGGCGATAGCTCAGGAACGTTTATGAGTAGGGCACTCTGCGCAGGGAAGAACCACACTCAAATGAAGAGGAGTTTTATGTACTTGCGCATCACTGGTTTTCTACCTGACGAAGCTAATGACGACTCATTGCAGTACAAGCTAAAAGTCTCATCTGAATGTGAGCAGACCGTAATGGAAATATTGGGTTGGCAGAGCTTGGCAGCCGAAGCTGATGGCGAGCTGCTGCTCACCAAGGAGCAGGTCAGACAGATAGCATCAGCCATCAAAGAATCCTTACCCGATCACCTCGATTTGTTTATTGGTGTTATTGCGTAGCGCCGCTGTTGGGTTGATACCTGGCAGAACACCAGTCACCACTGAAATTGGGATACCCCCCCATGTACCTCTGCCTCACTGGCTTTTTACCTGGGGACTTCCCGCACAGGTGCGATTGAAACAGGTGAACAAACCAAACCTGCCAAAGCCGGTAGAACAACCCCAAAATAGAGAGGCGGTCAGCATGTTTTTATGGGTTAGCGGTTTCTTGCCGGGCGATAACGAAGACGACTCACTGAAGTACGAGCTCAATGTACCTCACGAGTTTGAACGAAAAGTCCTGGATACTCTTGGATGGACAGACTTGGAAAACAGCCCCGAGGGCGATTGGCTACTTAACACTATGCAGGTACAGCAGATTGCAAAGATTGTTGGCGAATCTCTTCCGGCAGACTTGGATTTGTTCATCGGCGTAACTGCGTAGAACGGGTGAATCATGCCTGGACGAACAGCAGAAAAATAGGAGTGCTTTATGTATCTGTGTATCACCGGCTTTTTGCCTGACAATTTCAGCGACACCTCATTGAAATACGAGCTGGACGTAGCGCCTGAATTCGAACAGCAGATCGTAGCCCTACTGGGTCATAAAAGCCTCAACGCCATGGCAAGCGGGGAGTGGTTGTTGACGGTGGAGCAGGCTCGGCAGATCGCTGTTTTGATCAAAGAACCCATTCCTGATGATCTGGATATTTTTATTGGGGTTGAAGCGTCCCTGTTGGGTCGATAGCCCAGGAAACATCGATGAATGGGTTACTCGGTACGGTGCGGGTGAGGATGACAAAAAGGCAGGGAGTCCGACTCTGCAACGACGGAATGAACGAGGCCAGCAGACCCTTATGTTTTTATGTATCGCAGGCTTTTTTCCCGATGGTCACGAAAATGAATATGTGCAATTTGAACTGGACGTAGCAGCGGAATTCAATCAGGCCGTGCTTGATCTGGTCGGCTGGAGCTCCCTCGAAGAGGGCGTGAAATATGGCGTTGTAGCGTTAACCGCAACACAAGTCAGGCAGATTGAGAGTGTGCTTGGGCAACCCATACCGAGTGATCTGGATATCTGTATCAGCGTTTTTGCCTAGAAACTGGGATGCGGTCTATGCACCTGTACCTCACCGGCTTTTTATCCGATGGCTTTGATGACACGTCATTAAAATATGAGTTGGACGTTGCTCCGGAATTTGAACAGAAGGTCATGGACATCTTGGGCTGGGAAAGCCTCGCCGCAGAGGCTGATGGTGAGCTACCACTGACCAAGGAACAGGTCATGCAAATAGCTGCCGCCATCAAAGAATCCTTACCCGATCACCTCGATTTGTTTATTGGCGTGGTGGCGTAGCTCCACCCATCATCCGTGATCCTCGTCGACCCATTGAAGGGCGAAATCAGGAAGTTCTGATCGTTCTTCTCGTCCCCTACGATTAGCAAAGGTTTTTAGTACGGAGGTTTGGGAAAGCTCTGATATTTACGACTTTTCTGCATTGATAGGGTCGGTGCCTGAATTTTTCAGACACTCAGGATGTACTCATGGCCTATGTCATCAGGGAAGGAGACCCGACCACGACCGGTGGAAAGGTTATCGCAGGTTCATCAACGACCATCGTTGAGTACCGCAAAGTTGCACGCATTACCGACCCGGTGTGGTGCCCGGTGTGCCAGTCGGTGGGGTATATCGCGGAGGGCCATAACACATGGCTGGATAACCAACAGGCTATCGCGGTGGAAGGGTGCACCGTTCAGTGTGGTTGCCCTGTAGGTTCTAACCGTCTTGTCGCCACTCAATCTTCTGTCCTCTCGGATAATCAGCCAGCGGTCCCTGTTCCCGTCGCCTTGGTGCCGCAAGTTGTGGCGAATACCCATCAATGGGCCGAAGCGATCAGGCGGGGATATTCGCAAAACCCATTTGCAGATTCGGTGCCGCGCGATCAGGTGAAGGGGCTGGCGCCCATCAGCGAAACGGCGCTGTCAGCGTCCACCCGGTTGGCACAACAAGGCGTAGAACCGGGCTTTTATATCGTTCAGTCCCCGATGAGCCGTGCAGCCCTCGAAGTGGTGCTTTTCGGTCGGCCCGACGCGGCCCTCCTGAAGAAATTTCGTCGGCTCAACCCCCAACTGATGGACACCGCCAAACCCGGCCAGATGGTGGTCCTCAGCCATCCTGAAAACCAACAGTGCAGCCGTGAAGAAGCACTGCTGATGGACGCAGCGCAAAAGGTCAGCGCCGCGTTGGACACCCTCACGGCCGAGGAGGCGGCCTTTATGGTCCAGTACCGGCAGCAGATCGAGTCGGTGCTGTCTTATGGCTCAACCAATCTTGGGGTCGCGACCGCTGCCGCGGGCAACCATCTGGACGGCATTAAAAGAACCTTGCAGGCCATCGAATCCCTCCACCAAACCTACTTCCTGTGGGATGGGCATCTACGCAGCGTCCAGTTCTTCGCCGAACGGCGGGCACTGCTCGCCCGGCTGGACGCAAACCTCACCGCCATCACGAAAATGAGCATCGCCTTTCCCGACCACCCGGACCTGAAAACCGCCCTGGGGATTTCCAGCCGCAGCCTGGTCCATCATTGGACCAAAGCGGGAGCAGTGGGGCAGATACCGGGGTATGCGACGCATATCGAGGGCGTGTCGAAGGCTTCCAAGGTGCTCAAGTATGGTGGCTGGATTGGCACGGCTTTGGGCGGTGGAGCGTCTTACGTGAAAGTTCAGGATGTTTGTTCTGCGGGGAATAAAGAGGCTTGCGAGAAGGTGAAGTTTACTGAGGTGGGGAGTTTTGTTGGTGGGGTGTTCGGAGGGGCAATCGCCAGCCCGGTTTTAACCCAGGCTATGACTTCCATCTGTGCTGCAGTTGCTGTTCCTACAGGGGGGATGGGCGGTGTTGTCTGTGGCTTGGTGGTGGTGGGAGCGGGGAGCTATTTGGCAGGGAAGGGTGGAGGCGCCTTCGGAGAACTCCTCGGAGAAAATATTTATGAGGTCGGGCAATGAGTAAGTTAAGTACGGCGGAGTACGTGCTTACCTTTTTGGGTGTGGCCACGTTTTTGGGTGGGGGGATTACTGCTGGGGTGTATTTCTATCTGAGCTTCACCCGAATGGATGAGATTTTGGGGTATGTAAAAAACTGCAAAGTAGTAAATAACCAAAGGTATTACCTTTATATGGGGGCTTGGGGGCGCTTTTTAATGGTTGGGATGATTTCGGGTGCCTTGGCATACTCTAACTATCAAATTAGAAAGGGGATGATGGATGCTGGTGATGTAGATAATTTTCCTGAGCCGCTCAAGCGGAGACTGATTGCAATGTTTAACATGCAGTTAGTATTCCTTGTCTGTCTAATAGTTGAGTTTATTGTTCTGAAGTTGATCAGGCCGTGATAAGTGGCGTTATGAGGTTTTCAATTGGGCCTGCTTAACCTGGCGGCAGTTGTGCTTGCATTCACATTTGCCGGAATACTTGTGGGTGCCTTTGCCCTGATGGGTGTTTTTCTGTATGTCGGGTATTCACGTATGGAGGAAATGCTGGGCCATCTTGAGAATTGCCAAGCAATACAGCAAAGAAGGTTTCTTATGCACGTCGGGCCGTGGGGGACAGTCATGCTCACGGCGTCGATTGCGGGAATCATGACATTTCCCGGAATCTATCTTCGTCACGGCGGAGTCAGTCAGGCGGACTTGGACGCTTTTCCATCGCCCCTGAAGCGCAAGCTGATCCTGTTGCATATCGTGAATATTGCGCTGGCCGTGGGTGGTTTTTTGGTCGGCGGAGCAATGGTTGTGTGTTGGAACTATGTAAAAAAAGGCGGACTTTAAGGCCCCGAGGTTCGGACATAAACTGCCACGTCTTTGTCGTTGCCCCGTATCGAGCCCAGAGCTAGCCTTTGATCGTCGCTGCAAACGCAGTGATCGGGCTTGGTAACCCGTTTTGATACAGGCGCAACGATATGGAGTTCAATCATGTGCGCCGACAAGTCGTCCGCAGATCGCGGCTTTTCTAATCTCCTTTTCCTGCTCAATTACGTCTGCTTCCCAAGAGCAAATGGAGGTGCGCTATGAGCACCTCCACCCCCGTCAAAACCCTCGGCTTCGTCACCTTCGGCCCTTGCGGCGAGGGCGAGCAAACCCTGTTTCGCGTCAACGCTGACGTGCCTCTGCACCAAGCCCTGGAGCATGCTTCGACCCTGCTGTACTACGCCAAGAAACTCGCCCTGGATGCGGCGATGGAAGAGCAGGGCGAACGTTACGCCTGGTCCGCGCACTTTCTGGCAGAGATGGGCAAGGCGGTGATCGATGATGTGGGATTGGGGCTGAGGGAAGAGGAGGTATTGCAGGTTTAACAGGTAGAGGATGCTGGATAGAGCGCCGGTTCTGGGTGGCAGGGAAGCGGCGTTTTTATGGCGCTCACCTCGGCACGGCACTGTCGATTTCCCAAAGTCTGGTTCGACTATCTTTCAGGGAATGAAGCCGATGGATCGCAATGACCGTCGGCGTTCCCTTCGGCCGGGCCATCCAGGACCTGTTCTCGCAGTTGCTGCTGGGGCGCCGAATCGGTCGGGAGCTGCCCGGGGACGTAGCGACGACAAAAGAGCAACTATGCTAGGTCTGATGCCGAAATTGATTGAGCAGATCGGGCTTCCCGTCCTTGCGTCGTGGAAAAGCAATGGGAATGGGATCGATCCGCTTGGGTTGAATTGACCGTCGCTGCCTCTCAAGGTCGGTCTGTTGGAGGTCTGAAGTTGCGTATCGCTTTTCTGGTGAACCGAGATGTGGAGAGCAACCTCACTCTCAACTTCCTGTTGCCCGAGATTCACAAGAGCACAGTGGGGATATTCCTCTCGGAGAGAGTGGGAACGGGCAGGCAGGTACCCCGCATGCTCGGACAACTCGCATTGATCGAGCAGGACCTCTTCAATGCCTTGGCTCCGGGGTTGAGCGGATCGAGCGACCAGGTCGGCAGCGGGCATCGATTCGGTTTTGCAGAACTGCAGCAACGCTTTGGGGTTCCTGTGCGGGTATTGCCCAGCTTGCGGGAGCCGGCGGGCCTGCAAATGCTGCGGGAGGCGGGAGCGGATCTGTTTGTCTCAATCCGCTTTGGTCAAATCCTGTCCAATGACGCGTTGGTCATTCCGTCACGCGGCGTCCTCAACCTTCACTCTGGTCTCTTGCCTCACTATCGAGGCGTTCTCGCGACGTTCCGGGCGCTGCTCAATGGTGACCCGGAGATCGGCTGTACGCTCCATTGGATAGACAGTCCCGGCATTGATGTGGGTCGCATCATTGAGACTGCGCGTGTGACGGTCGAAAAGGAGCGCTCCTTGCTGTGGCACATCCTTTCCCTTTATCAACCCGGCGCGGGCCTCATCCTGGACGCAATCAGACGCCTGGAGCGCGGCGAGCCCATGACGGGGGCGCCTCAGGATCCATCCGCAGGGGCCTACTACTCCTTTCCCAGCGAAGAGGACCTGATGCGCTTCACCGCACTGGGGTGGCGGCTCTTCGATCGCGAGGACGTCTGGGATCTTTTCGAGTCGTACGGATTTCCGTTGCGCGCGCGCACGCTTTGAGCGTTGAACGAAGGAAGAGGTTCACCGGGCTGGAGAGGCATTGATCTGGCGTTTTTCCAGCGTTGAATCTGACCGTCTCGCGTGAGCGGCTGCATGGCTGTGTTTCCAGTTGCGACCAAGGCCGGATAGGCCGACTCCTCGATACCCCGCGCAGAGCGCGGCCCGCCCTGAGTGACCGCATTCCAGATATTTCCAAGACGCTGGGGTTAGACATAAACTGCCACGCCTTTGTCGTTGCCCTGTATAGAGCCCGAGACTAGCCTTTGATCGTCGCTGCAAACGCAGTGATCGGGTTTGGTCGCCCGACTTGATACAGGCGCAACAGCGCCCCCTTGACGATTGCAGGCGCTTTTTTTGCGCTCGCATTTCCGTGCAATGGCGGCTGTGCGTGGAAGGGCTTCGGCCCTGCCGGGTTCCTGTATCTCCGGTCGACCAATCCGCGCACGGCTGCCACCCATTTGTTTGGTCGCGAACGTGGCAGCTCTCACTTTGATATGGGAGTTTCAATCATGTGCGCTATCAAAGCCGCTGCCAATCGCGGTCGCTTCAACGGGGTAAACGGAGGTGCGCTATGAGCACCTCCACCCCGGTCAAAACCCTCGGCTTCGTCACCTTCGGCCCTTGCGGCGATGCCGAGCACACCCTGTTCCGCGTCAACGCCGACGTACCTCTGCACCAAGCCCTGGAACACGCTTCGACCCTGCTGTACTACGCCAAAAAACTCGCCCTGGATGCGGCGATGGAAGAGCAGGGCGAACGTTATGCCTGGGCCGCGCACTTTCTGGCGGAGATGGGCAAGGCGGTGATTGATGATGTGGGGTTGGGCTTGAGGGAAGAGGAGGTGTTGCAGGTTTAACAGGTAGGAGGATGTTGGGCAGGGCGCCGTTTCTGGGTGGCAGGGAAGCGGCGTTTCTTAGGGGGGGTACCCCGCATCGCACTGTCGATTTCCCAGAGTCTGGTTCGACTATCTTTCAGGGAACGAAGCCAATGAGTCGCAATGACCGTCGGCGCTCCCAACCTGAGAACCTTTACGCAGACGAACCAGGAGAAGACCATGCGCAAGCTAATCGTTGCCGCTTTCATGAGCCTGGATGGGGTTATCCAGGCGCCCGGCGGGCCTGAAGAAGACACCAGCGGCGAATTCCGCTTCGGTGGCTGGGTCGTGCCCTACGCCGACGAAGCCTTTGGCCAGGCCATGCAGGAGCTGTTCTCGCAGCCGTTCGAGTTGCTGCTGGGGCGGCGCACCTACGACATATTCGCCGGCTATTGGCCGCACATACAGCCCGGTTCAAGCAACAGCGCCATCGCCGACCTGTTCAACCGCGTGCCCAAGCATGTGGCCACCCATAGTCCCGAGACGCTTGATTGGCACAACAGCCATGCGCTGCAAGGAAACCTTGCCGACGTCATACAGGCCCTCAAGCAGCAGGATGGTACCCACCTATTGACCCAGGGCAGTGGTGACTTGGTGCGCCAACTGCTTGCCGCAGGGTTGGTGGATGAGCTGCGGCTGATGATTCATCCCATTGTACTGGGGCGCGGCAAGCGGTTGTTTGATGAACACGCACAAGCGTCGGCTTTCACTTTGGTGAACTCGACCTGTACGCCTGGCGGGGTGTTGATCACGCGCTACGTTCGCAGTAGTGAGGTGCAAACAGGAACCTTTTAAAATTAGAAAAAACTGTGATGGTGTTGGAGTTCTGCGCCTCGGGCTTGATCTGGAGCTTCGGGGCGTGAGTAGAGGCTCCTAGGTGTTGGCTTCACAGCCAAAAGCCGACGCTCATACCTGTCTACGGAACCAGAGGCGACTCACTTAAGCGGCAAAATCGACTTGTCCCCTAGCTGAATAAGCTTGAACTCAACATTAGAGGTTGCCTCTTTGTAAGTGGCCTCACTGTCATCAAACGAGGCTGCAACGATGCTTTGCAGCCCTTTCTCGGACGACAGAAGCTGGAAGAGTGCCTGTTGGCTTTTGGTGGCCATTGAGTGCTGCCCAGGCTCGTCCAGCAACAGGAAACCCAAGTGATTACCATTGACCGTGTGGTGAGAGGAGGTTTGGTAAATGGAAAGCAGGTAGCTCCAGATCAGACGAACAAAGTCGCTGGCGCTGGACTCTCTGGCAATATTGCCCTTGCCTTTGGGACTATCATCGCTTCTTCCAATATTTGGAGCCGTGGGGTAGTCGAGGGCTGCGGAATTGAATGGTTGTCTTTGACCATTGATCTCTCTGAGTTCAATCTTGGCGAGGTATGGGAGGAGATTCTCTCTGTTGAACTCGATGTCCTCGATTGCTGCGCTGTGATAGTCGAATGCACTGATATTGGCGCGGAACATTCTTTCGAAGAGTGAATACTTAGCTAGGTCAGCGGGCGAGTAGTGATCGCTTGGCATCATCCTCCGACCTTTTTGGTTATCGAGGAAGCGTTGTGACAGTGCGCCGAGAGCATCAAGTGCCCGATCCGAGCTTTCTTCAAACTTAGTGAGCCCTTCGAGCTCCATCTCGATTTGCACTTGCAACCTGATCCCCGATTTGGATACAGATGAGTTGGAGTTCAGGTCGGATCGTAGCGCCCTAAGCGCAGACTTTGTAGCGGACAGTGTTCTTGCCAGTTGGTCCTTCAGCGCCTCAGACTCTTTGATGGACTGTTCAATTCCACCCTTTTCTCTTTCGAGCATTCGCAGTTGGGCAGATAAGTAGTCTATGTTGGTGTCGATATCCATGTGCGGCGTACTCTCATGCAGGTCTACGAGAGAGTTGCCAATAGATTGATGGCAGGCTGGACAAGAGTTGTTTGCAGTTGACAGACTGAGCGATGCACCGAACTTGATCAGCTTCTGTGCAGCGTGGTTTTTTGTCAGTTCATCTTTGGCCTGTTGAGTGTTGAGTCTGTTGCTGTTTAGATTGACGCGCAATAAAGCGAGGTCACCCAGGCAGGTCTCATAAGCAACTGTAAAACGCTCAAGTTCATTCGTGTGCTTTTCAATTGCCTGAGTGATTTCTTGTGTTGGCGTTTCACCCTGGCTAGAGAGTTTCAAACCGATAATTTGGTGCTCACTAATCTTGCGTTTCCTATATTCCAAGATGCTCTCTGTTACACCATCAGAGGTTTTGTGGAAGTTGACTAGTTTTGCATTGAAATCTGGTACTGGCGATTTCGATATATTGGAAAGCTTGAAGCCCTGCTTGAGAGTTTCACCCAAAAGTGTTCGGTAAATAATTTGCCATTCATCATAAATCTGCTTGGATTCTTGATCCAAGATATCGCGTTTAGCATCTGTATCGAATACGTCTGTGCCAACCAAAAAGTCGACGATTTTAATGCGCGCATCTCTTACGCCGAAATATGGAAGGTTTGCAATGTAGTCCGTCCATCCACGTTTTTGCTCGATCACCATCGCGGCGAAGATGTACTGTAAATAAAGCTTTGCTGGTTTGTTATTGGTCCTCGGTACGAGTGGCAACTGCAGGCCGAGAAATTGCTCAAAGTATCTAAAAAAACCCTCTTCGATCTGAGCGCTGTTTGCGTCATGAATGAACTTGTATAGAGTGGGGGCCGTTTCACCCTTAGTCAGCCCCGAGCACTCCTGAATCCGCACGAGCTTCGTGCTGAGCCCATTTTCTCTAACGCTGCGTCTTGCGGTGATAGTCTTGCCGTTGCTCTCGATTTCGATTGTAACTCTGGAGGTCTGGATCTGATGCTTAAGCCCCTCGTGCTCCAGATAGTCCTTCAAGGCATAGGTCAGTGCATTTTCATTCTGCGCACCCAATAACTCTTCCATACCCATGGCATACATGATCGCGTGAACGATTGTACTTTTACCAGCAGAGTTTCGGCCACGGATGATGTTCAAGTTGCGGTTGAATTCTGTAAAGAATCCAAACGGTCCACTATCCGTCTGAATGTCGATATGGATTGCTTTGATGTACATTGTTATTCCCATCCCTTGGACACAGTACTCACCATGTCTTCCGTAATTTTCTTCCCGATCGACTTCAAGGCAGCCTTTTCTTCGCTGAGTACGGAGTCGTCAGCGAGTATCAGTTCCACATAGGATTTGCCGGAGGCAGTGAGCTCAAACCCCGTTGTGGTGGGTGCTATCAATGATTCACTAAACGCAAGATTAAGTGCGATTGCCATTGCAGGATCAAACCCCCAGATCGGGAGCTGCAATTGACCTTGCTCGGCTCCGACTGTTAGTGACCGTGTACGCTCGGGTGTCTTAAGCGCCCAATTCAATAGGTGGATTTTTGGAAGGCTTGATCTGCCGCCACGTCCGGACAGATGGAGAATCAGAAGCGCCTGGGAGATTTTGTAGAGAGGGCGAAGCTCCGAGAGTACCGGAATCGGCCGCCTTATAAATTTGAGCTGAGCCATGATTTACTCGTTGAAGTCCAGTTCGCAGATCGCAAGCCATCGCGCGACAGTCCTTCGCACCACATCACTTGCCATGGACTTGTCTATGTTGAGATGGCGATCAGTGATCAGGTATTCCATCAACCTGTCCCTCACCAGTGTGGTGAGTTCCTCTGGTGTTGCGTCAGACGTCAGTCCCCATTCCAAAACGTCTTGCTCAAAGGTATTCACTATTCGGGCAACGTTTACATACGTTTGGGGTGATCGGTCATACAGGGACTGAAAATATGTGTCGTGATCCAGGAAGTTGTTGGTTGTCAGCTTGATCAAATCTTCAATTTTCTTGTCGGGTCTCCCTGGCATTCGCAGGCGACACTTCCTTTCAAGATTTTCGTCATACGGCTCAGGAGTAGTGCTCACTTTGGGCAAAGACTCTGTTGGCGAGCCCAGGCATGGAGGTAAACCTTCTGTAGTTCGCAGCAGATTGAATTCTTTTATGTAGAACTCATGGTCATGGAGTAGGATCGTGAAGTTTTCATCGAGATGTGGAAGGCTCCACCCCCTGACTTCTGTCTGTTTGGTCTGGGTGTAGGAGTGCAGTTTGTTTCTGCTAATTTCGGGGGTGACAAAACACCAGTTTTTGATTTTTGTACCGCCCAGAATTTTCTGTAAATCAACAGCATAATCTCTGAGTTTTTTCAGATCGTCGTTGATCTTCGTGCGCTGTTTCTCATAGAGCTCGTCTTGATGATAGAGCCGGTCTGGGCAATAACACTGAAATGCATATCCGGTGTGTTTCGTGTATCCCTCGATTCCAAAATCACCAGGAGAGGCCGGTATATGCTGATATCCGTCATCGCCATGTTTGAGTTTAAATGCGAGCTGACACTGCGCTTCCCAAGTTATACCTGTGAATTTGCCAACGGGTGTAGTGATCACTGCATGCCTGCCTTGTGAATACTCATCGGGAGGCGATGCTCATCGTATCCTTCCGAAATCTATTGGCGCCGATGGGCCACCATCTGTTTACTTCGCGTGGCCTTGCGACCTCGGATATCCCAGAAGCTATCAAATCGCTATCAACTGGTCTAGCAGGAACCGGTAATTTGGATTCGATAAATACATGGGCTGTTTATCTGTACAGCATGAATCGCACCCATTTCTGTAGGTAACGTTTCGGGGGACGATTCTTGTCTGACCGGGCTTTTTAACCAGCGGCAGCTATTGGCCATTATGTAGTCACTCACTTCGATCATTAGTTGAAATGACCAACTGCTCCACTTTCAGGCTGGCTTCGAGGTCGGCATCCATCCCTGCACAGAAGCGCACTGACAGACCGAGGAGGAACGATTAAAAGCACGGATACCCAGGCACCACCCACCCCACCCAATACCCGCACCCCATTTTTGTCACTTCAACCCAAACAACCTCCGCGCATTCCCCCGCCCAATCCTCTCCCTATCGTTCTCACTGATCAGCGCCTGATCAAACCAGTTACTCGCGGTCGCCATGTATTCCTCGGATAGCCCGCCGAAAACAGCACACGATCGACACCGATTTCGCTGATGGCGTCCAGCAGGCCCTTGGTGTGGAAGTGGCCGGCAATGGTCAGGTAGAAGTAGTGGCTGACCGGCGTTCGCACGGTTTTCCATGGCCCTGCCACTTCGCGGCTATTCTCTAATTTCAGGTCGATGGCCTAAAGATCCATGTCCACGCCTATGGCCTGATGTCCTGCTCGCCCGGATAAACGCGCGTTTCTCAGCCTCGCTGAGCCGTGTCGGGTGTTGCTTCGAGGACGGGCCCCTCCAGTTCGAGGGCGGTTAATGGCGCTTCACGGTGATCAGGGACGATGACAGTGAGGGCATGCATGCAGTGGTGGCCATGGATATGAGCGTCGGGTCAACGACCGGAGAAGAGGCGGCGGACTTTTTCGTGCAGACCCTGGAACAGGCCAACGATGCCGTGGTGATCATCGACGATCGCAACCAGGTGGTGTTCTTCAACGCGGCGGCCGAACGCTTCTGGGGCTGTCCACGGTGCGAAGTGCTGGGCAGCGATGTCAGCACGCTGGTGCCGATCCCCATCCGCTTGCGGAACGACGGCGAGACCGGGGTCAACAAGATCATCGGCACCAGCCGCGATGTGTGCATCACGCGCAAGGATGGCGAAGAGCGCTGGGGCGCGATGGCGATCTCGAAGATCACCCTGCAGGGGCGCATTTTGTATGCCGCCTTTTTCAAGGACGTGACCCAGACGCGGCTCAAGGATATCGAGCAGCGCTTGCTGTCGATGTCGGTCAATGCCAGCAGCTCGGCCACTTGCATCGTCGACGCCGACGGCCGGCTGATCTATATCAACGACGGGCTGGTGCGCTTGCTGGGGTATTCCCGCGAGGAATTGCTGGAGCGCTCGCCGCAGATGTTCTTCGTCACCGATACCCCGGGGCAGGCCCGGGCCGACGAGCTGCAACTGGAGAGCATCCTCAGTGGCCAGCCCCATGAAGCCTGCGGCCTGATCAGCAAGCGCAACGGCCAGCGGCTGTGGGTGCAGGTCTGCTCGGCGCCGGTGTTCGACGCCGGCGGGCGGATCGGCAACATCGTCATTGTGTTCACCGACATCACCCGTTCCAGGCTGCCCGAAGTGCTGCAGGACAAGGTCATCGGCGCCTTGTTGCAAGAGCAGCCCCTGGAGAGCCTGTTGACGCTGCTGTGCCAGGAAATTGAGCGCCTGGCGCCGGAGGTTATTGTCTCGATCCTTGGTGTGGACCCGCAGGGGTTGCTGCACCCATTGGCCAGTCCCGGCCTGCCGGCCGACTATTCCCAAGCCATGGAGGGACTGCCGATCGGGCCCGCCGCCGGTTCCTGCGGCACCGCAGCCTTTCGCGGCGAGCCGGTGCTGGTCACCGATATCGACACCGATCCGCTGTGGGTCGATTACCGTTTGTTGGCGCGGCAGGCCGGGGTGCGGGCCTGTTGGTCGATCCCGCTGCGCAACAGCGCCGGCAGGGTGTGCGCGACCTTTGCCCTGTACTTTCGCGAGCGCCGCAAGCCCGATACCACCCATGCCCATCTGATCATGACCGGGACCCACCTGTGCATGCTGGCCCTGGAGCGCGAGGAGGCGCGCCAGTCGATCCGCCACATGGCCTTGTCCGATGCCCTGACCGGCTTGCCCAATCGCAGTTCCCTGCTGGCCGAGGCCAATCGCAGCATTGCCGAGGTGGCCCTGGAGCAGGGCGAGCTGGCGGTGCTGTATGTCGACTTGGACCGCTTCAAGCAGGTCAACGAGGCCCTGGGGCATGCCTCGGGCGACGAGCTGCTGCAGCTCATGGCGCAACGGCTGCGCAGCGTGCTGCGCGAGTCGGACATCGTCGGCCGGCTGTCGAGCGACGAGTTCGTGCTGGTGCTGCCCCGGATGAACGCCACCCGGGTCACGACCTTTCTCGAACGCCTGATGCCGACCCTGGGCGCCCCGGCCGATATTGCCGGGACCGCCGTGGTGCCTTCGGCCAGTGTCGGCGTCAGCCTGTACCCCAGCGACGGCCAGGATATGGAAAGCCTGCTGCATTGCGCCGATATCGCCATGTACCAGGCCAAGCGTACCGAGCGCGGCGGTTTCAGGTTCTTCCTCGAGGAGATGGACCAGCTCGCCCAGCAGCGCCTGCAACTGGAGACGGCGCTGCGCCAGGCCCTGACCAGCGACGGCCTGCATCTGGTCTATCAACCGCAGATCGACTTGCACAGCAACGGCCTGGTCGGGGTCGAGGCGCTGGCGCGCTGGGAGCATCCAAGCCTGGGCACTATCGCGCCCGCGCAATTCATCGCGCTGGCCGAGGAGTGCGGGTTGATCAACTACCTCAGCCAGTGGGTGCTGTGCGAAGCCTGCGAGCAACTGGCGCGCTGGCGTCGATCGGGAATCCGGGTGCCGTCCATCTCGGTCAACCTGTCGCCGATCAACTTCCACAACCTCAACCTGGCGGCCCTGATCGCCCGCCAGTTGCAGCGTTGCGGCCTGCAGCCGGCGGACCTGTGCGTGGAGGTCACGGAGGGCGTTTTCCTGTGCAGCAGCCCGACCACCGAGCAGACCCTCCAGGACCTGCATACCCTGGGCGTGCGCCTGGCCATCGACAACTTTGGCGCGGGATATTCCAGCCTGGGCTATCTGCGGCGCTTGCCGATCAATGAGCTGAAGCTGGACCAGAGCTTCGTCGAGGAGCTGGAGCACGACGCCTCCTGCCGCGCCTTGAGCGAGGCGGTCATCGGCATCGGCAAGGGCCTATCCCTGCGGGTCATCGCCGAGGGCATCGAACACCCCGCGCAGCGCGACATCCTGCAGGCGCGGGGCTATGACGTGGGGCAGGGCCAGCTGTTTTCCTCGCCATTGCCGGCCCGGGCGTTCGGGCAGTGGTTTGTGGGTTGGCAGAGTTAGCCGGCCGGTCGATGGGGGGCGAGCGCCGCCCTCCAGGCGGACGCGAAGTGGACCGCGACGGGCCTGCGCACGACCCTCTCTTTTCCTTCTTTCCAAGGCCGCTGCGGGCATTGCCCGGTGCCAGGCATGGGCGTGGGCATTCAAACACTCTGTTCTTTAAGTCAAATTGTTAGTGTGTAGGGATTTTCTGTTTTATGCCGTCGAAAACCAATTAAACCTGACGGTTTGTTAGATGTTTAGTTGTGGGTGTTTAGTGTTTCTGATTATTGGATTTTGTAACTGTTGGCGTATTCCGTATGGGACTGATGTGATTCGGGAAAATCATTTGTCAGCGGTATTTTTGTGGGCTTTAGTGGGGAGGAAAAACAATCAAGGGACACTGCCATACCGCGTGAGTTAACTCATCGGTGGCTTAAATATAATAAAAAGGTGATCCATGACAGACTCCACAAAAGTGCCGGGTGCGTGCGACCTGACCGGCGATTTTCACAGCGAGAAAAGCGCCGGCGGACTGAAAAGAACCCTGACGCCCCGGCACCTGAGCATGATCGCCATTGGCGGCAGCATCGGTACCGGGCTGTTTGTCGCCTCGGGCTCGACCATTGCCCAGTCCGGGCCGGGCGGCGCGCTGCTGGCCTTTGTGGTCATCGGCGCCATGGTGTTCTTCCTGATGACCAGCCTCGGTGAACTGGCGTCCTGCATGCCGGTCACCGGTTCGTTCTCGACTTATGCCTCCAAGTATGTCGATGAAAGTTTCGGCTTCGCCCTGGGATGGAACTACTGGTATGCCTGGGCGGTGACCATTGCGGTCGATCTGGTGGCCGCGCAGATCATCATGGCTTATTGGTTTCCGGAGGTGCCGGGGTATATCTGGAGTGCGGGTTTTCTATTGATCATTACCGCACTTAATATGGCCTCGGTGCGTTTGTTCGGTGAGTCCGAATATTGGTTCGCCCTGATTAAAGTCATCACTATCCTGCTGTTTATCACGGTGGGCATTCTGATGTTGTTCGGCATTCTCAGCGGCGGCGAAAATGCCGGCCCCAGGCTCTGGTCGATTGGCGATGCGCCGATTGTCGGCGGCCTGGGGGCCCTGGTCGGGGTGGCGATGATCGTGGGTTTTTCGTTCCAGGGCACCGAGTTCGTCGGCATCGCCGCCGGTGAAACCCGGGACCCCGGGAAAAACGTGCCGCGCGCGGTGCGGCAGATCTTCTGGCGGATCCTGCTGTTCTACGTGCTGACCATTCTGATCATCGGCCTGTTGATTCCTTACAACGA
The DNA here is from genome assembly GCF_059424045.1 of Pseudomonas sp. GW456-L12. NCBI lineage: Bacteria > Pseudomonadati > Pseudomonadota > Gammaproteobacteria > Pseudomonadales > Pseudomonadaceae > Pseudomonas > Pseudomonas sp. GW456-L12. The sequence continues at coordinate 16,567 of NZ_JBWKZA010000042.1, forward strand.
CCCCAGCCTGTTGAGGAATGGGGTGTCCGATATCCGTGTCAGCCCCTTCACCCTGATCTTTGAACGGGCCGACATGCTCGGCGCGGCCGTGGTGATGAACGCGGTGATCCTGACCTCGGTGCTGTCCGCCGGGAACTCCGGTATGTACGCCTCCTCGCGGATGCTCTACAGCCTGGCCCTGGAGGGCAAGGCGCCGGCGATCTTCGCCCGTTTGAGCGCATCCGGCACCCCACGGTGGGCGTTGCTGGCCACGGCCACGGTGGCGGCCTTGTGCTTCCTGACCTTCATCTTCAGCCCGGGGCAGATCTATAACTGGTTGCTCAACACCTCGGGCATGCTCGGCTTTATCGCCTGGCTGGGCATTGCGGTCAGCCACTATCGTTTTCGTCGCGGTTATGTGCGCCAGGGCCATGACCTGGGCAATCTGCCCTATGTGTCGCGGTTCTTTCCGTTCGGGCCGATTTTCGCCTTTGTCCTGTGCCTGTTCGTCACCCTGGGGCAGAACTATCAAGCCCTGCTCGGCGACTCGATCGATTGGGCCGGGCTGACCGCCACCTATATTGGCCTGGTGCTATTCCTGGCGATCTGGCTGGCGCACAAAGTCATCAGTGGCTCCAGGTTTGTCAGGTTCGATGACATGAGCTTTTCGATGATTCGCAACAAGTCCGAGACTTGCCCGCCGCTGGAATCGGCTATGAATGAGAATGCGGGTCTTCCTGTGCGAATGACCCAGGTCGGAGCCAAGTGATGAGTCAGGATTTTCTCGAAAGTTATTACCAGGCCACGGTTGAAAAGACCGCTTATCCGGCGCTCGGCGGCCGGGTGGAGACCCGGGTATGCATCCTGGGCGGCGGGCTGGCCGGGCTTTCCACGGCGCTGGGTTTGGCCGAACGTGGGGTGACCGACGTGGTGGTGCTGGAGTCCCACACCGTGGGGCACGGCGCCTCGGGGCGCAACGGCGGTTTTGTATTCGGCGGCTATTGCCTGGGCAATGCCGAGCTGCTCAAGACCCTGGGCCGCGAGGAAGCGCGGCGGCTCTACCGGCTGACCATCGACGCGGTCGACCTGATTCGCCAGCGCGTCCGGCAATACGGTATCCAGTGCGACCTGACCGACAGGGGCGTGCTGCTGGCCAACTGGTTCAACGACCCGGCGCGCCTGGAAAAGCCTCGGCAGCTGATGAAGGAGGTCTATGGCGTCGACTGGCAGTATGTGGCGCCGGGCGAGTTGCGGGAAAAGCTCAAGACCGAGCGCTATTTCGGCGCCTTGTTCGAGAGCAATGCCTTTCACTTCCACCCGCTCAAATATGTGTATGGCGTGGCGGCGGCTGTCGCCGGCTACGGCATCGATATCCACGAACACTCCGCGGCCCTGGCGATCGAGCGGCAGGGCGGCAAGTACCTGGTCAGGACCGCGGGTGGTGAAGTCCTGGCCGAACAGGTGGTGTTCGCCGCGGGTGGTTACGCCCGTGGGCTGTACCGGCCGGTGGAGCGGGCGACGCTGCCGATTGCCACCTATGTGGTGGCGACCGAGCCCCTGGGCGAGCGTTTGCGGGAGGCGATCAACTGCGAGTCGGCCATTTACGACACCCGCTTTGCCTTCGACTATTACCGCCCGCTGGCGGACAGCCGGATCCTCTGGGGTGGGCGTATTTCCATCCTCAATCGGGGCCCGCAGGCGATCGCCGGCTTGCTCAAAGCCGACCTGATCACGGTCTACCCGCAACTGGCCGACGTCGAGATCGAGTATTCCTGGGGCGGGCTGATGAGCTACGGCCGCCAGCAGATGGCGCAGATCGGCCGGGACGATAACGGCGTGTGGCATGCCGTGGGGTTTGGCGGTCACGGCATGGCGCCGACCACGGTGGCGGGGGAAGTGCTGGCGGATGCCATCGCCAAGGCCATCCCCATTCCCCAGGGCTTTGGCAAGTTCGGCCTGGTGCCCACCTTCGGCCTGGCCGGCCTGGTCGCGGCGCAGGCGACCTACAGCGCCTATCAGGCCCTGGATGCCTACGATGCCCACCGTTTGAACAAATGACCGCCGCTTTTCCCAGGCCCGACGGTCATGGAGCAATCTCAGCGTTTTCTGGCCCAAACCCCGGAATGAACTTATGCTGGCGGGCAAATCTGCACTCATTGAAAACCCAAGGCGTGACGCGAGGACGTTCCGAGCGTCTACGACTTGAACAAGTGACGCTGCTGCAGCCCGTATTGGCTCTTGGCATATTGAAATTGGGAGATTGTGTATGGTCATCAAACCCCGCGTTCGCGGCTTTATCTGTGTGACGACCCACCCGGTCGGTTGCGAAGCCAACGTCAAGCAACAGATCGACTACGTCACCGAACAAGGCACCATCGACGCTGGGCCAAAGAACGTACTGGTGCTCGGCGCTTCCACCGGCTACGGCCTGGCCGCACGTATCACCGCCGCCTTCGGTTGCGGCGCCAACACCCTGGGTGTGTTCTTCGAGCGCGGCAGCGTTGACGGCAAGCTCGGCACCGCCGGCTGGTACAACACCGCGGCCTTCCACAAGTTCGCCGAAGAAAAAGGCCTGTACGCCAAGAGCATCAACGGCGACGCCTTCTCCGACGAAGTCAAGCGCCAGACCATCGAAACCATCAAGCGCGACCTGGGCAAGATCGACCTGGTGGTCTACAGCCTGGCCGCTCCGCGCCGTACCCACCCGAAAACCGGCGAAGTCCTGAGCTCGACCCTCAAGCCGCTGGGCAAATCGGTGACCCTGCGCGGTGTCGACACCGACAAGGAAATCGTTAAGGAAACCACCCTGCAGCCAGCCACCCAGGAAGAAATCGACGGCACCGTGGCCGTGATGGGCGGCGAAGACTGGCAGATGTGGATCGACGCGCTGCACGAAGCCGGCGTCCTGGCCGAAGGCGCTAAAACCACCGCCTTCACCTACCTGGGCGAGAAGCTGACCCACGACATCTACTGGAACGGTTCCATCGGCGAAGCCAAGAAGGACCTGGACCAGAAAGTCATCGGCATCCGCAAGGAACTGTCGGACCTGGGCGGCGACGCGCGGGTCTCGGTGCTCAAGGCCGTGGTGACCCAGGCCAGCTCGGCGATCCCGATCATGCCGCTGTACCTGTCGCTGCTGTTCAAGGTCATGAAAGAGCAGGGCAGTCACGAAGGTTGCATCGAACAGGTCTACGGTCTGTACAAGGACAGCCTGTACAACCCGAACCCGATCATCGACCAGGAAGGCCGCCTGCGTGCCGACTACAAGGAACTGGAACCTGCCGTCCAGGACCGCGTGAAGCAGCTGTGGGATGAAGTCACCAGCGAAAACCTCTACCAGATGACCGACTTCGCCGGCTACAAGCAGGAATTCCTGCGCCTGTTCGGTTTCGAGATCGACGGCGTCGACTATGAAGCCGATGTCGATCCGGACGTGAAGATCGCCAACCTGATCCAGGTGTAAGCGAACTTAATGCGTCATCGCCAACGCCCCTCCCATGAGGGGCGTTGTCGTTTCTGCGTCAGGCGGATGACCAGTGGCTGGATGCCGTGATCGAAGCGGGGCGTTCTGCGCAACGGTTCTGCAAGACTCAGGGCAATTGCAGCATGGTCGACAGCAGGGTCAGGCAGATGCCAACGACGCCGAAGACATATTTGCGTCCGATGAACTGGTTTTCATGTTGAAGGTCAGCGTTCAGGCTCGCTATTTCCTGGTCCAGCTGTTGGATTCGACGCAGGCGGTCGGAGGCTATGACGATGGCCCCAGCGGCAATCTTGTGTTCTAGGTTTTTACCCAGTTCCTGGGTCAGCCAGGTTTTATTGCGTTCGTTACGGATACAGGTAAAGAACTCATAGGCCAGGCAGATAGTGCCGAATAGCGAATAGACAGGCGCCATTCGTGCTGTAAAGAACCGGTAGTCAAAGGTGCTATCGAAGAGTTTTGTCGCGCCCAGTATCACGATCGCTGTAAGGACGATCAGCCATAGGATCAGAACGCCAAGGTCCTTCCAGAGCGTCGGGCTTTTTTTGAACGTGGATTTACTCGCAGTATTTGTCACTGTCCTTTCCTTGTCGGGTTGTATCGTCCGAGGTGACTCGGGTGTTTAGTGAAGGCCATTGGATTGAATGGCGCAAGGCAATATGCCATCACCCTGTTCCCAATGTCATGCCTGGGCAGGCGGGTCGATTCCATGGGCGTGGCTAGGCCGCTGCTTGTCTCCATCACCGCAGGTTTCCCGTTCGACGATCTTGCCATCACTGTTCCTGTCCTTCCGCTCTGCCGAGATCGACATCTGGCGCATCACTCGTGTTGAATGTCGGCCCATTGCCAAGGGGGAAGACCATGCAAGCCGCACCCGTGCGCATCACCGCCGAGGAGATGCTCTCCGACAACTGGTACCTGTTGAAGAAATACAGCTTCGACCTGCAGCGCCGCGACGGCAGCTGGCAGGCGCAGACCCGCGAGGTCTACGACCGCGGCAATGGCGCGACCATCCTGCTGTACAATCGCGAGCGGCGCACGGTGCTGCTGATCCGCCAGTTCCGCATGCCGACCTACGTCAACGAGCACAGCGGCTACCTGATCGAGACCGCCGCCGGCCTGCTGGACAATGCCAGCCCGGAGGAGCGCATCCGCCTGGAAGCCGAAGAGGAAACCGGCTACCGCGTCGGCGCGGTGGAGAAGGTTTATGAAGCCTTCATGAGCCCCGGCTCGGTCACCGAGCGCATCCACTTTTTCATCGGCGAATACTCCCCCGACGATCGTATCGGCGACGGTGGCGGCCTGGAGGAAGAGGGCGAGGACATCGAGGTGCTGGAGCTGGGTTACCAGCAGGCGCTGGACATGGTGCGCAGCGGCGAGATCGTCGACGGCAAGACCATCATGCTCCTGCAATACCTGGAACTGCGCCTGATGCCGCCGCGCCGCCTGACGATCCTGGTGGCCGCGCCCCGGTACTCGGCCACCGACGATGCGGCGGCGCTGGCGCAGCAGGTCGCCAGCCTGGACGACTGGGCCGCGCAGTTGTTCGAGGCCGGGCACAGCCCCGTGTTCGGCCAGTGGCTGGGGTTGGCGGCGGACGCTTCGAGCGCTGTCGACGAGTTCCAGGCGCGTGCGCGGCAGCAGTTGCAGCGTTGCGACGCGCTGCTGCGCGTCGGCGGGGCCTGCGCCCGTGCCGATGCCCTGGTCGCCATGGGCGAGCAATTGGGCTTGCCGGTCTACCGTTCTCTGCAGGACATCCCGCGTTAGCCATTTTTTCCAGCCCCTACAACCACCACCGCAGCAGGAAAAAGAACGCCATGCTCAGCAGCATGCTGACCAGGGTGTTGCGGGTGTAGATCACCAGCACGATGGCCACCAGCGAGCTGATCAGGTACGGGTTGTCGTAGGCCAGGTTCAGCTGGTGCTCGGGCATGAACACGATCGGCCCGCAGATCGCGGTGAGCATGCCCGGTACGGCGAAACCGAGGAACTGCCGGGCGTTGCTGCTCAGGCGCACCGGCAGGCGCGGTTCGAGGAACACATAGCGGTTGAGAAACACCAGCAACCCCATGCCGAAAATCACTGCCCAGACCATCATGTGCGCTCCCGGTAGAACTTGTTGCAGAGAAAACCCGCGGTCATGCCCAGCAGGCCCGACAGCACCAGGGCCGAGCCCCATTGCCAGTAGCTGAACAGCACCGAGCAGAACAGCGACACCGCCACGCAGACCACGGTCGGCACGTTGCGCACCAGCGGCGTGATCAGGGCGATAAAGGTGGCGGCGATGGAGAAGTCCAGGCCCAGGTGTTCGAGCCCGGGAATAGCGCGCCCGAGCACGATGCCGGCCAGGGTGAACAGGTTCCAGGCGATATAGAACGTCAGGCCCACGCCGAGGGCGTACCAGCGGTCGAACTGCTGCTTGTCGTGCTGGCTGGTCAGGGCGAACAGCTCATCGGTGAGCAGGAACCCCAGGCCGACCCGCCAGCGCCCCGGCAGCGGCGCAATCACCGAACGCATGCTCATGCCGTACAGCAGGTGCTGGGAGGTCAGCAGCAGAGTGGTGAGCAGGATCGAGAAAATCCCCGCGCCGCCCTTGAGCATGCCGATCGCCACCAGCTGCGCGGCGCCGGCGAAGACGATGCTCGACAAGCCCTGGCCTTGCAGGGGCGTGAGGCTGGCCTCGATGGCCATGGAACCCGCCAGCAGCCCCCAGGGCGCGGTGGCCAGGGACAGCGGCAGGATGGCAACGGCACCGCGCAGGAACGCGGTGCGGGGAAGAAGAACGCTGGACATGACAGCCTGCAATCAAGGAACGGGAACCGACTGTGCCAGCCCGCGACGGAAATGGCTTGAACGATCTTGCGCACTTGGCGCCAACGATCGTTATTTCGTTCACCCCGCAGATGCTTCTGTAGGAGCGGCCGGTCGACGCTCGATTGCCGGCGATTGGGGTAACGCGGTGTGCCTGATACGACGCCTCGCGAGCAAGCTTCGCTCCTACAGAGGCTAGTATTCACCGCGAGTCCATGACCGGTTCGTAATCTGTCGGCCATGGCGCCAACCCGATCTGTCTGCTACAACGCTTCGCTAGTATCGACCGGCCTCTTCCTTGGAGAAGCCGGCCTGTCATCTTCCTGCAACAGCCCCGTGCCAAGAAGAGTGTCTGGCCGCTACCGGCCAGGTCACTACGGGGCCGTTCATTCACTGCCCCATCCCAAGGAGAGGGTCTATGAGAAAACTGTTCGCAACCGCGGCACTGGCCGCGCTGATGATCTGCACCGTCGGGGTCAGCCAGGCACGAGAGGCGCGGCAGCAGCGCGACTCGGTCGCCGGGGTGTTCGACTACTACCTGCTGTCGCTGTCCTGGTCGCCGACCTTTTGCCTGACCCATCCGGAAAACGAGCAGTGCTCCGGCAAGGGCTACGGTTTTGTCCTGCACGGCCTGTGGCCGCAATACGCCAAGGGCGGCTGGCCGCAGTCCTGCCCGCCGTTGACGCAGCTGAACGCCGAAGAGCGGGCCAAGGGCTTGACCCTGTTCCCCACCGCCAAGCTGATGGAGCACGAATGGAGCAAGCACGGCACATGCAGCGGTCTGGGCGCCATGGGCTACCTGGAGACCTCCGACCAGGCCTTGGGCAAGGTGAAGATTCCTCAGGTGCTGGAACCTTCGACCACCGTGCATTACTTCGAGGCCCGGGAGATCGAACAGTTGTTCCGCCAGGCCAACCCAGGCATCCCGGAGAAGGGCGTAGCGGTGTTGTGCAGCGGCCCGGAACTCTCCGAAGTGCGGGTCTGCCTGGACAAGAACCTGGGGTTCGGCGCGTGTGGCAAGGGCGTGCGCACCCAGTGCCGCCAAGGCGATATCCGCATTCCGCCGATTCGCTGACCGGCGAGCGGCCAGGGGGAGGCGGCATAGGCTAGCCTGAGCATCTATGGTTGCAAGACGCCCGTCTTCGTCCAAGGAGCCCATGATGCTGCATATCCGCACCCCCCTGATCCTGCATCCCGGGTTGTCCACGGCCACCCGGCGTATCTGGCTCAAGCTGGAAAACCTGCAGCCCGGCGGCTCGTTCAAGATGCGCGGCCTGGGCCTGCTCTGTACCCAGGCGGCGCGGCAGGGCAAGCGCCGCGTGGTCTGTCCCTCCGGCGGCAATGCCGGGCTGGCCACGGCGATGGCGGCGGCCAGCCTTGGCCTGCAGGCCTGCATCGTGGTGCCGCAGACCACCGCGCAAACCACCCGCGAACGCATCGCCCGGACCGGCGCCGAGGTGCTGGTGCATGGCCAGGTCTGGGATGAAGCCAACGAACGCGCGTTGCAACTGAGCAGCGCTGCCGACAGCGAATACGTGCCGGCCTTCGACCACCCGGTGCTGTGGCAAGGGCACAGCAGCATGGTCGATGAAATCCTCGAAGACTGTCCGCAGGTCGACACGATAGTGGCGTCGGTGGGCGGCGGAGGCTTGTTGGCCGGCATCCTCACCGGCCTGCTGCACCACCAGCGCCAGGACTGCCGGATCATCACCTGCGAAACCACCGGCAGCGCTTCCTTTGCTGCGGGGCTGGCGGCCGGGCACCCGGTCAAATTGGCGAAGATCGACACCGTCGCCAGTTCCCTCGGCGCGGCCCAGGTGGCGGCCTGGCCGTTGCAGCAGATCCAGGGTTTTCCCTATCAGTCGCTGGTGTTGTCGGATGCCGAGGCGATCCTCGGCGTGGTGCGTTATGCCGACAATCTGCGGCAATTGGTGGAGCCGGCCTGCGGCGTCTCGCTGGCCGTGGCCTACCTCGATCACCCGGCCATCGCCGCGGCGCGGGACGTGGTGATCGTGGTGTGCGGCGGCGTCAGCATCAGCGCCCGCCAGGTGGCGGACTGGGGCGCGTCACTGCCGGGCTGAAAGCGCCTGGTGTATGCTGGCCGACCTGTTGTACCTGTGGTTTTACGGAGGGTTCGGATGGACGCCACCACATTGTTTTTGTACGTCGTCACCGTCAGCGCGGTGATGATGACCCCGGGGCCGTCGATGCTGCTGGCTCTCAATAACGGTGCCACCCATGGCATGCGCATCGCCGGTTGCGGCATGGCTGGCGCGATGCTGTCCGACCTGTTGCTGATCGGTGCGGTGGGCTGCGGCCTGGGGGCGTTGCTGCAAGCCTCCGAGCAGCTGTTTTCCATCGTCAAGTGGGGCGGTGCGGCATACCTGTTGTACCTGGCGTGGGTGCTGTGGAAGGCGCCGACAACGGCGCTGGCCGCGCAGAGCAGCGGCGCTGCCAGCAGCGGGCGCGGGGCGTTCATGCGCTCATTGCTGGTGGGGCTGTCGAACCCCAAGGGGTTGCTGTTTTTCTCGGCCTTCCTGCCGCAGTTCGTGCGCCCCGACCAGCCGGTGGCGCAGCAGTACCTGATCCTGGCGCTGGTCAGCACGGCGATCAATTGCGTGATGATGGCGACCTACGCCTTTGGCGGGCGCTATGCCATGCGCACCTTCTCCGCGCGGGCGATGCTGTGGATCAACCGCAGCTGCGCCGGCATGCTCGCGGTGCTGGCGCTGGGCCTGAGCCTGTATCGGCGCAGCGATATCCGCTGAGTCTGCATTAGTCTGACCTGCCGGCGCGCTGCGCCTATCGCCAGCAAGCTGGCTCCTACAGGCTTTGCGGCGAGCGCGGACTCGCGGCAGGCGCCGATCCTGTAGGAGCGCAGCTTGCTCGCGAGGCGGTGTGTCAGGCACACCGCGTTGTCCCTGGCGCGACCTTTCTGAAACAGCCTCTAGAACCTCAAGGTCGCGCCGCTGGTCAGCCAGCGGTCGCGGCCTTCGTTCAACTGGCCACCGAGCACCAGGTCGAGGTCCAGGTTCGCCCCCAGGTGCAGCCGTGGCCCGGCTTGCCAGGCCTGCTCGCCGCCGCGCTGGCCGTAACGCTCGGCGACCAGGGTCAGGCGTTCGCCCAGGTCGTATTCGAAGCCGCCGCCCCAGGTCCAGTGGTGGTTCTGCTGGCCGTCGTCATAGGCGTGGGCCCAGCCGGCGTTGAGGTTCAGGCGCAGGCTGTCCAGGGGCTGATAAGTCAGGGGCAGACTGATGTCGCCACCGTCGAACGAGTGGTTGCGGTTGAGGGCGAAATGCGCGGACGTCGCCAGCGCCAGTTGCAGGCCCAGGTCTTCGCGGTTCCACAGTTGCGCCTTGAGTTGCGGGCTCAGCTGGGTTTCGCCGTGGCCGTCCTCACGGTTGCGCTCAATGGCGGCACCCACCTGCAACCAGGGCAGGGCGGCGAAGGTGCAGGCCGGGGAGATCACCGCGCCATGGTTGGAACCCTGGTGACGCAGGCTCTGGTACCAGATATCCAGGTTGCACTCTCCCGGGGCGTTGATCGCGCCGTCGTCCACCACATAGGCGCCGCCCGCGGCGTTGGCCTTGGCGACCAGGGTCAGCAGGCCGATCAGGCTCAGGGTGATGGTGACGAACATCAGGTTGCGCCGCAGCATGCGCCGTTTCGCCGGGGGCAGGTCGCGGGTGAGGCTGGCGAAGCGGTTGTGGCGCGAAGGGCTGTATTTGGACATGTCGGTTCTCGCTAAGGCATGGGCAGCGGCCGCGCTGTGTGGGCCGCTGCGTAGTCGAGTGGGGAAGTAGTCGAGTGGGGAAAAGGGTCATTGCCAGTCGCTCACTGACAGGGTCTGGATGCCGGCGGCCCTGGCCAGGGCCACCAGCTCTTCGGTGTCGTCGCCGCCGGGCAGGGCGATGACCATGTCGGGCCGGCTGTCGCGCAGCATGAAGGCGTTGCGCAGGCGTTCGGCGAGCTTGCCGTGCAGCTGCCAGTTGGCCGGGTAACGCACGATGTCGGCACCGATTTCCCGGCCCCAGTCTTCTATTTCTGCGCCGAGGAACTGGCTGCCGCCGTGGATCAGCACCTGCACTTCATGCAGGCGCTGAAAGGCGTCGAGTACCCGCCGGCACAGCTGGACGTCGGCGCAGTGGCGCCCGGCGCAGATCAGGACACGCATCGTGCGGTCTCCTGCGCCGTCGGCTGGATGCTCAACGGGTTGTCCAGCAGCATTTCGCCCAGTTCGGCGTTATCCAGGTCGCGCTCGCCGGCCCGCTCCAGCGCCGGATAGGCCAGGGCCGCGATGTGGTGGTGCACGCGCCGGTAGTCGCGCAGCACCCGCTGGAAAATGTCGCCGGACTCGGCCCAGGCCGTGCGGTCTTCGCGCAGGCTGCGAAAGTGCTCGCGGCTGGCGTCGGCTTCCAGCCGCCTGACCAGTTCCTTGCGGTTCACCAGTTGGTGGGCGTTGGCCAGGTCTTCGCGCAGGAACACGGTGATCGCCAGGCTCAGGCTGTCGATCACGGCCTGGTGCAAGGGCTCGATGCAGTCCAGCTCGAACACCGAGAACTGCTCGCCACGCCGCAGCCGGCGCGCCGCCAGCTGGGTCAGGCTGCTGGAGAGGATGTCGCCGGCGTGTTCCAGGTTGATCACGAACAGCAGGATTTCCTGGGCACGGTCGGCGTCCTGGTCGCTGATGCCGTCCTGGCCGATATCCGCCAGGTAGGCGCGGATCGCCGCGCTGAGCAGGTCCAGCGACTGGTCGATGCGCCGCACCTCATCGGCACCGGCCGGGGTCGAGGCCTGGAACAGGCGCAGCACCCGGTCGAGCATCAGCGACAGCATGTCGGCCAGGCGCAGGGCCTCGCGGGCGGCGTTGGACAGACCGATATTGGCCACCGCCAGGCCGGCTTCGTCCAGGTAGTGCGGCATGCCTGGGTCGACGTCGCGCGGCGGCTCCGGCAGCAGGCGGCTGAGCAGCGTCGCCATGGGCCCGGTCAGGCCGATGAACAGCAGGGCCAGCACCAGGTTGAACAGGCTGTGCAGGTACACCACCTGCAGGCTGGCATCGAGGGCGGCGACCGGCGCGCTCTGGGCGATCCAGGGCAGGCACGGCAGCAGCACGGCGGCACCGCACAGGCGCACCAGCAGATTGCCCAGGGGCAGGCGCCGGGCGACGCTGGAGTCGGCGTTGAGCAGCGACGGCAGGGCGCCGCCGATATTGATCCCCAGCACCAGGGCCATGGCGGTCACCGACGACAGCAGCCCGGTGGCGGCCAGGGACGCCACCAGCAGCACCACGGCGACGCTGGAATGGCACAGCCAGGTCAGCAGCGCCGCCGCCAGCAGGGCGATCAGCAGGTCGCCGTCGAGGCCACGCATCAGCGCGGCGAACACCGGCGTGCCTTCCACTTCGCCCAGGGTGCCGCCGAGCATGCGCAGGGCCAGCAGCATCAGCCCCAGGCCGATCAGCGCGCAGCCGAGGCTTTCAAAACGCGAGTCGTCGCGCAGGCGGAACACGATAAAGCCCGCCAGCAGCACCAGCGGCGTGAGGATCGAGATATCGACGCTGAGCAGTTGCACCACCAGGGTCGAGCCGATATTGGCCCCGAGCATCACCGCCAGCGCGGGGGCCAGGCCCAGGGTGCCGGTGGCGGTAAAGGAGCTGGCCATCAGGCTCACTGCGGTGCTGCTTTGCAGGACCCCGGTGATGGCGATGCCGGACAGCAGGGCCATCCAGCGGTTGTTCAGGTGCTGCCCCAGCCACTGGCGCAGTTGGGTGCCGAAGCCGCGCAGCAGCGCCGAGGAAATCATCTGGGTGCCCCACAGCAGCAGGGCGATGGAGCCAGCGAGGTTGATCAGCAGAGTAGTTCCCGACATGAGGACTCTCCCTTGTGTGTTTCATGGCTTGGCGGATCGCAGCAGGCGGATGCAGCGGCGATGAAGGGCGCTGGCAAAGCCCAGCAGCAGGCGGATCTCGACCCCGCTCAGCAGGCCCCGGGCATATAGCCGCACGCTGGCCTTGGTCAGTAGGGTGGCGATCCGTTCCAGGACGATCACCAGCAGCGCGCGCAAGGCGCGTTCGGCCGATGACAGCAGCTCGATGATCGGTTTCATGCTGGGTGCTCCACTTGGGCGGGGCCCGGTGTTTGCGATACCTGGATGGGCGGTGCCTGGGGTAGCGCCGCCTTGCGGCTATCGCGAGCAAGCTCGCTCCTACAAGGGGGGTGTGTTCTGTAGGAGCGAGCTTGCTCGCGATGGCAGCAAAGCGGACCGTCAGGCCCTCAGAACCATTGCTTGAAGCGACGGATGTAGAGGGTCTTCATGGTCTGGGCGACGACGCAGTAGCACAGCAGGGTGCCGACCAGCCAAGGGAAGTATTCCCACGGCAGCGGTACCAGGCCGACCATTGCACCCAGCGGCGAGAACGGCACGTAGATACCCAGGGCCATCACCAGGCCGGTCATCAGCATCACCGGCAGCGCCGCGGTGCTCTGGATGAACGGGATCTTCTGGGTCCGCAGCATGTGCACCACCAGGGTCTGCGAGAGCAGGCCTTCGATGAACCAGCCGGACTGGAACAGGGCGGCCATTTCCACGCTGTTGGCGGCGAACACGAACCACATCAGGGCGTAGGTGGTGATGTCGAAGATCGACGAGGTCGGCCCGATCCACAGCATGAAGCGCCCGATGTTCTTGGCGTCCCACTTGCGTGGCTTGCGCAGGAATTCCTTGTCCATCTTGTCCCACGGCAGCGACAGCTGGGAGATGTCGTACATCAGGTTCTGCAGCAGCAGGTGGATCGCCAGCATCGGCAGGAACGGAATGAACGCACTGGCCACCAGCACCGAGAACACGTTGCCGAAGTTGGAACTGGCGGTCATGTTCAGGTACTTCATGATGTTGCCGAAGGTCTCGCGGCCCTTGATCACCCCTTCTTCGAGCACCATCAGGCTCTTTTCCAGGAGGATGATGTCCGCCGACTCCTTGGCGATGTCGGTGCCGCTGTCCACCGAGATACCGACGTCGGCGTCGCGCAGCGCCGGGGCGTCGTTGATGCCGTCGCCGAGGAAACCCACGGTGTGCCCGTTGGCCTGCAGGGCCTTGAGTACCCGGGATTTCTGCAGCGGGGTGAGCTTGGCGAACACCGTGCGTTCTTCCACCAGGCGCGCGAGCACCGCGTCGTCCATGTGCTCGATATCCCGTCCGAGCAGCGGCTGGCCGACTTCCAGGCCGACCTCGCGGCAGATCTTCGCGGTGACGATCGGGTTGTCGCCGGTCAGCACCTTCACCGTCACGCCGTTCTCGCGCAGCGCGGCGATGGCCGGGCCGGCGGTTTCCTTGGGCGGATCGAGGAAGGTCAGGAAGCCTTCGATGATCAGCTCGCGCTCGTCGCTGGCGCTGTACTGCTGGCGGGTCTGCCCCGGCGCCAGGTCGCGGGTGCCGACCAGCAGCACGCGGAAACCGTCGCGGTTGTATTCCTCGGCCAGCTCCAGCAGCGCCGCCCGGCGCCCGGCGTCGAGGGCCACGGTGACGCCGTCCTGGCGCACCCGGGTGGCGGTGTCGAGCATTTCCTCGACCGCGCCCTTGCACACCAGCAGGTGATGGCCGCTGGCGTCTGCGAGGATCACCGAGAGGCGCCGGCGGACGAAATCGAACGGCAGTTCATCGACCTTGCTCCAGGCGTCGGGCGCGCTGAACTTCGGGTTGTTTTCGGCGTAGCTCACCACCGCGCGGTCCATCAGGTTCTTCATGCCGCTCTGGTGGTAGCTGTTGAGCCAGGCCAGTTGCAGCACCTGGTCGCAGCGGCTGCCGCTGATATCGACGTGGTGCTCGAGGATGATCCGGTCCTGGGTCAGGGTGCCGGTCTTGTCGGTGCACAGCACGTCCATGGCGCCGAAGTTCTGGATCGCGTTGAGGCGCTTGACCACCACCTTGCGCTTGGCCATGGCCGCGGCGCCCTTGGCCAGGTTGGCGCTGACGATCATCGGCAGCATTTCCGGGGTCAGGCCGACGGCCACCGCCAGGGCGAACATAAAGGCTTCGGCCCAGTCACCCTTGGTGAAACCGTTGATCAGCAGCACCACCGGCACCATCACCAGCATGAAGCGGATCAGCAGCCAGCTGACGCTGTTTACCCCGCGGTCGAAGGCGGTCTGGGTCCGCGAGCCGACGATGGAGCGCGCCAGGGAGCCGAAGTAGGTCCGTGCACCGGTGGCCACCACCACCGCGGTGGCGGTGCCGCTGACCACGTTGGTGCCCATGAAGCAGATGTTCGGCAGGTCGAGCAGGTCCTGCTGGTCAGCAGCAGCCGTGCGGTGGGCGGATTTCTCCTGCACCGCGCCCAGGGTGTCGTACTTCTCCACCGGCAGCGCCTCGCCGGTCAGCACCGCCTGGCTGATGAACAGGTCTCGGGATTCGATCAGGCGGATATCGGCGGGGATCATGTCGCCGGCCGACAGTTGCACGATGTCGCCGACCACCAGGTCGCGCATCGGCACTTCGCGCAGCGCGGCTTTCATGCCCATCTGCTCGCGCCGCAGCACGGTGGCGGTGGTCCGCACCATGGCCTTGAGCGCCTCGGCGGCCTTGGCCGAGCGGTACTCCTGCCAGAAACGCATCAGGCCGCTGGCCAGGACCATGACCAGGACGATGATCACCCCGGTCAGGTCGGTTTCCTCGCCGGCTTGCAGGGGCAGCCAGAAGTCGGTGAAGAAGCTGATGGCGGTCAGCGTCATCAGCACATAGATGAACGGGTTGTTGAAGGCTTGCAGCAATTGCACCAGGGCATGCGGCGGCCGGTCGTGGGCCACTTCGTTGAAGCCGTCGCGCTGCAGGCGGCCTTCGGCGTCGAGCTCGGTCAGGCCGTTGGCGTTCGACTTGACGTTGTCCAGGGTCACGCCAAGGCTGTTCTGCGCTTCGCGGGCGGCGCGCATCGACAGCCGGGTGTCGTCGCGGGTGGAGTTTTGCGAGGAGGAGGTGCGGGTTTTTACCGTAGTCATTACGTGTGCTCCTGCCGCAGGCTTGCGGCACGACACACAGACCACTCACCTATTCAAAGACGAGCGAACGTATGTCGAGCCGCAAGTAAGCGATCGATTCAGGTAGTTGCGTTTTATTGGTTTTAACGTTCGCCGCCTATTCAATGAACATGAACAGGCGACGAACCTACTACTGGCTTCGTCCATAACAATTACCACCAACTTTTAGTTGTAAGCAGGCAATAGGAAGTTGCCGAATTCCTTATTAGGGAAAACGTTCAGGAAGGACTTGAAAGTGCCTTCGGTTGAACTAGAAGTGCGAGTCCCGGGACAGGCTCAGCAGCAGGTCGGCCTGCATGAGGAGGCCGGCCAGGCTCCGACTCTGAGGGTCCTGGCTGTCGTCGAAACTCCAGCGTTGCTGGAGCCGGCAGGTGACCGGGCAGACGCGCCAGTTGGCCCGCGGCCGGGTTTGCGAGGAGGGGGTGGAATACAGGGTGCCGACCCGGGAAACGGCCGCGCGCTCAGCGCAGGGCTTGACCCGCATGGTCGATGCAAAGGCGCGTACGCCGGGCATTACAGTGGATTTGAAGTTCATAACAGTTGCCTCGCGACCGGACTGGCTCCGGTGAAGGCAAGTTACGAAGGAGCGTCAAGCTCTAGCGCAGCTCACCCGACCGAAAAGTCGAGTCCCGTCATGTTCTGGGTTAAGTGCCCAGCCCTGCGCAAGCGCATCGACCAGACAGCGTCTAGATACTGTGTCCATTGGCTTCTTTTGTGAGTTGAAAAAAGGCCGGTTTGGCCGGCCCGCGCAATTTACTCAGGGCCACCTGTCAAGTCAAGATTAAATTGCCACGAATCATATATTCGTTCAGCTTTAAGCAAGGTCTGTAGCGGAACTCAGATAAATGATGGGCAAGTTATATAAGGCAGTTCTGAATGACGGCCATAACAATGCTGGAGATAGTTATTGTGCTGTAGCCATTGAGAAACAGGCCGAGGCGCATTGCGCGCCCCGGCGAATAGGGCGAATCGTCAGTCGAGGATCAGGTGCGGCAGGAAGCGGCTGGAGTCCTTGGTGATCAGGCTGTTGTCTTCACGCACGCCGATGCCGGCGGCCTGGTCGCCGATGACCCAGGAGCCGATCAGGGTGTAGCTGTCGCCAAAGCGCGGCAGCGGGGCGAAGGACTGCAGGATGTAGGGCGCGTCGGTGTAGGGGCCGTCTTCCTTGACCACCTCGTCCTGCGGGGTGCGCAACTCGATGTTGGCGCCTTCGCGGGAAAAGAACGGCTTGCGTACCCAGCCCTTGGGCACCTCGCGTTGCGGGTGCGGGTCCAGGTGGGTTTCCAGCAGGTTCGGGTGGCCCGGGTGGGCTTCCCAGAGCAGCGGCAGGATGCCCTTGTTGGAGAGGATGGATTTCCACGCCGGCTCGAAGAACTGCGTGTCGCTGGCGGCGATCGCCGCGCCGAAGGGCTCGTGGAAGATGAACTCCCAGGCGTGCAGCTTGAACAGGTGCGGGATCCAGCGGTCCTGCAGGTCGACGAAGCGGCCTTCGGCGGTGAGGCCGATGTCTTCCACGTCGATGTGCCGCGACTCGATGCCGGCCTTTTCCGCGATCAGGCGCAGGTAGTCGGTGGTGGCGCGGTCTTCCACCGAATCCTTCATCGAGGCGAAATAGAACGGGCGTTTGATCCCCAGCTGGGCGAAAGCCTGGTGCAGCCGGGTGTCGATGCTGTTGAACTGGTCGGCATGCCGCGGCAGCAGGCCGCGCTCGATGTTCTGCTCCAGCCAGCCCCATTGGAACGCCGCGGTTTCATAGAGACTGGTGGGGGTGTCGTAGTTGAGCTCCAGCAGTTTGGCCGGGCCCTGGCCGTCGTAGGAAAAATCCAGGCGGCCGTAGAGGTGCGGGTGACCCTCGAGCCATGAAGTGCGGATCATGTCGTAGAAGGCCGGCGGGATGCTCAGGCGATCGAGCAGGGCCTCGCTGCGCACCACCCGGTCCACCAGGTCCATGCACATCTCATGGATCTCGGTGGTCGGGTCTTCCAGGTCGTCCTCGATCTGCTTGAGGCTGAACTGGTAGTAGGCGCTTTCGTCCCAGTAGGCTTCGCCGTCGATGGTGTGGAACAGGAAGCCGAGTTTTTCCGCGGTCTGTCGCCAGTCCGGGCGTTCGTTGCAGGGGATCTTCTTCATGGCGCGCCTCCTTAGCTGCTCGAGCGTCCCGAACTCCAGCTCGAGGAGCTGGAGCCGCCCCAGCCGCTGCGGGCGCTGGCCTGGCTGCCGAAGCCGCCGCGGGAGGTAGAGGAGGACACGGACATCGGCCGGGTGGTGGTCCGGAAACCGCTGCCCGACTGCGCCTGGCGAGACTTGGAGAAGGTCGAGCCGCTGGCGATGCGCTGGTTGAGCGTCGAGTTGGCGTAGCTGCCGCGGTCGTCGCGATAGCGGTAGACCGGCTCGGAGTAATAGTTGCGGTTGCCGCCGCTGAGCAGGTTGCCGATCAGCAGGCCGGTGAGCAGGCCGCTGTCATTGCTGCTGAACGACGAGCTGCGGCCAGCCTCGGGGCTGACCCCGGCTGCCGCCAGCTGTTCGCGGGTGAAGGCGCCCTGGGCGTTGATTTCAAAGCCGCCGAGCTTGGGCACGAACTTGCCGCTGGAATCCACCTGGCACCAGTTTTCGACGAAGTCGGCATCGCAATCGGCCTGGTTGTCGTAGACCGGCGCCTGGGCGCGGTGCTCCGCCATGGCCTTGATATAGGCATCGGAGCAGACGTCCACGGCGATCTTGCCGTCCACGCATTCCTGCACCGACTGGAAGTTGAATTTCTGCTGGACCGCGAGGGTCTCCGGCTCCGAGTTGCAGCCCGAGATCGCCAGGGCCACCGAGGCGGCCAGGGAGAGCTGAACGTATTGGCTTCGTTTCATCGAGGGCTCCGTGCGGTCGATCAGTTCTGCGAAGGGGTCATGCAGGCGGCGTTGAGCAGGCCGACGCTGATGGCCACGGCGGCGACATAGATGCCAGCGGCGATTTCGCCGTTGCGGATGCGCTGCGAAGTGCCCTTGAGCACCAGGCTGGTCATCAGGAACGCCAGCAGTTGCACCACGGCGGCGATCAGCGCCCAGACGGCGAAGTCCAGCAGGCTGATGGAGTAGGCGATGACGTTGCTCGCCGGGATGGCGAAACCGATGATGGCGCCGCCCAGGGCGATGGCGGCGGAGACGTTGCCCTCGCGGATCAGCTGGAATTCCTTGTGCGGCGTCAGGCGGGTGTAGACGAACTGGAACAGGGCGAACAGCACGGCCGCGCCGAGGATGTAGGTCAGGAAACCGACCACGGCGAATTTGTTCAGGGAGATGGAAAGGGCTTCAAGCATGGGTTCTGGTCCTTGTCAGAGGGTTTGCAGGTCGGTCATGTACAGGGAAATGCCCAGTGAGGTCACCAGGCTGACGCTGCCGTCGGCGTATTGCTCCACGGAAAACAGCAGGAACTCGCGGCGATTGGTCAGGCCGGTGTCGCGGGCATAGAGCATCGAGTGGCTTTCGAAGGCGAAGGTCTCGTCCGGCTTGGACACCTGCTCGCGCAGCGGCACCAGCTCGGTCTGTCCGGCTTCGGTGCCCCATTCGCGCAGGTACTCGACGCCGTCGAGGCTGTAGGTGGGCTGGCCGATCAGGCTGTTCGGGCCGGCCAGGCGCCGCAGCTCGGCTTCGCTGTTGACGGCCTGGTTGCTCAGGTAGTTGAACAGGATGATCGATTTGACCTGGCCGTCGATGCCGCCGCTGGTGTGCACCTGCAGCCAGTAGTCCTCGTCGTCCAGGTAGTAGCGCGACAGCCATTCGGACTGGCCCAGGTCCACCAGGCCTTCGCTGTAGACCGCCTGGTCGCCGGGAATCGCTACGCGGCTGTTGTCGGCGAGCAGCAGCTTGAGGCTGGCATCGAAGCGGATGCCCGCGCCCATGCTCAGGCCCAGTGGGCCGGTGGCGAAGCTCGAGCTTGTGGTGGCCGGGGCCTGGAGCCCCAGAAAGCGTTTAAACCATCCCATTGTCGATGTCCTTGAGGCGGCTGGAAGCGATGTAGAAGAGTTCGCCGCCCTGGATCCGCGTATCGCTGTGCGGGTTGATCTGCGGGTGTTGCGCGCCGCGGGCGCGGTAGCCGATCAGGGTGGCGTTGTAGCGTTCCTTGAGGTGTACGTAGAACTCGGCGAAACGGCCTTCGTAAGTCTCGGGCAGGCGCATGACGTATTGGGTGGCGCCCTGGCCGACGCACAGCAGTTCGTTGATCACCACCGAGGAGCCCGGGTCCTGGGAGGAGCGCACCAGCATCTCGATGGCCATGCTCGAGGTGCACTCCAGCTTGGGGGCGTAGGAGGCGGCCAGGGTGGCGATTTCGCTGTCGTTGAAGTGGGCGACCACATGGCCGCTGGGGCGCAGTTGGTTGATCGCCAGCACACTGGCCAGGGTCAGGTCGTCGGAACTGGTGCGCACCAGTACCCGTTCGGCGCCGGGCACCCCGGCGCGCAACAGCAGGGCCGCGGACGACAGGCTTTCGCCCTTGACGAAGGCGGCCTTGCCCTGCATCGGGTTCTCGTCGAGGCTGGCGTCGCAGATGACGATCAGGTTGTCGTTGGAGGTTTCGTCCTGCAGCAGCAATTCGATCACCCGCTCGCTGGACGCGCCTTCCCAGCCGACCAGCACGGTATGCCCGGTCTTGCCGGTGAAGTCGCCTTTGCCTTTCATGCCTTTTCTCCATAGGTCCATAACGCTGCTGGTGGTCTTGCCGATGGCCGCGGTCAGCAGCGCGATGCCGCCGAGCATCACCCACACGGCGACGAACACCCGGCCGGCGGCGGATTGCGGCGACAGGTCGCCATAACCCACGGTCAGGGTGGTGGTGAAATAGAAATAGATGAAGGTCGCGGGCGCGGTGAGGTGCTGCTCGCCCAGGGCCACCAGGCCGAGATAGGAGGTTGCGGCATGCACGCCGAGTGCGATGGCCAGGCCCATCCAGCCGAAGCGCTGGAAGAAGGTGGCCGCGTATACCCGAAGCAAGATGAAAATCGACATCGAATCCCTGATTTCCTGATGAGCAGATCTATCCGTGATGCAGCGCGCCGTGCCCGGGCAAGGCATGGCTCATTGCCGCGCGGCATTAGACATCGGCTTGGCGCCGGATAAAAGCACTTTTGCTGCGATAAACCCCGCGAAGGCGCCAAAGATGTGCCCTTCGAAGGACACCCCGGCCCGTGGCAGGAACCCCAGGACCAGGCCGGAATACAGAAACATCGTCACCGCGGCGGCCAGCAGGCTGCTCCAGCTGCGCAGCAGCCAGGCGCGGGTGAGGATGTAGGCCCACAGGCCGAAGACCCAGGCGCTGGCGCCGACGTGGATGCCCCTGAAGCCGAACAGCCAGACCAGTGCGCCGCCGAGCAGGATGATGATCAGGCTGACCACCACGAAGCGCCGCTGGCCTTCGGCGATCACCATGGCGCCGAGGATCAGGAAGGGCACCAGGTTGGCGGTCAGGTGGGTAAAGGAGCCGTGGAGAAAGGGCGAGGCGAGTATCCCCGGCAAACCCTGCAGGGTGCGCGGGATCAGGCCGAAGAGATTCAGGCTGTAGCCGCTCAGGCTGTTGAGCACCTGTACGGCGATCATTACCAGGGCCAGGCCCGCCAGGGTCTTGAAACCATTTGCAACGGCCATCGAGGCCCTCCAGGAGGCCGAGAAAACACAGACGATTCACTGTAGGAGCGCAGCTTGCTCGCGATGGACTGGAGGGCGCCGCGCTCATCCAGGCAGTACGCGACATCGTTAACGACCATCGCGAGCAAGCTGCGCTCCTACAGGTTGAGTGGTGCAACAGCGCTGTTTACTCGGCCGACTTCTGCTTTTTCAGGCGCTCGAGGATGGCGTTGGCGCTGCCCTGGTCCGGCACGATGTTGGCTTCGCGCAGGCGGCGTTCCAGGTCGTTGCCGTTGCTCGCATCGGCCAGTTGCTCCTGGGCTTCCATTTCCGCCGCGCGCTGGTCTTGCTTGGCTTGCAGGCGGTTGAGGGTGTTGACCGCGGTTTCCAGCTTGCCGTTGGCGCCGCCGCTGGCGATCGAGGCGCTGACCTGGGCCTTCTGCACGCTCTCCCGGGCCTTGGCCATGTCCACTTGCTGGCGCAGGCTGCGGATGCGCGCTTCGGCCTTGCCGATGTCCTTGCGCATATTCTCGGCGTAGGTGCCGAATTCGCTGGCTTGCTTCTGCTCCGCTTCCAGGCCGGTGGTCAGGGTCGAGATGGCTTCGGCGACTTCCAGGGCCAGGTCTTCGCGGTTGGCCTGCAGCGAGGCGAGGGCCTTGGATTCCAGGTCGGCGATCTTCGCGGTGAATTCACTGACCCGCTCAGTGGACAGCTTGTGCTTGGCCATGATGGTGACCAGCTCGCGCTTGGCGTTGGACAGGGCGTTGTCGGCGTCGCGGATTTCCTGGTCGAGGATGCGCAGGGCCTGCTGGTCGGCGATGCTCTCGCCGACTTCGTTGGCGCCGCCGCGCAGGGCGGTGAACAGTTTGTTCCAGATGGACTGAGTCATGTAGGTGTACTCCGGATTCTCGGCAATCAGTTGAAGAAGCTTTCGAAGGCTTCGGTGGCGCGTTGGACGTTGTCCACCAGGGTCTTGACCTCGGTCACCACGTTGGTCAGGTTCGAGCTGGCGCTCAGGGCGCCGAACATGTTGTAGACGGTCTGGCCGTTGGGCATGGACTCGATGCCGATCGAGGAGAGGGGGAACATCTCCCGGCTGCGCAGCACAGCGTCATTGAAGCGGGCAACGTCGTTGATCGACTCCAGGTCCACCAGCACGGTGTCGACGATGATCTGCTCGCCGACCACCGCGATGTAGATCGGCAGGCCGCCGAAGTCGTGCATTTCCAGCTTGATGCTTGGCTCGGCGCCTTGAATCAGGCTCAGGCCGATTTCGTTCGAGGTCACTTCGTCCAGGGCCTGCAAGGCGCCGAAGAGGCGGTCGATGGTCCAGTTCTCACCTGCGATCATGTCATTCTCCAATACCGGTGCGCCGCCGATCAGGGGTTGGCGCAGCTTCTTCTCAATGTGCTTGAGCACGCTCCGGTTTTCCGGAAGTACCCAGGTTTCGTGTTTCACATAACCAGCGGCACTCAGGCCCGCGCGCATCTGCTTCATGTAGAAGCTCGACGGCTTCTTGGCGGAAGCCTTGCTGGGGGCCTTGTTGCTGGAGGCCTTGTTACTGGAAGGTTTCGAGCGCTCTCCTTGTCGACTCTCTGAGGAAGCCGGTAGGTCAGCAGGCTGCCTGGCCGGGAGGGTCTTTTTCATGGGGTGACTCCGTTGTGCACGTATCACGCGTGAGAACATTACAGGGGATTTTGTTACGGCTCAATGACTCACGCGTGATATTTTTGACGCATCGAAAAAATAGCTGGACGCCTCTGGAACGGTAGTTTCCATTGGTAAGGCGAGGTTTCCGGGGTTCAATTCAAGCTCGCCAGCCGCTGGCGCAGGCGTTCGACCTGCTGCGTCTGTTCCTGTTGTTCCATCGGTGTCAGCGCCCGTTCGGCGTATTCGCGGCTGACAAACAGGATAGCGTCGTTGCCGTCGGGTTCGTCGGGGTAATCCGGGTGTTCGACTATCTCTTGCAGCAGTTCCCGGGTCACCGCCACCACGTGGAAATGCACGCTGAAGCCGCTGGAGAACCCCAGCTTGTAGAACACCACCTTGTGCGGCTGGTACTCCTGGCTCAGCAGGCGTTCGCTGAGGGCCAGGACCTGGCCCAGGGCGACCAGCGCTGCTGGTGCAAGGTCGGCGAGGTCGCGGGCGTTGCTCCGCGAGGCGACGATCAGGCTGCCTGGGTGGCGGGCATCGCGGCGATAGCTGATGCGCCAGTGCTCGGTGTCCAGAAGGCTCATTGAATCCATGCCGGGGCGGTCCTTGTGCGGCGGGTGAGGCTGTTGATGATTGCGCTTCGATCATTGCCCGGGCGATGTCGGGGTGTGGAATTTATACAGGGTGCAGGGGTAGCCGTCTGCCGTGATTGGATGACAGCTGTAGGCGTCGCCGACGAGCGTGGGAATGACCCGGGCCCAGAAATCCCGGGCCGGCCGGTTGTCATCGATGTGGACGATCTGCCAGTGCCCGGGCAGCTGTTCCAGCAGTTGCCTCACCACCTGCCGGCCGATGCCGCGACCGCGAAAGCGCCGGGCCACGAAGAAGTAGGCGAGGTTGTACTGCACCTCGGCAAAGTGCACCTGCTCGTCGACGATGGCAAAGCCCGCCAGTTCGCCGTCGACCCGCAGCAGCCAGGGACGTGTGCCGGGCTGGCGCCAGTATTCGGTCTTCGGCTGGATCTGGAACAGACC
Source organism: Pseudomonas sp. GW456-L12 (assembly GCF_059424045.1). Taxonomy (NCBI): domain Bacteria; kingdom Pseudomonadati; phylum Pseudomonadota; class Gammaproteobacteria; order Pseudomonadales; family Pseudomonadaceae; genus Pseudomonas; species Pseudomonas sp. GW456-L12. The sequence goes on from NZ_JBWKZA010000042.1 coordinate 40,166, forward strand.
GTGGCGGCCGAGCTTGAGCGGCAGCCACTCGCTGAATTCGTACATGAAGAACTGCATCAGGTTTTCGATGCATTCCAGCTCGTCGCGCTGGGCCGGGTGCAGCTCGATCAGGCTCATGGTTCCAGGCTCCGCACAGTGTCGGTGGGCGATGTGGCCTGGGCCGCGAAGTAGCGTTCGGCGCTGAGGCTGTACAGCAGGCTGGAGGGCAGGCCGGGGAAGTCGTCCAGTTCGCCGTCCAGGGTCAGGCCCAGGCGTTCCAGGGCGCGACGCGACGGCAGATTGTCGGGGCGCACCAGGCCGATCACCTGTTCCTTGCCCAGCACGCGGAACGCCAGGTGCAGCGCGGCGCCGGCCATTTCGCTGGCGTAGCCCTGGCCCCAGGCATCGACGGCGAAGCGAAAGTACAGGTTCAGCCCGGTGCGCTCGCCGAAGCGGCTGTGCATGACGCCGCCGAACCCCAGCACCCGCTCGGGCTGGGCGCGGTCGCAGACCACCCAATAGCCGAAACCCTGGTCCTGCCAGTGTTGTATCCAGCCCTGCAGCCGGTGCTGGCAGCTCTCGCGGCTGTCCGGGCCGGCCGGGTTATAGCGCTGGGTCCGCGGGTCGCTGTGGAGCAGGTGGGTGACGTCCAGGTCGGCGGCCGTTGGCGCGCGCAACAGCAGGCGGGCGGTGAGGGTGGTCGCGGAGGAGGGAGCATCGGTCATGGGATTCGTCCATACGCGAGGGGGGTATTTTTCTTCAATACACTGGGCGGCCTGCGCACTTACCTTGGTCACCGGACTCTCCGATTGATCCTTTGAAGGTGTGTGATGAGCGTAGTGTTTTCCATGGCGGCCTTCGCGCTAGCCTCTTCGATTACCCCCGGCCCGGTCAATATCGTGGCCCTGAGTTCCGGCGCGCAGTTCGGCTTTCGCGCCAGCCTGCGGCATGTCGGTGGCGCGACCCTGGGCTTTGTCCTGTTGCTGGTGCTGATCGGCCTGGGTTTGCATGAGTTGTTGCGGCTATGGCCGTTCCTCACTCGTGGCATCCAGTTGTTCGGGGTGGCCTTCCTGCTGTTCATGGCCTGGAAGCTGGCGGTGGACGACGGCCGGCTGAGCAGCGACGACAAGGCCAAGGTGCCGTCGGCCTGGTACGGCGCGATCATGCAATGGCTCAACCCCAAGGCCTGGCTGGCCTGCGTCGCCGGCATGGGGGCCTTTGCCGCCAATGGCGAGGCGCTGCTGGTGTGGCAGTTCGCGTTGGTGTACTTCGTGATCTGCTACCTGTCGATTGCCTGCTGGGCCTACGCCGGGACGTTTTTGCGCCAGTACCTGAGCAACCCGAAGGGCATGCGCCTGTTCAACCGCAGCATGGCAGCGCTGCTGGTGGCGAGCGCGGTGTATCTGTTGTTGCCTTGAATCGGCGTTGGCTTTATCGCGAGCAAGCTCGCTCCTACAGAGATCGCGTCCTCTGTAGGAGCGAGCTTGCTCGCGATGAG
>NZ_JBWKZA010000043.1:0-40585 GCF_059424045.1 Pseudomonas sp. GW456-L12
GAAGTGAAACGATGCATCGCCGATGGTAGTGTGGGGTTTCCCCATGTGAGAGTAGGTCATCGTCAAGATTAAATTCCAAAACCCCAATTGCGAAAGCAATTGGGGTTTTGTTTTTGTGCGCGGAAAAGCCTTTCCAGTCACCGGAGAGCAGTGCGCTTCGACTCAAGAACTACCTCAAGCCGAAGGCACCCTTGGCGGGCGTTAATGTCCCAGGCTGCTGTGGGTCAGCCGGGCTACCCACTTGCCATGCTGCTCGCCATTCTTCAATGCCCGCAGTTTCTCCGGCAGTTGGTTGAAGTCGAACTCAATCAGCGGTGCAGGTTGCAGCAGACCCGATACAGTCCCGCTCATCAGTTGCTCGGCGTACTGACGTAGCTGTTGCCAGTCGGCCCGGCTGCCGTAAACGTGAATACTGTTGAGGGCCACTTCGTGGAGTGAGATCGCGGTGCTGAACGCCGGCAATGGCGCTGCCTCCTGACGATCCTGAATACACACCAAGTGCCCGTTGTAACCCAGCAGTGCTGCCAGCCTGCGCGCCTGAGCCCCGCTGACGGTATCGAACAGCGCATGCAGGCGACGCTCCCCCAGTCGCGATTGCAGCTCGGTTTGCCAGGTGCCTGCCCGATAGTCGAAAACCCCGACCGCGCCTTGCGCCAGCAACCGCGCATGGTGCTGGGTAGACGCCGTCGCCCACACCCGCAAACCGCGTTGCACCGCCAATTGGACCAGCAACGAACCCACCGCGCCTCCGGCCCCCACCACCAGCACATCACGCGCACCCACTACGGGGACCTTATCCAGCGCCTGCAAGGCGGTCAGGCCGGGGCAGGGCAGGCTGGCGGCAACCGCATCATCGAGCGCCTCAGGAACCGGCAACGCCGCATCGGCATCGAGCAGGCAATACTCGGCGAAGCTGCCATCACGGCTCAACGACTGGTGATAAGCCACCCGCGTACCGATCTTCAGCGTCACCGCGGACCCCGCGGCCACCACCACACCAACGCCATCGACACCAGGCACGCGGTCGGTATGCCAATCGGCATGTCCCCACTCGATGATCTTCCAGTCCACCGGGTTGAGGGCGATCGCGCTATTGGCGATCAGCACTTCATTCGCTCCCGGTTGCGGCAATGTCTTGCGGATCAGTTGAAGGCCTTCCAGGCCGGCTCCTGCGGTCCAGCCCCAGGCGTTGTATTCAGTTGGCATGGTGAAACCTCGGCAGTACGAATTCGGCAATTTCCTCGATGGCCTCGGCCACCGGGCGTTCACTGCGGCGCAGATGCAGGCCGACATGCTGCACGCCTGCCTCACGCAGGGCCTGCAGTTCCTCGATCAGTGCCAGGCGCCCACAGCGGCCACCAAAGCGCAGGCGCTGCATGGGGGCATGCGGGTCAGCGGCAAGGTCCAGGTGGACGAAACTGATATAGGGTTTGTCGCCACCGACCTCACGCCAGAGCGCGACGCGTCGGCGATGTTCGTCCGGGGTGCCCGGGTAGGCGAGCCAGCCGTCCATGTGTTCACCGATCCAGGCCGGCGATTGCTGGCCCAGCCCGGCCACCAGTAGCGGTGCGGCTTCAGGACGCTGTGGCAGCAGATGCGCACCCTCGGGTAAATGATCCTGTCCCTGGCTGTGCAACAGCTCGACAGCATCGCGAAAGAGCTCTCCGCGCTGGGCGTAATCGACACCGAACAGCGGATACTCCATCGGCCGGTCACCACTGGCGACCCCCAGCAGCAAGCGACCATCGCTCAACTCGTCGATGCTGTTGGCGGCCTTGAGGGTCAGCCACGGCTGACGCAACGGCAGGACCACCGCGGCGGTTCCGAGCATGATGTTCTGCGTGATGCCGGCCAGATAGCCGAGGTAGGAAAAGGTTTCGAAGACCTGAGCGGCATCGCCGAAATTCGGGTCGTACACCGGTACGTCACGTACCCATAGCGCGCGAAAGCCGGCCTGGTCCGCCAGGCGGGCGAGGGTTGCGTGCTGCTTGAGGTCCGGCACGCCGAAGGGGCGATCTTCGATCTTGCGCAGGCGTTGGCCATCGCTGGACCAGTCGTTATCGAGCGGCAGTTCCAGGCCGACGGAAAAGTTGTTCCTGCCAAGCAGGCGTTGAAAACGAGGATGCATGAAGGGCTCCGGCGTCTCGCCCGTGGCAAGACGGTCATAGGGATCACAGCGCAGCAGTATCCCCAGGCCCGGCCCACAGAAAAATGCATGAATCGGAACAACAATCTTGAGCGGGCATCACGAATCGGCCGAATTCTTCATGAAAGCGCCGGGACGGTTTTTGGTATGGTGCAGCTCGTTTTTCAAGGGACCGACATTCACCCGCACGGATCAGCGTTCACTATTCCACGAGAAGCTGTAGCAATGCCTGAACCGATACCGATCAAGGACCACGAAAAAGAGACGCGTCTGGTCAACAAAAGGCTGTTGGCCTGCGCGCTCCTGGTGGTCGCTATCACCTGCACCCTGATCGGGCGCCTGTACTTCCTGCAGGTGGTCGAATTCGACTATCACTCGACCATCTCCGAAAACAATCGTGTGCACGTGCTGCCCATCACCCCGACTCGCGGCCTGATCTACGACCGCAACGGCGTGCTGCTGGCCGACAACCGTCCCAGCTTCAACCTGACCATCACCCGCGAGCGCACCACCGATCTGAAGGGCGAGCTGGACCAGGTGGTCAGCCTGCTGCACCTGCCCGCTGAAGACCGTGTGCTGTTCGACAAGGCGCTGAAGCAGTCACGCCACCCGTTCGTGCCGGTCACCCTGTTCTATGAGCTGACCGAAGAGCAGATCGCCGTGCTGGCGGTCAACGAGTACCGCTTGCCGGGGCTGGAGGTCGAGGCCCAGTTCGTGCGGCACTATCCGATGGGCGCGCACTTCGCCCATTCCATCGGCTATGTCGGGCGCATCAACGAGAAGGAAGCCAAGGTCCTGGACTCGGTGGAGTACCGCGGCACCCAGTCGATCGGCAAGACCGGGATCGAGCGCTTCTACGAGTCCGAACTGCATGGCCATGTCGGCTACGAAGAGGTGGAAACCAACGCCCAGGGCCGGGTCATGCGGGTGCTCAAGCACACCGATCCGATCCCTGGGAAAAACATCGTGCTCAGCCTCGACGTGAAGTTGCAGGAGGCGGCCGAGGCGGCCCTGGGCGACCGTCGCGGATCGGTGGTGGCCCTCGATCCGCAGACCGGCGAAGTGCTGGCGATGGTCAGCAAGCCGAGCTTCGACCCGAACCTGTTCGTCACCGGCATCAGCTTCAAGGAGTACAGCGCGTTACGCGACTCCATCGACCGGCCGCTGTTCAACCGGGTGCTGCGCGGCCTGTATGCGCCGGGTTCGACCATCAAGCCCGAGGTGGCGATCGCCGGGCTGGATTCCGGGGTGGTCAACGCCTCGACCCGAGTGTTCGATCCGGGTTACTACCAACTGCCGGACGTCGACCACAAATACCGTAACTGGAACCACAGCGGCGACGGCTGGGTGGACCTGGACGCGGCGATCATGCGTTCCAATGACACCTACTTCTACGACCTGGCGCACAAGCTCGGTATCGATCGCCTGCACGATTACCTGGCGATGTTCGGCCTGGGCGAGAAAGTCTCCCTGGACATGTTCGAGGAGGCGTCGGGACTGATGCCGTCCCAGGCCTGGAAGCGCGCCACCCGGCGTCAGCCGTGGTTCCCCGGCGAGACGGTGATTCTCGGCATTGGCCAAGGGTATATGCAGGTCACGCCGCTGCAGCTGGCCCAGGCGACGGCGCTGATCGCCAACAAGGGCGTGTGGAATCGCCCTCATCTGGCCAAGACCGTCGATGGCGTGGCGCCGGTGGACGAACACCCGATGCCGAACATCCGGCTCAAGGACCCGGTCGACTGGGACCTGGTCAGCCACGGCATGCAGATGGTGATGCACGCGCCTCGGGGCACCGCGCGCGACGCGGCGGCCGGCGCGCAATACCGCATCGCCGGCAAGAGCGGTACGGCGCAGGTGGTGGCGATCAAGCAGGGCGAGCGTTACGACCGTCTCAAGACCCGCGAGCGCCATCGTGACAATGCCTTGTTCGTCGGCTTCGCGCCGGCCGAGCACCCGCAGATCGTGGTGGCGGTGATGATCGAGAACGGCGAGGCCGGCGGCCGGGTCGCGGGCCCCGTGGTACGTCAGGTCATGGATGCCTGGCTGCTCGATCAGCAAGGCCACCTGAAGCCGCAGTACGCCAGCCCTGGCAAGGGGCCGGACGTTCCCCACGCCTGAGTCATTTGAACATCAGGCTGTCCGGCACCTGCTCACGAATACTGAGCATGTGCTGGATGTTGTCCAGGAACAGGGTTTCGGCCTGGCTCATCTTCTGCTCCCGGTGCCACAGCAGCTGGATATCGAAATCCACCACGCCTTCGTCCGGCGGCAAACGCCAGAGCAGCCCTTGCTCGACATCCCGCCTGACCAGGTGGATCGGCAGGCAGCCGATCCCGAACCCTGCGCAGATCAGGCGATAGATCTCTTCAAAGCTGGTGGAGGAGGCGACGATCTTGCCGGTAAAGCCCTGCTGGTCGCGAAACAGCGTCAGCGGTGACAGGTTGCCCCCCAACTGGTCGCTGGTGAAGCTGACGAAGTTCTCGTTGGCCAGTTGTTGCAGGCTCAGGTCCTGCTGGCCGAACAGCCGGTGGCGCTGGCCGCAGAAGTAGGCATACCGCTCGCGAAACAGCACCCGCTGTTCCAGCCTGGGTTGTGGCAGGCGGCACAGCCCGACCCCCAGGGTCGCGGTCTTTTGCAGCAGTGAACTGATGATGTCCGAGCTGCCCATCACCTCGACTTCCAGCTCGATTTTCGGGTGGGCCTCATGGAAATCGGCGAGGAACTCGTCGTAATGCGGCGCTTGCACGCCGCTGACGGTAAGGATGCGGATCTTGCCCACCACGTCGTCGTTGCGGCTCTCCAGCACCGTGCCCAGGCGCGAGATATCGCCGTAGATATCGGTGGCGATGCGCAGCACTTCCTCCCCGGTTTCCGTCAGCTCGAAGCGCCGTCCGCTGCGCGCGATCAATACGCAGTCGAGCTGTTCCTCCAGGCGCTTGAGGGCCTGGCTGACCGCCGACTGGGTGATGTGCAGGCGTGCGGCGGCGCGGCTCATGCTGCCTTCCTGGCCGATCACCAGGTAGGTGCGCAGCAGGTTCCAGTCCAGGCGATCGTTGAGGAAACGCCGACCGACCCAGGGGTTGGAGGTGGAGAGCGGTGCGGGCATGGCGGCTCCATGTAGTAGCAGTGCTAATAGCAAAGATAAGAATTTGAAAATTGACTAATCCTTGCACGACGGCGATAAAGCCCACAAGCGCCAGAGAGCGCCGCGTGATCAGCCTTCCGCACCTGCCCAAAACTACAAATACACAGGGTCCTTGCATGCACAGCACTCCTCAGCCGCGCCGAGCCGCGGCGGCGGCCTTTATCGGCACGACCATCGAGTTCTACGACTTCTACATCTACGCCACGGCCGCGGCGCTGGTCCTCGGTCAGGTGTTCTTTCCCAGCAGCGACCCGGTGATGAGCACCCTGGCGGCCTTCGGCAGCTTCGCCGTGGGCTTTATCGCCCGGCCCATGGCCGGCATGGTGTTCGGCCACCTCGGCGATCGCCTCGGGCGCAAGAAGATGCTGCTGGTGACCATGGCGCTGATGGGCCTGGCCACCACCGGCATCGGCTTGCTGCCCAGCTACGCCAGCGTCGGCATCTGGGCGCCCGTCAGCCTGATTGTGCTGCGCATCATCCAGGGCATTTCCGTGGGCGGCGAGTGGGGCGGGGCGGTGCTGATGGCCAGCGAACATGCCCCGGCCAAACGCAAGACCTTCTACGCCTCCTTCGCCCAGCTCGGCAGCCCGGCCGGCCTGCTGCTGGCGTTGATCGCCTTCCGCTTGGTGACCAGCCTGGACCAGCAGGACTTCCTCGACTGGGGCTGGCGCCTGCCGTTCCTCGCCAGCGGCGTGCTGATGATGTTCGGCCTGATGATCCGTTCCGGCGTGCATGAGTCGCCGGAGTTCGCCAAGGCCCGGGACAACAACGAAACCGCCAAGTACCCGGTGATGGAGGTGCTGCGCAGCTGCTGGAAGCAGATCCTGTTCGCCGCCGCCGCGGTGACCATCGGCTCGGCCGGTTTCTTCTTCACCAACACCTTCATGATCACCTACGTGACCCAGTACCAGGGCATTTCCCGGGCGACTATTCTCGATTGCCTGTTCCTGGTGACGATCATCCAGCTGCTGTCCCAGCCGGTCTCCGCGCTGCTGGCCGAGCGTATCGGCGAAGGGCGTTTCCTCAAGTGGGTGGCGCTGCTGTGCATGGCCACGCCGTACCCGATGTTTCTGTTGGTCGGCACCCAGAACATTGTGCTGATGACCCTTGGCATCGCCCTGGCGGTGGTGATTCTCTCGGCGCTGTACGCGGTGATCGCCGGCTACATGACCCAGGCCTTCCCGGTGCACCTGCGCTACTCGGGGATCTCCATCGCCTACCAACTGGCCTGCGCGGTCGCCGGTGGCAGCACGCCGCTGATCGGCACCCTGCTGGCCAGCCAGTTTTCCGGACAGTGGCTGCCGCTGGCGGTGTTCTTCAGCCTGCTGTCGGCCCTGTCATTGATCGGCGTCTGTGGCCTGGCCCGGCTGCGCGCCAACCCGACTGTCCACCACGTTCCTAAAGAGGTGTATTCGTGAGCAAACCCGAACACATGAGCCCGATTGAATGGCAGGCCCGCTGCGAGCTGGCGGCCCTGTATCGACTGGTCGCGCACTTTCGCATGACCGACCTGATCGACACCCACATCACCCTGCGCATTCCAGGGCCGGAGCATCACTTCCTGATCAACCGCTACGGGGTGATCTTCGACCGTATGCGTGCCAGCGACCTGGTGCGTATCGACCAGGAGGGGCGCATCGTCGACCCGCACTACGCCGGGCACCGGGTCAACGCCGCCGGCTTCGTCATCCACTCGGCGATCCACATGGCGCGCCCGGACCTCAACTGCGTGATCCACACCCACACCGCCGCCGGCATCGCAGTGGCCGCGCAGAAACAGGGGCTGTTGCCCATCAGCCAGCACGCGCTGAAGTTCTACGGCAAGCTGGCGTACCACACCTATGAAGGCATTGCCCTGTCCCTGGACGAGCGCGAGCGCCTGATCGCCGACCTTGGCCCGCACAAGGCGATGATCCTGCGTAACCACGGCCTGCTGGTGGGCGGTGCCAGCGTCGCCCATGCGTTCCAGGAGATTCATTTTCTCGAACGTGCCTGCCAGGCCCAGGTCCAGGCGCTGGCCGGCGGTTGCGAGCTGAACTACCCATCGCCGCAGGTCTGCGCCCACACCGCCGAACAGTTCGAGCGCGACGACGCCGACCACATCATCGAGCTGGCCTGGGAGGCCGCCCTGACCTTGATCGAGTCCCAGCGCGAGTCTTATCTGTCATGAGCATCGTGGTGCTGCTGTCCCGCGACAGCCTGTTGCTCAAGCAATTGCAGGCCGCCTTCGCCCGTTGTGCGCCACAGGTCCAGGCGGTGCTGGCCGACGATCCGCGTGCCGCTCAGGCGCAGGTCGCCGCTTGCTGGTTTCCACCCGCCGGCAGCCTGGGGCGCTTGCCCAGCCTGCAAGTGATTCATTCGGTGGCGGCGGGCATCGACCACCTGGAACACGACCCTTCGTGCCCGGACCTGCCGGTGTGCCGGGTGGTGGACCCGGGGCACCGCCAGGGCATGACCGAGTACCTGCGCTGGGCGGTGATCCACTATCACCGCGGCTTCGACCGGGTGCTGCAGCAGCAGCGCGAACGGCACTGGGAGCGGCCGCTGCAACGGCCGGCGCGGCAGTTCAAGGTCGGGGTCATGGGCCTGGGTTCCCTGGGCAGCGCCATTGCCCTCGACCTGGCCGCCGCCGGCTACGACGTGCGCGGCTGGGCTCGCAGCGCCAAGCGCCTGGCGGGGGTGCAGACCTTCGTCGGACCGGGGCAGTTGGAGCCCTTTCTCGACCAAGTGGAACTGCTGATCAACCTGCTGCCCCTGACCGCCGAGACCCGCGGCATTCTCGGGCGCGACAGCTTTGCCCGGCTGGCCCATGGCGCGGCGCTGGTCAACGTCGGGCGCGGCGGCCACCTCAACCTCGACGACCTGCAACAGGCCCTGGCCAGCGGCCAACTGCGTGGCGCCTTGCTCGATGTGTTCGAACAGGAGCCGCTGCCGGCCGATGATCCGCTGTGGACGACACCCGGGGTCATACTCACTCCGCACATGGCCTCGGCGGCCTCCCACGATTGCATCGCCGAGCAGGTGACGGACAACCTGCGGCGCCTGCAAGCCGGCGCCGCGCTGTTGAACGAGGTGGACAGGGCCCAGGGTTACTGAGCGCCCAGGCCGGCCTGCAAGGCCTCGATAAAGACCGTCTCGGCGCGGCTCATGCGTTGTTCGCGGTTCCACAGCAGATGGATGTCGACGTCGGCGATGCCTTCGTCGGGCGGCAGGCGCCACAGCAGCCCGGCTTCGACGTCGGCCGCCACCACATGCTCGGGCAGGCAGCCGATGCCGTAGCCGGCGATCACCAGGCGCCGCACTTCCTCCAGGCTCGGCGACGAGGCGACGATGCGCCCGCTGAAACCCTGCTGGTCGCGAAAGATGGTCAGCGGCGAAAGCATGCCGCCGATCTGGTCGCTGGTGAAGCTGACAAAATTCTCCCGCTGCAAATCGCCTTCGGACACGTTCTGCTGACCGAACAGCCCATGGTGCTTGCCGCAGAAAAACGCATAGCGCTGGCGCAGGAACAGCCGCTGTTCCAGGCGCGGCTGGGGCCGGCGGTTGAGGCTCAGGCCGAGGGTCGCGGTTTTTTCCTGCAGGGCGCTGACGATGTCCGAGCTGCGCAGCACCTCGATCTCCAGGTCGACCCGCGGGTGCTGGCGGTGGAAGTCGGCGAGGAAGTCATCGAAACGCGCGGAAAAGATCCGGCTGATCATCAGCAGGCGCACCTTGCCGATCACCTCGTCGGCCGGCTGCTCCAGCACGCCACTGACCTGGGACATCTGCCCGTAGATCTCGCCGGCCAGGTGGAAGATCTGCTCGCCGACTTCGGTCAGGGCAAAACGTGGTCCGCGCCGGGCGATCAACTGGCGGCCCAATTGTTCCTCCAGGCGCTTGAGGGCCTGGCTCACCGCCGGCTGGGTCAGGTGCAGGCGAGCGGCCGCGCGGCTGATGCTCAGCTCCTGGCCGATCACCCGAAAGGTGCGCAGCAGGTTCCAGTCCAGGCGGTCGTTGAGCAGGCGGTCGGGCAGGCGGTTGGACATGGCGCGGGGCTCTGGGTCGAAGGACAGGGCTGATAATAAGCAGCAGTAATAATTAGCATAATAAATAGAAAATTGACTAATTATAGCCTCGCGACGATAAATCCCTCCCAGACAGGCGCCGTCAGAGCGCCTCTGCATTCCCGTTCTCTCCTGCCAGAAAAATAATCAAAGGAGCACGATCCATGAAGCCTTCAGCTTCGCCCCAGCCGCGCCGTGCGGCCGCCGCCGCCTTTATCGGCACCATGATCGAGTGGTACGACTTCTACATCTACGCCACCGCCGCGGCGCTGGTGTTCGGCGCCTTGTTCTTCCCCTCCGACGACAAACTGTTCAGCACCATGGCGGCCTTCGGCACCTTCGCCGTGGGCTTCTTCGCCCGGCCATTGGGCGGCATCGTGTTCGGCCATATCGGCGATCGCATCGGGCGCAAGAAATCCCTGGTGATCACCCTGCTGATGATGGGCGTGGTCACGGTGTGCATCGGCCTGCTGCCGACTTATGCACAGATCGGCGCGGCGGCGCCGGTGCTGCTGATCCTGCTGCGCATCGTCCAGGGCATCGCCGTCGGTGGCGAGTGGGGCGGGGCGGTGTTGATGGCCGGCGAGCATGCGCCCAAGGGCCGGCGCAACTTTTTTGCTTCCTTTGCGCAGTTGGGCAGCCCGGCCGGGTTGATCCTGTCGCTGCTGGCCTTCAGCGCGGTCACCCGCCTGCCCGAAGAAGACCTGATGAGCTGGGGCTGGCGCCTGCCGTTCCTCGCCAGTGCGCTGTTGCTGGTGGTGGGCCTGGCGATTCGCCTGGGGGTCAATGAGTCGCCGGAATTCCTCGCCAGCCGCGAGCAGGCGCACAAGAGTCTGCGCAAGGAACAGGCGCCGGTGATGGAAGTGCTGCACAGCGCCTGGCGCCCGCTGCTGCTGTGCATCGGCGCCAACACCTTAGGCATCGCCGGGGTGTATTTCACCAACACCTTCATGATCGCCTACAGCACCCAGCAACTGGGGTTGCCGCGTTCGCTGATCCTGGAATGCCTGTTCGTGGTGGCGATCATCCAGTTCTGCATCCAGCCCCTGGCGGCCTGGACCGCCGAGAAGATCGGCGCCACGCGCTTCCTGTGCCTGGTGTCGTTGCTGGCCATGGCCTCGCCCTACCCGATGTTCGTGCTGGTGAGCAGCGGCCAGGCGCCGCTGATCATCCTCGGCATCGCCCTGGCGGTGGTGTGCATGGCGTCTTTCTATGCGGTGATCGCCGGCTACGTCAGCGGCATGTTCGAGACCCGCGTGCGCTACACCGCGATCTCCCTGGCCTATCAGATCTGCGGCGCCGTGGCCGGTGGCCTGACGCCGCTGATCGGCACCTGGCTGGCCCATCAATTCGCCGGCCAGTGGTGGCCGATGGCGTTGTTCTACAGCCTGATCGCGACTATCTCGCTGCTCTGCGTGCTGGCCCTGGCCCGTCGCCATGCAGCCGTCCACCGCCTGGAAATGGCTTGAGCCCCGGCTCTGTACGAAAAGTGGCTGCGCTCGGTCATGCTGCGTTAAAAACAGGCTCGGAATGCTCATTTAGGCCCCTAAACTCCGCTTCCTCGCCTGTTTTTGCCTTGCCTGACCTTCGCTCGCCGACTTTTCGTACAGACCCTAATCGAATCCGGAGAACCGAAGCATGTTGAAGATCAACGGTGAACGCCTGTGGGCGAGCCTGATGGCCATGGCCGAAATCGGCGCGACCGCCCGTGGCGGCAGCTGCCGCCTGGCCCTGAGCGAGGAGGACAAGGCCGGGCGCGAGCTGTTTGCAAGCTGGTGCCGCGAGGCCGGCATGAGCCTGAGTGTCGACCCCATCGGTAACCTGTTTGCCCGGCGTCCGGGCAGCGACCCCGACGCCGCCCCGGTGATGATGGGCAGCCACCTCGACACCCAGCCCGAAGGCGGGCGCTTCGATGGCGTGTACGGCGTACTCGCCGGCCTGGAGGTGGTGCGCCGCCTCAACGATCTGCGGATCCAGACCCGCAAGCCGCTGGAGGTAGCGGTGTGGACCAACGAGGAGGGCGCGCGTTTCACCCCGGCCATGTTCGGCTCGGCGGTGTTCACCGGGATCATGGACCTGGAGAGCGCCCTGGCGGTGCGCGACGCCGATGGCATCAGCGTCGCCGAGGCCCTGCACGCCACCGGCTACGCCGGTACGCGGCCCCTGTGCGGGGCGGTGGATGCCTACTTCGAGGCGCATATCGAACAGGGGCCGATCCTCGAAGACAACGCCAAGAGCATCGGCGTGGTCAGCGGTGGCCAGGCGATCCGCTGGCTCGACGTGCAGGTCGAAGGCCTGGCGGCCCACGCCGGTACCACGCCGATGCCGCTGCGCAAGGATGCGCTCTACGGCGCCGCGCAGATGATCCTGGCGATCGAAACCCTGGCCACGGATTTTGCCCCCGAGGGCCTGACCACCGTCGGTGAGCTGAGCATCGCCAAGTCTTCGCGCAACACCATTCCCGGCCTGTTGCAGTTCACCGTCGATCTGCGGCACCACCGCGACAGCGCCATCGCCGCGATGGACCAGGAGGTCCGCGCGCGGCTTGGCGCCATTGCCGGACAACGCCAGTTGAAGGTGACCATCAGCCCGCACTGGATCAGCCCGGCCACACCCTTCGATGCCGACTGCGTGGCGGCTGTGCAGCAGGCGGTGGACGGCCTGGGCTACGCTCAGCAATCGATCGTCAGCGGCGCCGGCCATGACGCGATTCACCTGGCGCGGTTCTGCCCCACGGCCATGGTCTTCATCCCGTGCGTCGGCGGCCTGAGCCACAACGAAGCCGAAGACGTACTGCCCGAGGATGTGCGCCAGGGCACCGACGTATTGCTCAACGCCGTGCTGGCCCGCGCCGGCCAGGTCGAATGAAAGGAGAAGGTCATGCGCAGTTTTTTCCACCCCGAACAGCTGCTGCACCATCCGCGCAGCTATTACTCCCGCGGCCAGATGCGCACCCCGCAGGAAGTGCCCGAACGCGCCCAGCGCCTGGTCCAGGCCGCGCACTCCCTGGGCTTTGAGGTGCTGCAACCGGAGGATGCCGGCCTGGAGCCGCTGCTGGCGGTGCACGGCGCGGCCTATCTGCAATTCCTCAAGGAAGCCCACCAGCACTGGAAGGAAATTCCCGAGGACTGGGGCGACGAGGTGATGTCGAACATCTTCGTCCGCGAGCCCAACGCCCTGCGCGGCATTCTCGCCCAGGCCGCGCGTTACCTGGCCGATGGCAGCTGCCCGGTGGGCGAACTGACCTGGCGTTCGGCCTACTGGTCGGCACAAAGCGCGATTGCCGGCGCCCGCGCTTTGCTTGACGGCGAACCGGCGGCCTACGCCTTGTGCCGCCCGCCGGGCCATCACGCCCGGGCCGAAGCCGCCGGCGGTTTCTGCTACCTGAACAACGCGGCGATCGCCGCCCAGGTACTGCGCGAAAAATTCGCCCGGGTCGCGGTGCTGGACACCGACATGCACCACGGCCAGGGCATCCAGGAAATCTTCTACGAACGCGACGACGTGCTGTACGTCTCGGTGCACGGCGACCCGACCAACTTCTACCCGGGTGTCGCCGGTTTCGCCGACGAGCGCGGCAGCGGCTCAGGGCAGGGCTACAACCTCAACCTGCCAATGGCCCACGGCGCCAGCGAAGCCGATTTCCTCGCCCAACTGGAAACCGCCCTGGCGGCGGTGAAAAGCTTCGACGCACAAGTGCTGGTGCTGTCCCTGGGGTTCGACATCTACGAGCTCGACCCGCAAAGCAAAGTGGCGGTAACCCGCGCAGGTTTCGCCCGCCTCGGCGAACGCATCCGCAGCCTCGGCCTGCCGTGCCTGATCGTGCAGGAAGGCGGCTACCACCTGGAAAGCCTGGAAGACAATGCACGGGCATTCTTTGCCGAAGCAGGGGCCTGGAAGCTTTGATCGAGGGGATTGTGAGATCGCTTCGCGGGCAAGCCTCGCTCCTACGCAAGCACAGGCGCCGCTGTCCGTAGGAGCGAGGCTTGCCTGCGATGGAGGTCAACGATAACGCGGGGCTCGCCCTTCATGGGCGGTGCTTCGGCAGACAGCCGCTGAGCGGTGAACCACACATATTGCAGATTGCCGAACCCCTCCAATTTGTGCGAAAACCGCACAGACCCTGTGCTACCTGCGCTGTGTTCGAGCTTGAGGTATTTCCCTAGCATTTGCTTATTCACTCGACCGAAGAAGGAAATACCCATGCAACGTTTTACCCGTCGTTTCCTCGCCGCCTGTGCATTTTCCGGCATTGTGGCCAGCACTGCTGCCTTGGCTGAAGGCCATCCGACCATTCGTGCCATGTCGGGCGCCATGCCGATCAACGAGTTGCCGGCCGGCAAGTCCGCATTGCTGGTGATCGACTTCCAGAACGAATACTTCACCGGCAAGATGCCGATCCCGGACGGTGCCAAGGCCCTGGCCAATACCCGTGAGCTGATCAAGTTCGCCGACAGCCACAACCTGCCGGTCTATCACGTCCAGCACGTTGCACCGGCCGGTTCGGCAGTGTTCGCCATCGATGGCGAAACCGTGAAGTTCCACCCCGACATGCAGCCGCGGGCCAAGGACAGGGTGCTGCAGAAAAGCACGGTCAGCGTCTTCGCCAGTACCGATCTGGATAAGCGCCTGAAGAGCGCCGGGATCGAGAACCTGATCATCTCCGGCCTCATGACCCACGCCTGTGTCGCCGGTGCCGCCCGTGATGCCGCGCCCCTGGGCTACAAGGTCATAGTCGCCTCCGACGCCTCGGCCACTCGCGACATTACCCGGGTCAACGGCGACACGATCGACAAGGACACCTTGCACAAGGCCGCGCTGGCCGAGGTCGAGGACACCTTCGGTGACGTGATGACCACGGCCCAGATCCTTAAATTGCCGGTGCGCTAACTCGCTATGAATCAGATGCTCGCCATGCGTGTGTTCCGCTGCATCGTCGAAGCCCAGGGGTTTTCCGCTGCTGCCGAGCGGCTGGACACCACGCACTCCTCGGTGTCGCGACACTTGCAGCAACTGGAGTCCACGCTCGGCGTGCGCCTGATCAATCGCAATACCCGGCGCATGAGCCTCACCGCGGCGGGCGAGCGTTATTACACCGCCTGCGTGGACATCCTGGATCGCGTCGATGCCGCGTCCCAGGCCGTGACACTGGAGCAGGAACGTCCCTCCGGGTTGCTGCGCATCAGTGCTCCGCTGGTGGTCGGCACCCTGGAGCTGGCCCATTGGCTGCCGGCGTTCCAGCAGCGGTATCCGGACATCCAGGTCGACCTGTCCTGCTCGGACCCTTTTGTCGATCTGGTGGCCGATGGCTTCGATGTGGCCATCCGCATCTGCGGGCCCTTGGCCGACAGCAGCCTGGTCGCGCGCTTGCTTACGGTCTCGCCCATGGTGATGGTCGCGTCATCGGCCTACGTCTTCAGGTGTGGCCTGCCACGCAGCGTCGCCGAGCTCAGCGAGCATCGGCTGCTGACCTTTGCCTCGGCCACGCAGTGGTCCCTGGTGAGTGAAAAGGCTGAGCCGGTCACCGTGACCGCCGACAGCCGTTTTCACACCGACACCATCACCGCGCTGCACGCCTGCGCCCTGGCCGGCGGGGGTATTGCCGCCTTTACCCTGGCCACCGTGCAGAACGACCTGCTGGCCGGCAGGCTGGTGCGGATTCTTCCCGACTACACCCTCGGTGTGCGTCATTACTATGCGCTGTATCCCCATGCCCGGAACCTGCCCGCCAAGGTCAGGGTATTTGTCGATTTCATGGCCGAGTATTACCGGGCCAAGTCATGACCTTGGCTCTTCGTCCTGCAACGCGTAAACAGGCCCGCTCCTGTGTGGATTGCGCTTGATTGGCATTGGGAGCGATTGATTACTTTTGCTGTGCATCCTTAGTTAATTCATTGTTCAGCCGCAAAATAATACGTTCAATAACACAGGCCGAAACGTTGTAAGACTCAACGCTCGGGTGTGAAGCGATCCACCCATTGTCTTTGAACTTATGCAGCAGATCATCCAGGCTCATTTTCTGCTCTTCGAATTCCACCCAGGTATTCTTTTCCGCTTCGAAGAGCGCCTTGAGGGTCTGGGTACGGCCTTCGTTCCAGTAGACATTCGGGGTGTCCGCTGGCCCCTGCAGCTCCTTCTTGATGATTCTTTCTTCTGGCAAAACCGTATTGCGCCCATCTTTGCTCAGGCCTAGCTCCTTGCTCATCAACATGTCTTCGCCACCTGCAACCATGTAAGGAGGGTAAATGCCATCCTCCCATTGCTTGCGAAACGGTGCCTTGATTGAAACGAACTGTTCCGCTGGCCCGTTAAGATCTGCTGGCGTGGGCGGGAGTGTTTCTCCGAAAGGTGTGGGAGGCGACTGTCGCGCCGGGTAACCAATACCGTAGCCGGCAATCGGCTGATGGCTTGTCTGGTGCAGACCTTCCACTGCAGTTCGCACCCTTGGGTTGGTATGTCTGGTCTGTTCCGTCTTTACAACATCCTGATCGATCATCATGACTCTTTCAGGGCGATACGAAAGGGAATCGGCAAAGGCCAGGGCCGATGCTCGCGCAGCGCCAAACCCTGTCAACTTTCCACCATCCCAACCGACCAGATGCAGATTCGGGTACTGTTCAAGCAGCTCTTTCATCGTCGAGGCATAGGTCGGGTAATCGAGCTTGTGGACAAG
The DNA here is from genome assembly GCF_059424045.1 of Pseudomonas sp. GW456-L12. Classification (NCBI taxonomy): domain Bacteria; kingdom Pseudomonadati; phylum Pseudomonadota; class Gammaproteobacteria; order Pseudomonadales; family Pseudomonadaceae; genus Pseudomonas; species Pseudomonas sp. GW456-L12. The sequence continues at coordinate 16,008 of NZ_JBWKZA010000043.1, forward strand.
AAGATAGACAGGCTCGGCATGCGTGCCACGCTCATTCGTCATGTTTTTCGGGTGCCATGCCAGGCTGTAGTCCTTACTGAGGTCTGCACTCAGCTTGCTGGCACTTCCACCACTGATGACCAGTGCCGGAACAGTGCCTTTGTTCAGGTGTGGCTCATGTAACTGCGGGCCCCTGACAAATGAAAACCAACTGCCAGCACTGGGTATTGCGCGGTCCATGGCAAGCTCCCGGCAGGTATCAATGCGCTTATCAAGAACCGCCTGCATACTTTTAATGGCGTCTTCCCGAGTGTTTTTAATGGCGTCTTTATGCGGCAGATCGCCTACTTTGACCGGGGAGTATTTACAAGCCGGCCTGGTCTCGGGATTGATCCAGCGCGGATTGCGCTCCAGATTGATAGGCACGGCATTCACAGGGTTCTTGATGTTTTTTGCAGCAGTGACAGCGCCTGTACCCTCCAATTTCACAGGCTCCTGGAGTCCCTCTTGCCACAGCGCTCCCAGCACGGTGCGCTGTTCAAGGGCATTGCTAGCCAACTGTTTGCGAAACTCGGCGGCTTGTTTGTCACTGATCGCATCTACAGAGACATCCCCCCTGACGGCCAGCATCGTTTTAAAAAAAGCATCTTCGCCGCAGGCTGCCCAGACCTCTCCGGATTTGCTTGCCAAGTAGTTGTCCTTGCCGTCGTGGCATATCTCAATACTCTGTTTTTGTTGGTCCGCGGATAACATCCCGACATCCACCCAGCATTTCCCCTCCCCAGGGACAAATGCCGTATAGGGCCGGGTATCAGCATCATGTTTCCAGACCAGGGGCACATCGACGGGCCAGTCCTTGTCCTTGACCAGCGTCAAACTCAATAACTCCAAGGTGCTGCCGTTCAGCGAGCAAGGTGCATCTTGTGCAAGTCGATGGGAGGCATCATCGACCTTGCACAGCATTGCCGCTGATGTGTTGTACGCAAATATGCCGGTGTTGGCTGAGTTGCATTTTTTTTCAGCGGTGTTTTCGTTCTCGGAGAGTTCATGGGGACGACTGGCGGCGTGCAGGTTAGGTAGCGAATGACTCGGCGTCAGCATGGGGGATTTCCTCTTGGGTTAGTTGTTGCTTTCGACTGCTCGTGGAGGCTGGTCATTCAGTTTCACTGTGGTACGAGGCGCTGCTCCCAACTCAATACCAGCCATGTTGTTTACTGCTTTACCCATCCTGGTGTTCCGGCGAAGCCAACAGCAGCGAGCCCAGGGTGTGTAGGAACACCGCGGCACTGCGCAGTGCTGTCGATGGATTTTCCGTTGCGCGGACTTCGGATTGGCGCGCCTGGTCAGGAGCAGCCCCCCCCATGGGGGTTCCCCGGTAGCGGGCCATGACGCGAGTGACATAAGTCTGGGTTTCGGGGTAAGGCGGAATTTCCCGGCCGTACTTTTTTACCGCACCTTCTCCTGCGTTGTAGGCGGCGATGGACAGTTCCAGGTTGTGATCGAAATGATCGAGCAGCCATCTCAGGTAGGCCGCGCCGGCGCGCAGGTTGTCGGGTGCGTTGCTCAGGTCGGTGTAGCCAAATCGCGCGCCTGTGAGGGGCATGACTTGCATCAGGCCGATCGCGCCTTTATTTGAAACAGCGTCCTGTTGATACCGGGACTCCACGTGAATCATGGCGTGCAGCAAACGTGGGTCGAGGTGGTACTCCCTGGCCACGCTGTCAATCAGTGGGCCGTAGGGGAGGAGGGGCGGGGATGGCGCTACGCTGATCGCAGAAGGAGGAGGCGAAGAGGGCGGGACAAGGGTGGCCGGCGCAGGAGAAATATCGCTTTGAAGGTCACCTCGGGTCCAGGTCAGGGGCGCGTCCAACTCGATGTTCTGGGCACAGACCAGGGCAACCGGGCCACAGGCCAGGAGCAGCCCCATGCCGACCACTAACCTTCGCCAGCGGATCATGGCGCTTGCTGCTCGTAGTCCAGCTGCATGGCGATTCGCAGAATATGCGCCACCGGTTCGAACAGCTCGGCGGGAATGTAGCGGCCCACGTCGCACTGGGCAGCCAGGGCGCGGGCGGTGGCGATGTTCTCGACTACCGGAATACCCGCCTTTTCGGCAAGGGCGACGATGTTCAATGCCACATGGTCGTGACCGATTTCGATCACCCGTGGCAAGGGGGTTTCGCCGGGCTTGAAGTACAGGCAGACCGCAATGTGGGTGGGGTTGCGCACTACCGCTGTGGATTTGGCGACATTCGCCGCCAGGCTGCCGCTTTGCACTTCCCGGTGCGCTTCCTTGCGTTTTTGCTTCATGTGCGGATCGCCTTCGGCGTTCTTGTACTCCTGCTTGATGTCCTCCAGCGACATCATCAATTGCTGGTTGGTGTTGTAGCGCTGGAAGGCGAAATCGGCGATGCCGACCATCACGTAGAACCCGATCAGCACCGACCACATCCAGTACAGCAACTGTGTGCTGACCTCCAGGCCGCACGCCACGCTGCATAGGGGAAGGAACTGGATGGACGGCGCGTACTGTCGGATCAGGTAGAAAAATATCAGCGACAGGACCCCGACCTTGGCCAGGGATTTGCCGAACTCGAACAGGCTGTGCATGGAAAACATCTGCTTGGCGTTGGCCAGCGGGTTGAGTTTTTCCAGTGAGGGTTTGAGCGCCTCGGGCGCGAGTAACGGTCCGGTCTGGGCAACGATGGCCACCAGGGTGGTGAGGATGAGCATGGCCGCGATGCCTCCTGCCACCCGCACAACGATCGCCGCGAACAGCTCGCCCAGCTGCTTGAGCGCGGAGGCCAGGTCCAGGTTGATGGCGTTGATCGTGGTGTCGAGCAGTGCCGTGAAGCTGTCGAGCAGGTAGTCGCCTTCGAACATGAAATAACCGAGCATCACCGCCAGTTGCACGCCGCTGGTGACCTCCGTGCTTTTGGCGACCTGGCCCTTGGCGCGAGCTTCGCGGATTTTTTTCGCCGTGGGTTGCTCGGTTTTTTCGCTCATCGCAGGTGGTCCATCAAGGTGAGTACCTGCCGCACCCATTGGCTGCTCTGTTCAAGGGGCGCCTTGAACGCGAAGCCCAGGCTCATGATCAGCATCAGCAGGGCGAAGGCGCTTTTGATCGGCATCGACAGAAAAAACACGTTCAGTTGCTGGGCCGAGCGGTTGACCAGGCCAAGGGCCATATCCACCAGAAGAATGGCGACAATCGCCGGCATCGAGAAACGCAGGCACAACTCATAGGCCAGTTGCCACTGACGGGACAGGAACGCCAGAAAACCCGGGCCGAAATGAAAGACTTCGCCAGGGGGCAAGACGCTGTAGGAGTGATAGATCCCCGCGATCAACTGGTTGAAACCGCCGGTCACCAGGAACAACACGCCAAATACCTGGGTAAACAGGATGCCGAACAGTGACGATTGCTGGCCCAGCAGGGGGTTGAGCACGCTGGCCATGGAAGCGCCCCGCAAGGTGTCGATCAGAAATCCGGCCATATCCATGGCCCAGAACGGGATGGCGGCGCAAAAACCCATCATCAGGCCGATGCTCAACTCACCGCAGATCAGCATCAGGTAGCGTCCGGCCGTGGCGTTCTGGCGAGCGCTTTCCAGGGTTGGCCAGGTGTCATGAAAGGGAATCAGCGGCAGGGCAATCATCAGCACCAGGGCATTGCGCACCAGCGTGCCGCCGAGGGTGGCCTGGTTGAACAGCGGCACCATCAGCATCACCCCCAGGGGGCGCAGCATGCACAGGCCGATCACGGGTAGCCATTGAGCCAGGGTATCCACGCTCAGGCCCTCATCTGGTTGATCAGCTCGAACGACCGGTTGGCATAGGCCAGCAGGATGTCGCCCATCCAGTTGAAGGTCATCGCCAGGGTAATGGCCACAGCCACCAGTTTGATCAGGAATTGAATGGTCTGGTCCTGCACCTGGGTCAGGGCCTGCACCAGGCTGACCAGCACCCCGACCACGGAGGCGACCACCACCACCGGCAACGACAGCAGCAGGACCAACCACATCATCTGCATGGCCAGTTGAGTAATCAGCGCTTCACTCATCCGCCATGCCCTCAGTTGAACGACAACATCAGTTGGCCCAGCAGCTTTTCCCAACCATTCATCAAGACAAACACCAGCAGCTTGAGGGGCATCGAGATGGTCATCGGCGAGACCATCATCATGCCCATGGCGAGCAGGACGTTGGAGACGATCAGGTCGATCGCGATAAAGGGCAGGTACAGCAGCAGGCCGATCTTGAACGCTTCGATCAACTGGCTGACGGTGAAGGCGGGCATCAGCACCAGCAAGGAGCTGTCGGGGAGGCGATCGTGGTACTTCTGTGGCCAGATGTCGCGGCCGATACTTGAGAAGAAGTGCGCCTGGTCCGGCGCGGTATTGCGTTCAAGAAACACTCGATACGGCGCGAGTATTCCACTGTCGACCTGCCTGATGAAATCGTCGGACTCGCTTTGAATGGGATTGGCCGCCAGGTTGTCCTGAATCTCCAGGCCGATGGGCGCCATGATGAACATCGTCAGGATCAACGCCAGGCCGTACAGGGCAATGTTCGGTGGAATCTGCTGGATGCCCAGGGCGTTGCGCAGGAGCGAGAACACCACCGCCAGTTTCAGGAAGGACGTTCCAAGGATCAGCAGCAACGGCAATATGGAGACCGCGGACAGCAGAAGAATCAGGTGCAGCGGCTGGTCCAGCAGGTTCATCGATTCGCTCCGGGGGCTGTTTTTCCATTATCGGGCGAGGACCGCACAGCTCCCATCCGGCACATACCTGAGATTTTCGCCGGGTCAGAAAAGCCGGTCGATCCGCACAGCCAGCCTTCCATCGATCTCCAGCAGCAGGCCATGGGCAATGGTTTTGCCGGCGACCTTCAGGGTGACGAAGTCGTCGATACAGGCCGGACCTTGCAGTACCTCTCCCACCTGTAGATGGGCCAGTTGGTGCAGCGGTACTTCAAGCGAGCCGACTTGAACGACAACGGTCACCAGCAGGTCGCTGCCGAGGGGGGAACCGGGGGCGCCGGGCCCCGGGGTGATGTCCATCCAGTCGTTGAAATCGTCCAAGACAGTCTCCAGGGCAAGGGGCGCGGCATCGTGAGCCGAGAGGGTGGCCAGCGGGCGAGACAGGAACAGCCCCAGCTGGCCCTCGGTCGTCCGGTAGGCGTGGTGTAACAGCAATCCGTCACCGGGCCGCAAGCGTTCAAGAGTGTCTCGATCGACATGGCTCCAGCCGGCGATCAGGGCCGCGGGGAGCGTGCGATGGTCGCTGTCGTCCTGGGTGTCCATCGGCTGGAACAGTTCACTGAGGCTATCGAGCCATTGCACGGGGGCTTCCAGAACCGAGGCGGCCAGCGACCGGCCCTCATGCTCGAAGCACAGGCACCAGCTGGGGGTTGTCTCGACCGTTGCCGCCTCCAGGTGGCTGGCCGTGGGCCAGGCAACCGTGCTGTCCGCCAGCCCGGCTCCCGCCGAGGCGAGGGTCCAGCTCGCCAGGACCTCGTGCAGTTCAGTCGGGGCTGCCGACCAGTCCGGTACATCGAGCAGCGGGCGGATCCAGCGGCACCAGGCAGGGGCAGCGACCCAGAGACGAACCGGTTGGTTCAAGACCTGGGCGTGCACGATCAGTCCGTCGCCCCCGGCCATGTCGTAGGTGAGGGTCATGCCCCCCTCGAGCAGTTCCAGCCGCCGTCCACGACCGAGTTTGCGCAGCAATCGGCCCTCGGCCTGACTCAGTTTCGGCAATTTCACCAGGGCTCTCCGTTCAGCTGTTGCAGCGTCAGTGCCACCGGACGATTGAAGATCGCCGCCAATTGGTTTTCGAGTGACCCGCGGGTGCCGACGATGCGTTCAAAGGTGTCGCGGTCGGCGACCTTGATGTTCAGGCTCAACAGGCTGGCCTGGGCGCTGGCCTGTATCTCCAGTCCCGCCAGCGGGCCGTTGGTCAGCCGCAGGTCGAGGGTACCGGGATGGCGTCGGCCCAGGCCGCGCAACTGGGCGATGGCGGGAGCGAAGGCTTGCGCCAGGGCCGAACGCGGGTGTCGTGGCCACGCAGCCTCGAGGGCCGACGGTGTCGAAGGAATGCTCCTGGGAGTCGCCGGGTTCAACAGTGCGTCGAAGTCTCGTTGCTGTTGGTGGTCCGGGCGCGGGTCGCATGCAATGTGCGATGTGTCGCGCCTCGATGGGCTGGAGAGTGCTTTCAGGCAAGGCATGGTCATTCCAGAAGCCAGTTCAGTTTTTCTTGTTCCACCAGCAGCTTGCGCAGTTGTATCTGCCCCTGCGCCTGTTCACCGCGGATCCGCTGCTGTTCGGCGTGCAACGCTTCCAGCCGTTCGGTCATGGCATGGTCTTGCTGGTGGTATTGGGCGAGTTCGATCTTCAGGTCCCGCAGCGCCCGGTGATCGAGGACTTGTGAAACCTCGCAGCATTCGCGCCACTGGCGCCACAGTTGGCGGCGCTGCTGCAGTAGCTGGGCGATGCTGTCCTGCAGTTGGCTTTCCTGTCGGGCCAGCGCGCTCAGTGCGGCACGCAGGCTTTGTTCGCGCCGCTGCTTGAGTGACAGCAGGCGCCGCAGGGTCAGGCTGTCAGTGTCTGGCATAGGTGCTGGATGGTTTCCTGGAAGCTGTTCTTTTGCGTGGTGGATTGGCACAGCAATCCCCGGATCGCGTCACGACGGGCGAGGGCCTCATCGGCTTCGCTGTCTTGGCCGGCCTGGTATTCACCGACCCTGACCAGCAACTCGATGTCCTTGTAGGCCGCCATCAGGCGCCGCACTTTGCCGGCCATCTGCCGATGCTCGGGATCGACGATCTGGCTCATCACCCGACTGACGCTGGCCCCGATATCGATGGCTGGATAATGGTTGGCCTCGGCGAGCTTGCGTGACAGCACGATATGGCCGTCGAGAATCGAGCGCACCTCGTCGGCCACCGGTTCATTCATGTTGTCGCCCTCGACCAGCACCGTGTAGATCCCCGTGATGCTGCCGATGGCGGCGGGGCCCGCGCGTTCGAGCAAGCGGGGCAGGCGGGCAAAGAAACTGGGCGGATAACCGCCGGCACTGCACAGTTCTCCGGCGGCCAGGCCAATTTCCCGGGCGGCGCGGGCAAACCGGGTCAATGAGTCCATCATCAGCAGGACATTCTTGCCCTGGTCGCGAAAATACTCGGCAATGGTGGTCGCCGTGTAGGCGGCCTTCAACCGTTCGAGCGCCGGGCGATCGGAGGTCGACACCACCACAATGGTGCGTTCGCGGGCGGCCGGGGACAGCGTATGTTCAAGAAACTCACGGACTTCGCGTCCCCGTTCGCCAATCAGGGCAAGCACGATCACGTCAGCCAGGCTGCCATCGCACACCATCCCCAGCAGTGTGCTTTTACCGCCTCCCGCCGCCGCAAAAATGCCGACCCGCTGGCCGACCCCGCAGGTCAGCAGTGCATCGATCGCACGCACGCCCAGCGGCAGGGGCGTGTCGATGATCGGGCGGGTGAGGGCTTCGGGGGCCTCGCGCTCGACGCCGCGCCAGAGGCAATCGGCCGGGGCAGCGCTGCCGTCCAGCGGGCGCCCCAGGCCATCGACGACGCAGCCAAGCAGGAAGTCCCCCAGGGCGATTTCATGGGGTTTGCCCAGTGCGTGCACATGGCTGCCGGTGGTCACGCCGAGGGGCTCACTGAAGGGCGATAACACCGCGTAATCACCCTCCACGGCGACGATCTCGGCCTCGATCCCGGACGGTTCCAGTCGACACCGTTCGCCGAGCCCGACGCCAGGCAGGGACGCCCGCAACAGGGTCGGGCCGACTTCGGTGATTCGACCGTTGAAGTGCTCGCCGACCTCGGCCGTCGTGGCTCCCGCCCGCTCGAAGCCGGGCCTTTGCTCGAGCAAGTCGCGCAGGGTGGTGAGTTCCGGCGCGCGCATATCAAGCCTGCTCGATCAGGTCGATGTTGCCAATGACACGCAACTCGACTTCATCACCCAGTTCCTGGAACGACAGGACGTGCAGGCCCGAGTATTCACGCTCGACAATCTTGCGTACAAACCGCCGGACATCGATGGCGGTAATCAGCACGGCGCGACGTGGGTCGCCGTCGCCGACGCGTTCGCGGATGCCTTCGATAATGGCTTGGTTCTGGGTGGCTTCCAGCGTCGAGTAAGAGCCGGCGGCTGTCTGCCGGATCGATTCACGCACCAGCCCCTCGATGCCGTCGCCGATCATCCAGCCACTGATCCACGCCTGGTTGCCACGGTAGCGCGTGGCAATGTGGCGACGCAGGGCCACCCGTACGTATTCAGTGAGCATGATCGGGTCTTTCTCCCGCGGTGACCATTCTGTCAAGGCTTCGAGAATACTGCGCAGGTCGCGGATGGAAACGCCTTCACCTACCAGGCGTTGCAATACATCGGCAATGCGCCCGATGGGCATTTGCCGCTGCACTTCCTTGACCAGTTCGGCATGGCTGTTTTCCATGGAGTCCATGAGGAAACGGGTTTCCTGGACGCCGATGAAATCGGCGGCATAACGGTCCATGACCAGGGACAGGCAGTGAGTGATGCGGGCCTGGTCCCGATGCAGCACCACACCGAGGGCGGCCAGCGTCTCATGCTGCTCGGGGTCGAGCCATTGCAGGGTATGGCCGCCAAAGGGCAATTTGTCGTGGTGTCGTGCTTGCGCCAGGGGCATCGAGTGCGCATCGGCCAGCAGCAACCCCTCCGGCACCTTCAGGGTCAGGACTGGCTCCTGGTACAAAAGAATGCGCAAGGTCCCGGCTTCGAGCGAGGCATCGATCTGCTGGTGGATGTCGGGTAGCGGAATGCCCAGCTGTTCGAATTTCCTCTGCCGAAGCTGCTGGAAAGCCTCGTCGAGCCCCCTTGAACGCCCGAGGTCGCTGGCCATGAGCACCATCAGTGGAATCGCCCCCGGCGTCATCGCTGGCTGGCTGTCGTCGCCGATCAAGCCTGGCGGTGCATCGGCCGAGGTGCCGTTCGAGGCGGCACGGGGTTGACGTTTCCTGATCCACCAGGCGCCGCCGTAGACCGCCCCGGCCAGGCCGACAAAGTAAATGACCGGGAAACCGGGGATCAGGGCGAACACCAGCAACACCCCGGCGGCCAGGCTCAAGGCCTGGGGTTGTCGGGTGATTTGCTCGCTCAGGTCGCTGGCCAGGTTCTTGCGCTGCTCCCCCGGGACACGGGTCACGATAATGCCGGCGGTGATGGAGATCAGCAGCGCCGGAATCTGGCTGATCAGGCCATCGCCGATGGACAGGATGGCGTAGGTGGACATGGCGGTGCCCGCGCTCATGCCATGGATGAACACGCCGACCGCGGTGCCGCCGAGGATGTTGACCAGGATAATGATGATGCCCGCAATCGCGTCGCCCTTGACGAACTTCATCGCTCCATCCATTGCGCCGTACAGCTGGCTTTCCTTCTGGACCAGGCCGCGTTGGCGGCGGGCTTCATTGGCGTCGATGATCCCGGCGCGCATGTCGCCATCGATACTCATCTGCTTGCCTGGCATCGCATCGAGGGAAAAGCGCGCGCCCACTTCGGCGACCCGTTCGGAGCCTTTGGTGATCACGATGAACTGCACGATGGTGATGATCATGAACACAATCAGGCCGACACCGAGGTTGCCCCCGACGGCGAAGTTGCCAAAGGTGTAGACGATTTCACCGGCGTCCGCCTGCAGCAGAATCAAGCGGGTGGTGCTGATGGTCAGCGCCAGGCGGAACAGGGTGGTGATCAGCAAGACGGCCGGGAAGGTCGAGAACTCCAGCGGCTCGCGGATATACAGGGCCATCATCAACAGCACGATGGAAATCGTGAGGTTGATGGCAATCAGCAGGTCCACCAGTCCAGTGGGCAACGGAACGATCATCATGAACACCGCAAGCAGCAGAAGCACCGCCAGCACGATGTCCTGGCGGCCCGCGGCCAGCGAAAGCCAGTGACCGAGGCGGTTCATTGACGATCCCCGGCGTGGCGTTCGAGCAGCCGCCGCATGCATTTCAGGCACTCGATCCATTGTGTGACGTTACTGTCGGGTACCAGTGCGCCACTGAGCATTTGCTGGTCGCCCACGATATAAGCGCGCAGCGCGACCCCCTGGTTGGATGCCGGGTGGCAGTGCCCCAGCAGGGCTTTGAGCGTACTGAAACGCCGACAGGCTTCGACCGGGTGCGCCAGTGAAAGCAGCACCCGGTCCTGGGTGTATTCGATGTATAACCGAAAGGGCGGCAGGGAAAACTCCATCCGCGCCTCGACACGGCCAGGGCAAAGGTCCGACAAACGCAGGAACTCTTCAAGGCTGCGTTGCGTTTGTAGGTCCATCTGCATCCTTATTTTGTACACAATGGGCTAGCGGGCGCTCCGCTCCACGGCCTTATGGAGCGGGTCTGTGGTGGCTACGTCATCCGGTGGCAATGATCCCGAGTAGGTGGGCCTTCGAGCTATCGGGCCTTCACCTGATTTATCAAGCCTGTCTCGTGGCGTATCGTTTTGTGTGCTGTGCGTTGTGCAGCCTGTCGAGACCGTTATCCACATGCATAAACTTTGGCAAGCCTCACTGACCCGTAGTGTCATCGTCACCCTGACCTGCGCCATGAGCGCATTCTGGCTGCTGTCCGAGACCATCAGTTTTTATTACCGCTACAGCAAGGCCGAGGTCGAAGTCAGGGAAGACCTGGCCTGGGAACTGAACAGGGTGGCCGAGGAAGAGAATCGTCGTTATGAATTGTCCCAGGTCAGGGTCAACACCTTGTTGCGCCTGTGGAGCGAGCTGCTCAGGAATGCGAGCCTGTCGGGTACCCAGAGCAACGAACTGAAACACACGGTGTTCGTCCCCTTCGACGGGGTCGATGTGGACCAGGAACGCATTGCCGTTGCCGGCCAGGTCATTGAGATCTTTGGCAACTCGGACTCGGTCAACCGGACGGAAACCTTTCTGCTGGTGCCGGGGCAGGGCGTGTTTTTCTACCGCCCCGAGGGCCAGACGGCTGCCGACATGCAGGCCAAGATGCATGCGCTGCTGTCGCGTCAGTACCGATCGACCACCAGCGACAACTGCTGGGGCGGCGTGTTCGAGGATGGTCAGGGGCACCTGCGCAGTGCTGTGACCGCGGTTGACGCGCATTCGGGGATCACCGCCGGGCAGTTGTTGCGGATCGACGACCTGAACGCGCGCAAATATGACTTTTCGTACATCCTGCGTGATGCCGGCGGCAGCCTGTTATGGAGCGACAACAGGGAGGAGAGCGCAATGCTTGCCGCCCAGGGCGTGCAACCGGACTGCCAGCGCAAGGCTATGGAAATGGCGGGTTTTATTGTCGACTGTACGCGGCTCAAGGGGCCGCCATGGCAGTTGTTCGCCATCGCGCGCGGTGATGTCGCGATGGACCGGGTACTGCCGTTGCTGGGGTCGACAGCACCCTGGACGCTGCTGGCCCAGTTGTTGTTACTGGTGTTTATCGCGCTGATCCTCCAGCGCCAGCTGGGTCGGCCCCTGAGTCATATCGTCGAGCTCATCCATCGCCAGAAACAGCTCACCGACCTGAGCTATCGCTTGCCGGAAGGGCGCAAGGATGAGCTGGGTCGCATTGCCAGTGCCTATAACACGTTGCTCAAGACCCTCAATGCCTATCACCAGACACTGGAAGACAAGGTCAGGAGGCGAACCCGCGAACTGGATGCGGCCAAGCGTATCGCCGAGCGGGCCAGCCACCGCAAAAGCGAACACCTGACGAGCATCAGCCATGAGATACGCACGCCGCTCAACGGCATTGTCGGCGCGCTCAGCCTGCTCGAGCGCAGTAGCCTGTCCGAGCAACAGCAGGAACTGATCGGCACCGCGCGTCAGTCCTCCGGCTTTTTGTTGAGCATCATCAACAACCTGCTGGACTTCTCTCGAATCGAAGCCGGACAGCTGGAATTGTCCTACGAGCAGACGGCGATCCTGCCAATGCTCGATCAGGTGTTGCTGACGATCAATTTGCGGGCACAGGAAAAACACTTGTCGCTGCGTACCCTGGTGGCGGCCAATGTGCCTCGCTCGATGTCCCTCGACGGCGTGCGGGTGCAACAGATCCTGATCAACCTCCTGGCCAATGCCGTGAAATTCACCGCGCAGGGCGAGGTCTGCGTCCGGCTGGAACGGCGGGCGGAGATGCTGGTCATCGCAGTGCGCGACACCGGTAAAGGCATATCGGAAGAGAATCAGCTCGATATCTTCATGCCTTTCATCCAGGTGCGCGCCCATGACAACGGCAGCGGCCTGGGATTGGCCATTGCATCGCGGCTGGCGAACCTGATGGGCGGGGAAATCCTGCTCGACAGTCAGGTTGGCGTAGGATCGACCTTCACCCTGTTGCTGCCGATATGCGATCCCAGTGAACCCTCATTGGCCTTTTCAGCCCGGCTGCCGGCCCCGGCGGCATTGCAGACGCAGTTGGCCATTTGGGGCATCGAAGCCCAGCCGGGAGACTCGCCCTTGCTCGATATGCCCGAGCTGGTCTATCTGCCTGGCCGGTTATGGCAGAAGGTCAGCGCCATTCTGTTCGAGGAGAAGTTGCCGGGCGATGAACCGGCCTCGATTGCCCCCTGTGCCTGGGCGCTCAAGGTCCTGGTGGTCGATGACATGCAAGTCAATCGCGATATCGTCGGCAAGATGCTCCAGGAGCTTGGGCACCTGGCCTATTCGGCTTCCTCGGGGGAAGAGGCGTTGCGCTGCGGAAGAACCCATGTCTTCGATTGGGTGCTGATGGATATTCGCATGCCGGACATGGACGGCCTGCAAGTCACCCGGCTCTGGCGCGACATGGCCAGCGGGATGCTGGACCCGGACACCCCCATCATGGCGCTCACGGCGAATGCACTGCCCGACGAGCGCTATCGAGCCCGGGCCGCGGGGATGAATGGCTACCTCGCCAAGCCCGTCAGCCTGGAGCAACTGGCGAGCGGGGTCGAGCAGGTCGTTTCGCTGCAGTTGGCGCGGGGCATCGACCTGGCACCGAACCGCAAGTTGCAGCAACCGCTTTTCAACCTTGCGGACACCTCGCTGCGCGCCAGGTTCTATGAAACGCTCGAGATCGTGCACCGGGATATCGAAGCCGCGTGCCGCAAACAGGATCGCGCAGGCCTGCTGATGCTGTTGCACACGCTCAAAGGGTGTGCCGGCCAGGGCGGTCTTGATCGGGTGTACACATGGGCGCAGGACCAGGAGACCCGGGTCAGCCACGGCGAGTGGCTGAGCTGTGAAGAAGTCGGCTACCTGCGCGGGTTGATTTTGCAGAAGACCCATTAGGCCCGTCACACACCTTCAGTGGATACCCAGGCGGCACGCCCAGTTGACCAGGTCCGCAATGTTATGCGCATCGAGCTTGCGCATGAGGTTCAGGCGGTGGGTTTCGACCGTCTTGATGGTAATTGAGAGTTTTTCGGAGATATCCCGGTTACGGTCGCCTTCGGCGATGAGCTTGAGTATCTGGCGTTCCCGGGTGGTCAGGTTGCCCTGCCCGCCGACATTCGGGGCGCTGGTCACGTGCGCCAGGTTGAGCGCGGGATCGAGGAAGACCTGGCCGGCGATGGCGGTTTGCAAGCCGGCCAACAGTACCTGTTGGGAGCTCTTCTTCAAGATGTAGCCGAGCGCGCCCGCGGCCAATGCATCGCGGGCGCGGTGCTCGGAGGCGTCAGCGGTGACCACCACGATGGTCAGCTCGGGTCGGCGTCGTTTCAACTGGCGGATGACATCGATGCCATCCATGCCGGGCAGGCCGAGGTCGAGCAGTACCACGTCGGGCTTGAGCTCCTGGCAGGCCGCGTACACGTTCAGGCCGTCGACGATTTCACCGACGACCTCGTAGCCAGGCATCGCCGAAAGCAGAATCTTGATGCCGTAGATGAGCAAATAATGATCTTCGACGATCAGGATCCGTTGTGGGGCAGGCGTAGTTTGCAGATATGACAGCATGATCAAAAACCTGATTTTTTTTAGGGGCTGGGGCGCGAAGGCTATAGGGTTCAGGTCATTACCGGATTTAGATTTTCCCCAAAACTGACAAAATCGTGTAATTCCCTTCATCGACAACGCTATGAATTTTCCATCTTCCCTGGCTGGACTTGAAACCATTCGCGTGCATTCGAGAGTGGGGCAGCGTTGGCACATGACCCTGTCCGGTGTCCGCGGATGGTGCTGGGAATACCCGTTGGGGTTGTGCGTTGCCTTGGCCATCGAACGCACATCCATCGATGACGAATGGCTGGTTCGCACCAGTTTGTGGCTGGCATCGATACCAGAGAGTCTGGACGACAGTCTGTTACTGGACGGTGAGGATATTTTCCTGATTCGCCGCCATGACAGCCAGTGCCCTCCCCAGGAACTGGAGGCGCGCGTGCAACAACAGTTGTCCGTCGCCTGTTGGTTCGCCACCCATGACGCGTCACCCCCCGCACCCACCGAGACTCGTACCGTGGGACGCCTGGCATGAAGTGGCTGAGAGGCTGCCTGGCGGGAGTGGCGGTCTTGGGCGTAACCCTGGGTGCAAATGGCGCGATTGCGCCCCAGGACGCGCCAGCCTTCTTCTTGAACACCCGTGGCGCCAAGCTGGCCGATGTCTTGCGCGATCTGGGGGCCAACTATCGTGTTCCGGTGATCGTCAGCCCGCAGATTGGCGAGTCCTTTATCGGCCGCCTGGACGGCGGTACGCCCGAACAGACGCTCGAACACCTGGCGCAGCTCTATCAGCTTGCCTGGTACTACGACGGGCAGACGATTCATGTCTACAAGGCGCAGGAGGTGGGCAGCCAATTGCTGACACCGGCGTATCTGCCGGTACAGACCTTGATGACCCAGTTGCAGTCCACCGGCATCCTGGATAAGCGTTACTGCCGGGTGCGCAGTGTCCCAAGCTCCAATGCGCTGGAAGTGCAGGGTGTCCCCGCCTGCATGGAGCGGGTGTCGCGCTTGGCCGAAGGGCTCGATCAGCAGAAATTCAATCGCGAGCGTAACCAGGAGGCCATCGAGCTGTTTGCCTTGAAGTACGCCGCCGCCGCCGACACCCAGTACACCTATCGCAACCAGCAAGTGGTGGTGCCCGGCGTTGTTTCGGTGCTCAAGGACATGGCGCAGGGACGCACCTTGCCGCTCAAGGAAAACCAGGGAGAGCCGTCGGCGGACGATCGAAGCTTGCCGATGTTTTCCGCCGATCCGCGACAGAATGCGGTACTGGTGCGCGATCGCAAGCTCAACCTGTCGCTGTATACCGACCTGATTGCCCGGCTGGATCACAAACCATCGCTGGTCGAGATCTCGGTAGCGATCATCGACGTCAACTCCCAGGACCTTGGTGCCCTGGGGGTCGACTGGTCGGGGGGCGCGCGCATCGGTGGCGTAGGGGTCAGCTTGAACACGGGTGAAGGTTTTGATGCCGGCAATTTTTCTACGGTGATCGCCAACACCGGCAACTTCATGATCCGCCTCAATGCCCTGGAGCAAAACGCCAAGGCGCGCATTTTGTCGCGTCCCTCGGTGGTCACGCTGAACAACATGCAGGCCGTACTTGATCGCAACATCACGTTCTACACCAAACTGGTGGCGGAAAATGTCGCCAAGCTGGAGTCCATATCGGCCGGATCGCTGCTGCGCGTGACTCCGCGCGTGATCGGGGAAGGGAGCAGGCAGGAAGTCATGTTGAGCCTGATTATCCAGGATGGGCGGCAAACCGACCCGATCAGCCAGAGAGAGCCTTTGCCCCAGACGTTGAATTCGGAAATTTCCACCCATGCCTTGCTCAAGGCCGGGCAAGCCTTGTTGCTGGGCGGCTTCGTCCAGGATGAGGAAAGCGAAAGCGTGCGCAAGATCCCATTGCTGGGCGACATCCCCTTCATTGGCCGGTTCTTCAGATCGACGCAGAAGATCAACCGCCAAACGGTCCGTCTGTTTCTGATCAAAGCTGATCCCTGGCATCAACCCTGATAGGCCACTGATGGACTGTACCTACAAACTCAAGTGGCTGAACGGGCCGTTAAGTGGCCGTGAGCTGGCATTGCCCGTGGGCGAACTGCGGATCGGCGGCTCGGACTCGGACATTGCCCTGTGCCTTGAGCAAGATGCCCAGGCGACCTTGTCGATCGAGGAGGAGGCCATCCGGCTGGCGTGCGCGACGCCTGCCTGGGTCGAAGGGCAACCCTGGGAGCTGGAACAGGCACTGCCGCTGGGCCGGGTGATCGATCTTGCCGGACAGGCTTTTGTACTGGGTCGATCCGGCGATGAGCTGTCCACGCCAGGGGTGCCCGCGCGACTGACGCAGCGTAGCCCGGCGCGCGCGTCCGTGTGGCATTGGGGAGCCCTGGCCGCGGTCTGTGGGTTGGTGTTGGCCGTGGGGCTGCTGGCCTGGCAACCGACACTCAGGGTACCGGTCCTTGACCAGGATGAATGGCTGGCCACGCAATTGAAGGATCCGCAGCTCGCCGGCTTGAGTGTCCAGCGGGGCAACCAGGGTAGCCTCGTCCTCAAGGGCCTGTGTCATTCCTCGCCCAGCGTCGCAGGCTTGCGCGCCAAGCTGCGCGCAAGGGGGCTGCTGGTGTATGACGAGAGCGTTTGCGCCGACAGCTTGCTCGACAGTGTGCGCTCGGTGCTGAGCTTGAACGGTTATCGGGATGTCGAGGTCAAGAGTGGGACGCGACTGGATCGCGTGGTGATTTTCGGCAATATCGTCGCGGACACGACATGGCAGCGCACCAGCGCCCAACTGCGGGCGATTCAGGCGCTGGAGGGGTGGCGGGTGGTCAATGACCAGGCGCTGCTGTTCGATGACTTACTATCCCGGCTGACGGCGCGCCAAGTGTTGGGCGGCTTGAGTGTCAGGGTGTCGGACAAGGCCTTGCGGGTCAGCGGCCAACTGGATGCCCAGCGCATGGCCACGGTGACCGAAGTGCTCGATGCCTTCAATCGCGACGGTGCCCCACGCCTGTCGGCGGTTTTCCAGAACATTCCGGGAATGGCCTCGGCCGAACGCTACTTACCCTCATCGATTGTCGGCATTGGCGGCAATGTGGATTCCCCCTATGTGCAACTGGCCAATGGCATGCGCTTGCAGCAAGGCAGTGTTTTACCAAGTGGCTACCGCATTTATGCGCTCGATCGCTTGTCGATGGCCTTGCTCAAGGACCAAGAGCTGATATCGCTGCCACTGCCACTCTGAATCAGCAGATTGAAAAAGGAAGTTGAATGGCCCGTATCACCTATCTGGAAGATGCCTTGTTCGCCGATACCCAGGGCACATTGCGCCGGCACTTGCTGGACAGCCTTCGACAGGCCGAACACCGGGTGCGCGGACAATTGCGTCAGCCACAACCTGCCGCGCAGTTCCAGGCGCTGGAACAATGCGCCAATGCCTGCGCCAGTGCCGTGCAGGTTATCGAGATATTGTGGGGGCGGTATCACTCACCTATGCAAGACATCAGGGGCGCGCGGTGAAAACCGGTATAAAACCGATAAAGTCGTAAGTTGTTGGGGAGCAATCTGGTGACACTGATACTTGCTGCGAAAGTGCATGAAAACTGAAGACTCTTATTCTCTGATCTGAACCTCGGTAGCCACTCATCGTTGGTCGTTATTGAATAAATTCCAAATTTGGGGCGTTCAACGTCTATTCATGCCTTTTGCGTGCTTAATCTTGTTGCCAAGGAGTTCCTATGCACATCCAGAATGCCTCTGTCTTGTCACAACAGCCGCTGTCGTCTACTTCCGGAGTTGATGGCGTTCAGGCCCCAAAGGCCTTTTCCGAAGTTTATCCAAAGAGTGAATTCAAG
Source organism: Pseudomonas sp. GW456-L12 (assembly GCF_059424045.1). Taxonomy (NCBI): domain Bacteria; kingdom Pseudomonadati; phylum Pseudomonadota; class Gammaproteobacteria; order Pseudomonadales; family Pseudomonadaceae; genus Pseudomonas; species Pseudomonas sp. GW456-L12. The sequence continues at coordinate 33,813 of NZ_JBWKZA010000043.1, forward strand.
ACGGTCCCGTCCAATATCCATATGGTTTGGGTTGGCTCCCAACCGGGCGGCGACCAGGAAAAATACCTGAGGCAATGGGCGGAAAAGAATCCGGGCAGTACGGTCATGTTATGGGTGGACTCGCAACAGTTCGATGCTTACGCCACCAACAAGACCGCCCGACAAGAGGCCGAGAAGGTATTTCCGGACTACCAGGCCGAGAAGCCTTTGCGCGGCTTGTTCAGCCAGCTCAAGACCACCCTGGGTAACACCGATGCGTTGCTGAACCTGGGGGCACAAAAACAGGCACTGAGCGAACTGAACAAAGAGCTGTCGGCCAAGGGTAACGAGTCCTGGAAAGAGAAGTTATTGTCGGGTGCCGCCAAGGTGACTCCGCAGAATGCGGGTCAAGTGCTGGCGGCATTTCAGCAGCACACGCGCGGCAATGACGACAAATTCCTGCAAGCCGAACGTTTGATCCTGGACCAGACCGTCAAGTCCTGGGACCGCTGCGCGAGCAATCCACAACGCGATACTGCGAAACTGAACGCGTTGCAGGAAAAATTCAGTGATGTCAAAAACATCGAGATCCGTGACTTGAGCAATCGCAGTGATATCCAGCTCAAGAACAAGGATGCCTATCAACATGAAATCATCGGCCGCAATGGCGCGTACCCGGCCGCATCCGACATTGCCCGCTATGAGATCCTGCACGAGCATGGTGGCGTATACGCAGACATCGATCTGGAATGCATGCAGCCACTCAATGGCGTACTGCAGGCGCATCCGAACCTGATGCTGGTGGGGCTGGCCGAAGGCAAGAACGAAGCCAGTGGCAGCGCGACGCCTTATTTTGCCAATGCGTTGCTGGCCAGCCACCCGGGTAGCCAGATGCTCGCCGACTTCATTGACAAGATCGGTGAGGATTACCAGACGCTGAAGGGCAACGAGTTCCGTGGCGATCGCTATTTCAGCCGCCCGAACAAGAGCACGATCGAAGCGACCGGCCCCAACGGATTACGCGGGCACGTCGATAGCGTGGTGCGCCAGGCTCAGGAACAACCCGATCTGATGCGCAACGATGTGTTGTCGCTTTCAGAGCGGATCTGGGACAAGGGCCAGCAGCAGAACCAGGACTTCTGGTCCTCGATGGAGTCGCACTTCAAGTTCCCGGACGATTACGTGAATTTCGAAACCGAAGAGCAACAAAAAAGCGCGACCAAAGCCATGGGGGGCGTCGCACCGTCAACCGCATCCGCACCCCTTGAGGGCACGACTGTAAAAAAGTCTGAAGGCGCGGCCGGGATTGGCGCGCCTATGCGTCCAGGTACGGTGGTAAGCACCGAGAAAGTCGCGGCGCTCATTCTGGAAAAAATCAACGAGAAGCAGCAGCCCGGCAAACCCATGATCATCTTCATCGCCGGTCCTTCTGCATCCGGCAAGTCGGTGTTGACGGGCGCGCTACAGGAGAAAGCATTGCAGTTCGAGTCGGTCAAGACCGACCACTTCCTGAAATCGTTCTCGGAGCTGAGTGCCATTCCCGCCAACCAGGGGTTGCCAGTGGCAGACTGGCCTGTCGTTCACGGGCATGCCGACTCGTTCAATCGCTCACTGACAGAACAGCTTTTAGAGGCCCTCTCAACAGGGCGCGAGTTCAGCTATCCGTTGCCCAGCACCTATCGCGAAGGGGTGATGATTGGCGGGTTTCCACGGGGAGAGCGCGACACCAGCGGCCCCCACAAACAAGTCCAGGTACCGGTGAGCGAAACCTATTTGATTGAAGGCATTTCCACCCCCCATCTGGTCAAGGATGCCACCCATGTTTTGGTGCGCCTGGATTGCGAGTTTGATGAAACCGTCAAACGCCGGGCCGGTCGTGGGCATGATGCATCGATCCCGGCGCAAGTAAGGATCGCCGAGGATAAACGCCAGTATGAGACCTTCCAACAGGCGATGAGCCAACTTGGAGAGAGCGTGACTCCCGATATTCATCTGGACTCGTCCGGCATGACGGCGGGGCATTTCCGCTTGTTTTAATGGGGGCGACGGGGACTTTTTCCTGACCTGAAAAAGTGCCCCTGGAGAACCCTTGCATGGGTATTTCTTCAATTTCGGGAGTAGAGGCATGAACGGTTTGTCGCTCAGTCATATCCAACCCAGTGGTGCCAGCCTTGCATCGCTGAACAAGGCTATAGAAGGCCAAATGGCTCCGGGCTCGGCCAAAAACAGTGTGTCCGACCTATTGCAGGTCATGGAAAAAGTTCAGCATCGGACAGGGATTGTGGCCAGTCACTTAGCGCCCTTGCAGAGCGTAGCGAAAGAGCACAACTGCATTATTGGTATTCGTCCAGTTGAAACTGTGGCGACCGGGCTGATTGAGGAGGGCCATCCCACCAAAGACTTCCATATCAAAGGCAAGAGCGCCAACTGGGGGCCCCAGGCCGGAATGATCTGTGTCGATCAGGCTTTCAGCAAGCTCGAAGGTTGCCTGGCGTCGGATCCGGTGCGTATTGATAAATTCAACGGGCAGACTCGCCAATGCATCGAGGATGGTCACGCCGTTGCCATTCCTCTAGTGATTTCCAGGGAACGCATGGGCACGCTTCTGGCCGCTGATCTCATCACGGACATGCAACCTGCGGATGCCGAGGGCTGCATCAGGTTCAGCGCGAAAGCACCCGGCGGTAGACTGTACAAATTTGAAGCCGTAACCGGTGCGGTCGAGGGCCTGTACCAGATCAGCCAGCAAGGACAGCCGCTGGAAGTCCTGGCGAAAGCGCCGGGGGGTAAGGCGCTGACGGCCGACTATGACTTGCATCTGATCGGACCTCATATCAGCGATCTGGGGCCGCAAGACAATCTTCCGGTCCCGGATGTCGCGCACGACGTGTTCAAGGCTCGCATCGACGGATACAGCGCCAGGACAGCGGATTCGCGCCCCAGAAACCTGGCGCAGGAGCTGCGCCAGGATTATGCAAGCGCCGGCAGCTTTTACAGCAAGGAAGACCCGGATATCGGCAACGCCACGAGCCGTATCGCCGAGATGATTCCAGTGATCAATACGGCCCTGGTGGGCATGGGCGAGCGGGTGGTTCACCACAACGCGGACTCGGGCAGCCCGGCCAGCGATAGCGCCACCAACTATCCGGCGACGTTTTTCTTGCCGGCCAGACTCGGAGCATTTGATGAAATCTGTGTGATCGAGAACAGTCGGCAAATGGCCGAACTGATCCTGCAAGCGAAGAATAGCGGCTACCACATACCAATGAACCCGTTATGGGAACCCGAGGTGACCAGCGTCCGGCGTGCAGACTTTACACAGGCTCAAGCGCTGCTCGATCGCGCCTGATAAAGGGCCCGGGCCGATCCATGGTCGGTCCGGCCGATTTTCACAGGCCTTCGTCCGACAGTTTTTCCTGATACTCGGAAAACACCTCGGTAATCATTTTTCGTTGCTCATCATCCTCGAAGCACTCATCCGTCATTAATTTCACCAACTCCCCCATGTGTCGCACATAGGCGTATTGCCCGCGTGCGTCGGGCACCTGGCGTGAGGTCTGTTGTTCGAGCCAGTCCACATGCATCCACGACTGCTGGACGATTTCCAGTAATGTGCCGATGACTCCATCGCCATCCAGGCCGTCGATAGCCAGTGTGCGGGCAACGCGGTGACAATGATCTTCCATGCCGAAAAACAGCATGATGCGTTTCAGGTCGGTGATCACCGAGCCCAATTGGGCATCCATGGCCGGACCTTCAGCCGAGAGTTCGAAAGCCAGGGTCCGGATCAGCGTTTTCAGTTTGCGTTGGCGATCGTGCAGTTGGCGGAACTCTTCGAACCATTGCACCAGGCGCGTACGACGTGAAGTGGCACGCTGGTAGAGCTGCTTGAGGGCGAGAAAGCTGTTTTTGCCGGTGCTGCCGAACTCCAGGCGATTGAAGAGCTTCAATGTCCATTCGTCATCGTCCATCACTGCGCACAGAGCATCTTCCAGACGTTTACGCTGTGCGCCACCCAGGTTTTTCCGCCCGAGCAGCGATCCCAGCAGCAGGGCCATTTCTCCCGCATCGAGCCCTTTGTCACCCATGCACCCTAGAAGGTCCGACGCTTCATCAATGGCCAATGTGTGTTTATGCAGGTCTTCCATTTGCGCCGAGGCGGTTGCCGTGACGTGCTTGACCAGTTGCTGGAGCATGGCGCGGCTACGCGGGCGTTCAGACTTGCCATCACTTGTCCCGCGACCTGTGGCCTGCTTATAGGAGCCAAGGGCAAACCCCATGTTTTCCAGGGTTTCGGACAATGCATCGCCTGACACCTCGGCGGGCATGAAATCAAGACCCGTGGCCTGCATATCGAATTCGGTGCGCGCCAGTTCAAGGGCAGATTGCGCTGGGAAGACTTGTGTGGCGCCGGGCAGGGGGCGAGGCGCCGGGTTCTGAATCAGCGGAGTCGGCTTGATGCTGGCGGAGTCGGTCTTGGTAATCATTGGCAGGGGACTCATGCGGGACCTGCCGCAAACGCGACAGGAGCGATTGAAGGTGGGCGTCGAGATCGATGCGCAGGGTGAACAGGTGCGTTTCCAGCAAGGCCTGAGTCGTCGCCAGCGAAGAGCTGCCGAGTACCCGGACCTGAGGGTAGTCGGCAAAGGTATGTCGGACGTGCTGCTCGCAATCGGCGCAGACCCGGACAGTCAGAGCGCCCTGGGCAAGAAACGTCAGGAGCCGCTGCCGCACACGTCGAACCATCAGCTCGACGCCATCCTGCTCACCGATGAACTCCTCCAGGACCTGGGCAACGAGGGCGCGTAGCCGTGTGTCGAGGTGTTGGGCCAGGGTGGCTTCCAGAGCGGTTTCAGCGACATGCCAGTCCAGGGTTTCCTCGATGAGGCGTTGGCGCAAAGCCTCACGTTCGCTGGCCGCCTCGGCAATACCTTGATCCCGGGCCTGAATGCGCATCTGCTGGGCTTCTTCCTCGGCCTGGGCCAGGCATTCACGGGCCTGCCGTTGCAGTGCTTCGGCTTCTGCGCGGGCATGGGCAAGCACCGAGGTGGCATTGAAATATTGCGCCAGTTCTGCGGCAGGAATGACCACCGCGTGGGGCGTACTGCCATGCAGGGCAATACAGGGAATGTTGAGTGGGTTCATAAAAAACGACCGAGCTTGGTCAGCCACTGGGTCGCGTTTTCCCGGACCGCGAGCAGGGCATCGGCAACCGGCGGCAAGCGCAGGGTGAGCAGATCATTGAGCGGGGCTTGTTCGATATCGCGTAGCCACCAACGGGTGCCGGCATGCAAGGCCGCCTGGCTCAGGGTGTCAGCGGGCAGGGCCGGCTCGGTGTGGCTCCAGCCTCGGTGCAAGGCCAGCAGATGGTCGCAGTGTCGTTCATCCAGGTAGGGCTCAAGTGCCTGGCGATGGTCCTTGATCAACAGGTGATCGGGACAGTTCAGCGCCACGACCCCGAGGGCGATGACCAGTTGGGGCAAGCGTGGCTCCAGCGCGAGCATGGCGCGCTGCCTGGCGTCGAGGCCGGCGGGCAACGACGTCCAGGTGATGCCGCGGTGTCGCAGGATCAAGCGGTCGATACTCGGTCGACAGGCCGGGCGATTGCGGTAGACCGTGCGCCAGGGAGCGAGTCCGAGGTGGGGCCACCAGCCTTCATGCATCCAGGCGCCTGGTTGCCAGCCCCATTGATGCAAGTGTTGTACGCTCTGGTCGATGGTTACCTGGGTCATTGGCTTCTGGACCGCAGCCATTTGCCAAGCGTGATCGCGAGGATCAGTACCGCCAATGCTGCCAGCAGGAGCATGAGCGGCAGACGATTGCGCTCGAGCCATGTGAGCGGCGCAGGGCTTGGCCCGGGTTGCTCGGGGAGCGGCTGATAGCGGTAGTCGGCGGCCTGCAGGACGATGCTGATATTCTCGGTCAGCAGGTTGGGCACGCTGTTGAAGATCAGACTCTTGATCGCGGTTTCGCGATTGAGCAAATTGCGCTCGGGGCTGTATTTGATGAAGACCGAGGCCGAAGGCTTTGCGGTCTCGCGCGGGTTCTGGCTGATCCCTTCGCCAATCGACACATGGGCGCTGATCACGCCATCCATGGCCTGCAGCATTTTTTCCAGCTGCTGTTCTTTCAGATAGAGGATCTTCGCGTGTTCCTGCACCGGTGAAGTCACCAGCTGGCCGGAGGGAAACAGGTCCTCCAGGGTCGCTACCTTTTCACGTGGCAGCCCTTCCTGGCGCAACAGTTCGACGGCATTGATGAACTGCGTCTTGTCGACCTTGATCGTGACAAGTCCACTCTTGGCGATTTCCTTGCTGGCATCGATATTGCGCAGTAGCAACAGCGCCAGCATCTGGTTGGCGTCGGCTTCGGACAACTCACTGTACAACTCGACCTTGCAGCCGCTGAGCATCAGCACCAGCACGCCGATGCAGCCCAGGCGCAACCAGTCCCTGGTCATTGCATGCTCACCAGCTTGTTCACCCCTTGGGCAAGGGATCCGGCGGTCTTGGCGATCAGGTCGACTTCGACGATGGCGTGCAACATGTTCGACTGTGCAGAGAGCATTTTCAACGGACTGTCGAGCACGCTTTCACGGGCCGTTGCCACAGCACTACTCAGGGTACGGGATTGATTCTGCAACTGGCTGAGGGCCGATATCTCCGCAGGGCTGTCCACCTGGCCGAACAACGCCTGGTTGAACGCGGCAATATCGGTCGGCGTGGGGGGCGAGGGCGCGGAATCTTTCGGCACGTGAAGTGCGGCCATGCGCACAGCTTCGATTTCCATGGGGG
>NZ_JBWKZA010000044.1:0-40175 GCF_059424045.1 Pseudomonas sp. GW456-L12
CCCCGTTATAGTCGGCCCTCCCCAGGTTAAACAGACAGGAGGCCCAGGTGGCCAAGTCTTCTCCGTTGTTCGACTCGCTGCAGGCCGATATCGACGCCCTGGCCAGGCAACTGGGCGTCAGCTCGATCCTGATCATGCGTTCGCTGCCCCAGCACATGCAGGTCGAAGCCTCGGGCGGGCGGCATGAGGACACTTATCCGATTGGTGCCCAGGGCCAGAAAAGCAGCCTCGCGCACAACGGCCAGGCGCTGTATTGCGAGCGCGTGGTGGACAGCGGCCAGCCGCTGTACGTCAAGGATTCGCGCCTGGAAGCCGAGTGGGCAGGCAACGAGGACGAGGTCGAATTCGGCCTGAGCAACTACCTGGGTTACCCGGTGCGCGATGCCGATGGCGAGGTGTTCGGCACCGTCTGCGCGCTGGATGAAAGCGCCAGGCAATACAGCGCCGAGGAACAGGCCGCGCTGGAGGCGTTCCGGCAAAAGGTCGAGGCCCTGCTCGCCCGTTCGCCGCGATGAAACTTTAGTCGTACAGGTCGCCCACAGGCACGCGCGGACGAGTACGGCTAAGCCCAGGTCGCATCCGACGCATCGGCAACGCTCGAAACTTCTACGATGAGCCTTCGCCTTTCACCGTAGAGACCGCCCATGCGCCAGATCCTGCTCGCTCCCTTGCTCGCACTTTCGTTGGCCGCCGGCAACTGCCTGGCCGGCCCGTCGTTCGATCATCTCTACGCCTTCGGCGACAGCTATTCCGATAACGGCGCCAGCGACCGTTTGACCCGGGACATGCTCGCCCAGCAGTTCAAGGACGCCCAGCAACTGCCCGGCGAGCTGTATTGGCAAGGCCGCTGGAGCAACGGCCCGACCGCCGTGGAAGTGCTTGCAAAAAGCCTGCGGTTACCCCTCACCGACCACGCCGTTGGCGGCGCGAAAAGCGGGCAGAACAATTACTACGCCTGGATGACCGCGTACCGCGACACAGGAGTGAGCGGGCAGATCGACGACTACCTGGCCAACGCCAAAGGCCAGGCCGACCCTGGCGCGCTGTACTTCATCTTCATCAGCGCCAACGACTTTTTCGAACATGCCGACTTCGACCACAAGGAACCGATCGACGAACTGGCCGCCAGCAGCATCGACCATATCCAGAATGCCGTCAGTCGCTTGGCCAAGGCCGGCGCCAGGCATTTCCTGGTGGTCGGCAGCACCGACCTGCGCCATGCCCCGGCGGTGGTGGCCAGCGGGCAGAGCGAACAGGCGCTGCGCTATCAACGGATACTTGAACGGCAACTGCCGTCGCTGCTGGTGGCCGAGAGCAAAAAGCTCAATGTAAAAATCACCTACTTCGACCACATCGCCTTCAGCGATCAGCTGCGCCGCCGACCTGCCGAGCATGGCCTGGCCCAGCTCGACCGACCGTGCCAGCCGACCTATCCCGAGGTGAAGCCGGCGTGCGCCCATCCAGACGAATATTTCTATTGGGATGAATGGCACCCGACCCGCAAAGTCCATGCCCTGGCGGGCGAAGCCATGGCCAAGACCCTCGGCCAGGCCCGCTAAGGCACAGCCTCGCCGGCGAGCAGCAGGCCTGCCCTAGACGCAAAGCTGCAACGGGAACCGGTTCGCCCCGCTCCAGGCCAGGAAGCGTTCCTGCAGCATCGGCCTGGCGAGGAAATAACCCTGGGCTTCATCGCAACCGAACGTGTAGAGCATCTGCAAACATTTGAAACTCTCGATGCCCTCGGCCACGGTGCGATAACCCAGCTCGCGGGCCAGGCTGATGATCGAGCGGGTGATCTTCTGGTGCTGGGTGTTGCGCTCAAGGTCGGTGATCATCGATTTGTCGAGTTTCACCACGTTGGCCGGGATCTGGTGCAGGTAGGCAAAGTTGCTGTAGCCCGTGCCGAAATCATCGATGGCCACGTCCATGCCCAGCTCGCGAATGCGCGTCAATTGCGCCAGGACATTCGGGTTGGAACGCAGCCACTCGCCCTCGGTGATCTCCACTTCGAGCCGCCGTGGGTCGATGCCATGCAGCTCACAGGCGCGGCGGATCAGCTCGGCGATATCCTGGTCCTCGAAATCCTTGGGCGACAGATTGATCGACAGCTTGCTGCTCTCGGGCAGGCCCCAGGTGCGCAACTTGCTCAACACCGTATCGATGACCCAGCGGGTCACCTGATGAATCAGGCCGTTGCGCTCCATCACCGGAATGAACTCGGCGGGCGAGATCGGCCCCAGCCACGGATGTTCCCAGCGCAGCAAGGCTTCGGCACTGACCTGGGCTCCGTCGGGCAGGGCGAAGCGTGGCTGGAACATCAGGTAGATCTGGCCACTGCGCAAGGCGTCGTTGAGGTCCGAGGCCAGGTTGAACGCGCGGCGCTGGGCGTGATCGCGCGCGGCATCGTAATGCGCCCAGAAACTGCGCCCGGCCATGGCCAGCTCCAGGGCGAACATGGCCTTGCGCAAGGCATCGTCCACCGACTGGGTATCGATCTCGAACTCCACGGTTCCGGCACAGACCGTGGGAATCATGGGAAACCCCAGCCCGGGCGGCTGGCGACGCAGGCGACTGACCAGCGCATCGAGCAGTCTATCGAGCTCCTCGGCCGGCGCCGGCAGCAGGAAGCCGAAGCGCTTGACCGACACGTGATAGACCCGCACATGCCGCCCCAGGTACTCCTGCAAACGCAGCGCAAGAAAACGGATGATGGTCTCGAAAGGCGCCAGCCCCAGGGCCAGGGTCAGTTCGTGGGCCACCTTCATGTCCAGGGCATCGATCAGCACCAGCACGCGCTGTTCGCCGATGTGGTGCTCGACCAGGTCACGCAGGTCGCTCTGGAACTGCTCGCGATTGGCCAGGCCGCTGACCGGGTCGCGACGACGCTGGCGCTGGCGCTGCTCGACCTGCTCCATGACCATCGCCGCCATGTCCCGCAACTGCTGGCGTTCGACGATGCTCAACTGCTGCTCGACCTTGTCGATGATGCACAGGCTGCCGATGGCATAACCGGACGCGGTCAACAGCGGCGCCCCGGCGTAAAAGCGGATGCCCTGGTCGCGGGTCACCAGCGGGTTGTCCTGGAAACGCGGATCGAGCGCCGCGTTGCGCACCTCCAGCACTTCGCGGCCTTGCACCGTGAAGGCGCAGAACGACTGGCTGATGGGGGTCTGCGGCTCATCGAAACCCACCCGCGACTTGAACCACTGACGATCACGGTCCACCAGGCTGATCAAGGCGGTAGGCACCTTGAAGTACTCGGCCGCCATGCGGCAGATCCGGTCGAAATTCTCGCAACTGGCGGTGTCCAGCAACTCCAGGGCATGCAGGGCGGCCAGGCGCCGCTCCTCGGCAATCGCCTTATCGGGCATACACGACCTCGGGCCGGGACAACGCGATCATCACAATAAACAACCTATTCGCAGGGAGGCTGGAGGGGGCGCGACGGGGATGAAAGCGATAGTGGCATTAGGACATCCCGACCACCAGAATGACTGACGGGCAGGCGCTTGCCAAACCCATCCGTCGGACGAACGGTATTGGTTACAAAAAAGCTTGGTTCTCAAGACCTTCGAGCTAGAGCGCTTCGACGGTTGACGACGTTGCTCTCAGGCGCCGAAACGAGCGATCGCCGCATCGACGAAGTGCCGCAGCTTGGCGGTCATCTGCCGGTCCGGCCGGTACAGCAGATGCATCGCGCGACTCGGCGCCTCATAGCCGGGTAGCAACTGCACCAATTCCCCCGCGGCCCGCGCCGGTTCGAGAAAATCCGCCGGCCCCAGGACGATACCGAAGCCATCCACGGCCGCCGACAGCAAGGCCTTGCTCTCGTTGACCTGCAAGCGGCTGCGCACCTGAACCTCATGTACCTGGCCGTCGCGGCGGAACTGCCATTGGTTGTCCGCCGGCCGCGACCAGTAGGCGTACCCCAGGCATTCATGCTGTTCGAGATCGGCCGGCAGCCGTGGCGTGCCCCGGGCGGCGAGGTAGGCAGGTGCCGCGCAGGCGATCAGGCGATAGGGCGCCAGCGGCCTGGCGGTCAGGCTGGAATCGGCCAGCGGGCCGATACGAAAGGCCGCCTCGTAGCCCTCCTCCACCAGGTCGATGTAGCGATCGGTGAGATGCAGGTCGATTTCCACCTGCGGATGCTCGCGCAGAAACGCCGTCACGAACGGCATGAGGCTGTAGGAGCCGAAGGTCACCGGCGCACTGATGCGCAACTTGCCCCGGGGCGTGGCGTTCATGATCTGCGCCAGGGAATCGGCGGCCCGGGCTTCGCCGAGGATGTGCTTGCAGCGCTCGAGGTAGGCACTGCCCAGCTCGGTCAGGCTCTGCCGGCGCGTGGTGCGGTTGAGCAGGCGCGCGCCCAGCCGCTGCTCCAGCGCCGCCACATGCTTGGCGACCATCTGCGGCGACAGTCCCAGGCGGGTCGCCGCACGAGCGTAGGAACCGCTTTCGGCGGCCGCGACAAAGGCCTCCATGCTGGTCAGACGATCCATCATTCAACACTCCCAGTAATGAGACCAAGTACCAGGCGCTTATTTATCGCCATCTGGTGGCGAATCATCATAGCCGCTCGACCCTTTCAACGGAGCATGGACATGCGTATCGGCATTATCGGAGCAGGTTTTATCGGGCGCGCCGTGGCGCAACTGGCCCTGGCGGCGGGGCATGAGGCGATGCTCAGCAACTCCCGCGGCCCGCAGACCATGAGCAGCGTGGCCAGCGGCATTCGCGGCAGCCGCATCGGCAGCGTCGAAGACGCCGTACAGTTCGGCGAGCTGGTGCTGGTGGCCATCCCGCTGGCCCATTACCGTAGCCTCCCCGCGGCCCTGCTGGCCGGCAAGACGGTGCTGGACGCCAATAACTATTACCCGTCCCGCGACGGTCATATCGAGGCCCTGGACCGCTTCGAAACCACCACCAGCCAATTGCTCGCCGAGCACCTCGAAGGCGCCAGGGTGGTGAAGGTGTTCAATGCCATCCTCGCCCAGGACCTGCTGACCGACGCCCGCCCCAGTGGCGCCCCTGATCGCCGCGCCCTGCCGATTGCCGGCGACGATCCGCAGGCCAAGGCGCAGGCCGTGCAATTGCTCGACGAGCTGGGTTTCGACACGGTCGATGGCGGCGGCCTGGCGGACAGCTGGCGTTTCGAACGGGCCAAACCGGCCTACTGCATCCCTCTGGATAAACCGGGGCTGCGCGCGGCCCTGGCACAGGCGCAACGAGAAGTCGAACTGCCCGAAGGTTCGTGGCGCTCTTGACGCCAAGGCATGCAGCATTCTGCGAGCGCAAAAAAAAAAACGACCCGTTCGGGTCGTTTTCATAGGTTTGCCTGTGTGCCGGTTCGCCTTCGCTCAACTGGCCCAGCCACCCGCATGCAGGTGCCAGCCATCGCCGCGACGCTCCCAGAACGGGTGCACATAATGGTACCCGGGACGCAACGGCTCCCAGTGACCATGGACCGCCACATACTGCCGGCCATCCCAGTGCCAGTAAGCCCGGGACCAGACATAACCCGGGCGATGCATGGGCTCGACTTCGATGACCCGCACCGGCGGTGGCTGCGGTGCAACCACCTCGGCGTATTCCACCGGCGCCGCGCGTTCGACCACCCGCCGCTCATGCACCACCCGTTCCTGCACACACCCGGAGGCCACTACGACCACCGCCACCAGAGCCGTGTAACGTAACAACATGCTGCCTCCCCGGCGCTTGACGCCGACGCTTGAACTGCTGACAACGCCCCCTGCAACCACCCGGCTCCTGCCAGGCGTAAGACGTGTTTTAACAGCTCGAAACTGTCTGCTAGCTGAACCTGATAGCAGCAGGCAGATAGCGGCAGCAAGGTGGCGACAAACGGCCAGTCAGCGGCGGCAGATCAACGTCCTCGGGCCTCGAAATCCGCCCGGGTCATCTCGAAAAACTTGCTCGGCAGTCCCTCGAACTCGCCATCGCGCACAAAACGAAAACCCAGCTTGCGCGCCACCCCCAGCGAGGCCTCGTTCAAGGCATGGGCATCGGCGACGATGCGCTCGATTCCTGCCCCGAGAAAAGCGTGCTCGACGATGCGCCCCGCCGCCTCGGACGCAACACCCCTGCCCCACGCCCGGCGCACCAGGCGCCAGCCCATTTCCAGTTCCGGGCCGACAGCCTCGTAGGGAATGAACGACACCCAGCCGAGAAACTCCTCCGGCGCGGACTTGGCAAAGATCGCCCAATAACCACAGTGCTCACCAAAATCGCGCTCCATACGCGAACGCACGAAATCGCGGTGCTCCTCGCCACCGTCCCAGGGGCCGGGAAGGTAACGGGTGACTTGCGGATCGAGGTCCATGGCGATGCACGCCTCGAAGTGTTCGAGGGTACGCGGGCGCAGCAACAGGTTGGGGGTTTCGAAGTGGAGGTTCATCAACTGGATATCCGTATTCGACGAGGGTAAGGACACCGCAGTGAAAATAGCAGGACGGTGTCGGAATCGCCGGATATCCGTAGCAGGACTTCCCCCTGACACGCAGACACCTGTAGGAGCGAAGCTTGCTCGCGATAAAGTCGTCACAGGCGCCACTGCGCCCAACCAGTTACCTCTTCTTGGAGGCCACCGACGCTATCGCGAGCAAGCTTCGCTCCTACAGATCGCGGTTACTGCGCCAACAGCGCCTGGATATCGTTGAACAGCGCGCGGGGGATCTTTACGCCGTGTTGCGCGCTGCGGGTCCTGGCTTCGAAACGCCGCTGCGACGGCAGCCGCGCGCCCTGCCCCGTGATGGCTGCGAACAGTCCTTCGGCGCGTTCCAGACCCTTCTCGTAGTCCTGCCCCAGAAACACCTGCGGATCGAACGCCAGGATCAGTTCGCCATGGCAGGGCGCGGCGCCGACGCCAGCGTCGAAGGCCATGGACTCGGCGCTGGTGAGGTCGCCGATCAGGGCGCCGGCCAGCAGTTCGATCATCGCCGCCAGGGCTGAACCCTTGTGCCCGCCGAAGGTTTGCATGGCGCCTTGCAGGGCCGCCCTGGCATCTGTGGTCGGTTGGCCCTGGGCGTCGATGGCCCAGTGTTCGGGGATGGCCTTGCCTTGGCGCGCGTGCAGTTCGATATCGCCGCGGGCGATGGCGCTGGTGGCGAAGTCGAACACGAACGGCTGGCCCGCCGGCCGTGGCCAGGCGAACGCCAGGGGGTTGGTGCCAAACACCGGTTTGCTGCCGCCGGCCGGCGCCACCCAGCTGTGGCTGGGGTTCATGGCGATGCCCACCAGCCCCTCGGCGGCGATGGCCTCGACCTCCGGCCACAGAGCGGAGAAGTGGAAGCATCGTTTGATTGCCATGGCCGCCAGCCCCTGGCTGCGGGCCTTTTCCGCCAGCAATGGCAAGCCGGTCTGGAACGCCAGCAGGGAATAACCGTAGTGCGCATCCACCTCCAGTACGCCCGCGGAAATAGGCCGCAGGCTCGGCTCAGCCAGCGGGTCGACCTTGCCCTCGCGCACGGAGCGCACACACCCCAGCAGGCGGTACACCCCGTGGGAATGGCACTCGTCTCGCTGTCCCTGGGTGATGACCTCGGCAATGGCCCGGGCATGGGCATTGGACAGGCCGTGGCGGATCAGCACCTTGAGGGACAGGTCATGGACTTCGGCGAGGGAAAGAGTGACGAGATCGGACATGGGGCTTGTGCTCCGATAAAAACCGTGGGGGCCATAAAACCCGGCCCTATGGGGTTGAGGGTGAGAACGCTGCAGGCCTGCGGCAGCGGCTACAACGGGCGCTCGCCGTTGAGACGCTGTGGAACCTGCCAGGGGTTGTCGTTGCGCAAAGCCTGCGGCAGCAGTGCTGGCGGCAAGTCCTGGTACGACACCGGGCGCAGGAAACGCTGGATCGCCAGGCTGCCCACCGAGGTGGTGCGCGTATCCGAGGTGGCGGGGAACGGCCCGCCATGGACCATGGCATGGCCAACTTCGACACCGGTGCCAAAACCGTTGACCAGCAGGCGGCCGGCCTTTCGCTCCAGCAACGGCAACAGTTCCCGGGCTTGCGGATGGTCGTCGTCACTCAGGTGCAGGGCGATGGTCAGCTGACCTTCCAGGCTCGCCAGCAGCGCTTTCATCTGCGCGGCATCGCTGCAACGCACGATCAACGAGGCCGGACCGAAGACCTCCTCGCGCAGCGCAACGCTGGCCATAAAGGCCTCGGCCGACGTGGCGAACAGCGCGGCACGGGCCTGATAGCGCTGGCCATCGGCGCCCTGCCCCAAGGGCTCCACCTCGGCATGCCGCAGCAGCCGCTCGACGCCCTGGCAGTAGCTGCCATGAATACCTGGCGTCAACATGGTCTGCGCCGGCGCCAGCTTGAGCGCGGCTGCCGCCGCGGCTTCGAATGCGCGCAACGCCGGGCTGTCGACCGCGAGGAGCAAACCCGGGTTGGTGCAGAACTGCCCGGCGCCCAGGATCAGGGAGCCGACAAAGGCCTGGGCGATGGCTTCGCCGCGCTCCGCCAGCGCGTTGGCCAACAGCAGCACCGGGTTGATCGAACTCATCTCGGCATAGACCGGAATCGGCTCCTCGCGGGCCGCGGCGATCTTCATCAACGCCACGCCGCCGTTGCGCGAACCGGTAAAGCCCACGGCCTTGATCCGACTGTCCGCCACCAGCCCCTGGCCAATGCCGCGGCCGGCATCGAACAGCAGGGAGAACACCCCTTCCGGCAAGCCGTGGCTGTGCACCGCCTGCTGGATTGCCTGGCCTACCAGCTCCGAGGTTCCGGGGTGCGCCGAATGCGCCTTGACCACCACCGGGCAACCGGCGGCCAGTGCCGAGGCGGTGTCGCCGCCGGCCACGGAAAACGCCAGGGGAAAGTTCGAGGCGCCGAACACCGCCACCGGCCCGATGGCGATCTGGCGCAGGCGCAGATCCACCTTGGGCAAGGGTTGGCGCTCCGGCTGGGCCGGGTCGATGCGTGCCTCCAGAAAGGCGCCGTCGCGCACCACCGCCGCGAACAAACGCAGCTGGCCTACGGTGCGCCCGCGCTCGCCTTCCAGGCGGGCACGGGGCAAGCCGGTCTCGCTCATGCAGCGCTCGATCGGCTCATCACCGAGGGCGAGGATGTTGCCGGCGATGCTCTCCAGGAACGCCGCCCGTTGTTCCAGGCTGGTTTCCCGGTAGCGGTCGAATGCCGCCTCGGCCAGGGCGCAGGCGCGCTCCAGGTCGTTCGGGCCGGCGCCACCAAAACCCGGCGCCAGGGTCTCGCCGGTGGCGGCAGCCAGCGCATGCACTTCGCCGTGGCCACCCCGCACGCGGGATTGGCCGATCAGCAGTTGTCCTGTTACAGGCATGGGTTACCTCTCTGAATAAATGGCGTGAGCTGAATGGATGCCTGGTCCGTGCTCATTCGTCTGCCCCTTCCAACAGCAGCTTGCTGCCTGGCACCCCGGTGTTGGCGCCCCAGTAGTAAATGCACAGGGCCATGAGGGTGACGACCAGGGTGTCGTAGGGGTGAGTGAGCACACCGATCCCGCCGAAGCTGCCCAGGTAGGAAATGACCATGGTCAGGGCGTAAAAGGCGATCAGCCACAGGGACGAGCGCACCTGTTCGGTCAGGCTCAGGTGGTCGGTGGGCACCAGGCGCCTGCAGCCCAGGTAGATGACGAACATCAGGATCTGCAGGCCCAGCAGCCAAGACACCGTGCTCCAGCCGGACCAGTAGACGATCAGCGCGGCGATGACGAAGGACACCGGCCCCAACAGGCCGAAGCCACTGACCCGGAACGGCCGCGGCAGGTCCGGCGCACTCTTGCGCAGCGCCGCCACGCTGATCGGGGCAATCGCGTAACTCAGCACCAGGGCCGCCGACACCACATTGATCAGCGCTTCCCAGGACGGGAACGGCAAGGTCCAGAACACCGACAGGCCGAAGGTCAGCCACAGCGCCGGGCGCGGGATGCCGGACTGCTCGTCGATGCGAGTGAAGATCTTGAAGAAGGTCCCGGTCTTCGCCCAGCCGTACACCACCCGTGGCGTGGCGTTCATGTAGATGTTGCCGCAGCCGCTGGGGGAAATCACCGCGTCGGCCACCACCAGGTAGGCCAGCCAGCCGACGCCCAGGGTCAGGGCGATGTCGCGGTACGGCAGGGAGAATTGCTTGCTGATGCTGCTCCAGCCGTTGGCCAGCATGTCGGTGGGAATGCTGCCGAGGAACGCCAGTTGCAGCAGGCCGTAGATCAGGGTCGAGAGCAGGACCGAAAGGATCAGCGCGATGGGAATGGTGCGCTGTGGATTGCGCACTTCGCTGGCCACCGAAATGATCGGCGTCAGGCCCAGGTAGGCGAAGATGATGCCGCCGGCGGAGACCGCCATTTCGATGCCGGACAGCCCGAAGGGAGCAAAGCCCTGGACGTGGAAATTCTCCGCTTTGAAGAAGGTGAACAGCACGCCGATGACCAGCAGCGGCACGACGAACTTGAACAGGCTGATGAGGTTGTTGGACTTGGCGAAGGTCTTGACGCTGGAGTAGTTGAGCCAGAAGAACAGGCACAACAGGGCGAACTGCACCAGCCAGCCGAGCAGGGTCGGGTTGCTGTTGCCGGCATGGGTCAGCCCCGGAAACCAGGCCGCTGCGTATTGCCGCGCCGCCACCACTTCAATGGCCACCAGGCTGGAAAACGCGATCAACGTGATGAAGCCCATCAGGTAGCCCAGCAGCGGCCCATGGGAGAACACCGGATAACGCACCACCCCGCCCGCTCGCGGCAGGGCCGCGCCCAGTTCGCAATAGACGATGCCCAGCAGCAGGACGGCGAAACCGCCGAGCAGCCAGGAGAAGATCCCCGCCGGCCCGGCGATGGCCGAGACATGGCTGGCGGCGAACAACCAGCCGGAACCGAAGATCGCCCCCAGGCCGATGAAGGTGAGGTCAACCAGAGAGAGCTGTTTCTTGAATTTGCCTTGGCCTGACATAGGCGCGCCTTCTTATTGAGTTATTGGAGTAGGCAGATCGAATGTCGCGCCGGCCTCCCGTGGATGGGATACCGACGTGGTGAAACACGGCACTGCGCGAGTGCCTGATGGTTCTTCTCGTGGACCAGGCCGCCCCGCGAGCCACTGCGTGGGGCGGCCTGTCGGCTGGCTTACAAACCGACGTCCGGCAACTGCGGACGCTCGGCCAGGGCCTTGGCGACTATCGCCTTGACCTCGGCCAGGGTCTCGCCCTGCAGGGCCAGGCGCGGTGGGCGGGTGATCGAGGAGCCGCGACCGACCAGTTCCTCGCAGAGCTTGATGCACTGCACCAGGTCCGGACGCGCATCCAGGTGCAGCAGCGGCATGAACCAGCGGTACAGCGCCAGGGCTTCCTCGAAGCGTTTTTCCCTGGCCAGGCGGAACAGGGTTTCGCCCTCTTTCGGGAAGGCGTTGGACATCCCGGAGACCCAGCCTTCGGCGCCGACGGCGATGCTTTCCACCACCACGTCATCCAGGCCGGCGAACAGCACGAAGCGGTCGCCCACGGCATTGCGCAGGTCGATGAAGCGCCGGGTGTCGCCGGAGGAGTCCTTGAAGCAGACGATGTTTTCGCAGTCCTGCAGGGCGATCAACACGTCCGGGGTAACGTCGTTTTTGTAGATCGGCGGGTTGTTGTAGACCATCACTGGCAGGTCGGTGCCGGTGGCAATGGCGCGAAAGTGCGCGGCGGTTTCATGGGACTTGGCCGAATACACCAGGGCCGGCATGACCATCACCCCGTCGACCCCGACCTTGGCCGCTTCGCGCACGGTGTTGCGGGCGAACTCGGTGGTGAACTCGGCGATCCCGGCGATCACCGGTACGCGGCCGCCGGCGGCGTCCTTGGCGACCTCGATCACCGAGAGTTTTTCCGCGGTGCTCAGCGAGGTGTTTTCTCCCACGGTGCCGCACACCACCAGGCCCGACACACCGTCGGCCACCAGGTTGTGCATGACGCTGTGGGTGGCGTCCAGGTCCAGGGAAAAGTCGGGTTTGAACTGGGTGCTGACGGCAGGGAATACACCGCTCCAATGGATGGCTTTACGGCTCATGGTCTTGTCCTTGTGGGTTGAGTCGGCCGGGCCGACAGGCGTTGGAAACGAAAAACAGATTCCGCCTTTCACCGCCTCGCAGCTTGAGGTTTTTCCCGCTCAAGCAAGACGAAATCGGCACATTTACCCAATCGCCCAGCGACCTTTTCCGTCCATTGCGCCTGCGCACTACCCTCCTTCGACCCGCCTGAAATCCCCTGCACCGCAGCCGCACCACACACCGTAGCCGCTGCCGAGGTACGAGGCTGCGATCGGCTGCGCAGCAGTCGTAAACCCGGCAATTCGGTTTGTCAGAGAGACCAAGGACGCAAGGCTGGCGGCCGCTTCGTCGGAATGCCGCCCAACCCGATCGCAGCCTCGTACCTCGGCAGCGGCTACAGGATGGGCGGGGTTCACCACTGTGCCGATTTCGTCATCCGCCGCAGAGAAAACCCACAAGCGATGCGGTCCTTTCCCGAGCCACTCTGTAGGCCTTTTCCGTCAGGTGCTGCCATGAAAAAAATAACCGTCATCGATTCACATACGGGGGGCGAGCCGACTCGCCTGGTTGTCGACGGCTTTCCCGACCTGGGCAACGGTTCGATGGCCGAACGGCTGGCCGTTCTGCAAGAACGCCACGATCGTTGGCGCACGGCCTGCGTGCTGGAACCGCGGGGCAGCGATGTGCTGGTGGGGGCCCTGCTGTGCGAACCCCAGGCGGCGGATGCCTGTGCCGGGGTGATCTTCTTCAACAACAGCGGTTACCTGGGCATGTGCGGCCACGGCACCATCGGCCTGGTGCGTTCGCTGTATCACCTGGGGCGCATCGCACCCGGCGTACACCGCATCGAAACCCCGGTGGGCACCGTCAGCGCCACCCTGCACGACGACCTCTCGGTCAGCGTGCGCAACGTGCCGGCCTACCGATACCGCAGCGGCGTCGAACTGCAACTGCCCGGCCACGGCAAAGTCCGTGGCGATATCGCCTGGGGCGGCAACTGGTTCTTCCTGATCAGCGAGCATGGCCAGCGTATCGCCCTGGATAACGTCGAAGCCCTGACCCACTACACCTGGGCCGTGCGCGAAGCCCTGGAGACCGCCGGCATCAGCGGCGCCAACGATGGTGTGATCGACCATATCGAGCTGTTCGCCGACGACCCGCAGGCCGACAGCCGCAACTTCGTGCTGTGCCCCGGCAAGGCCTACGACCGCTCCCCCTGCGGCACCGGCACCAGCGCCAAGCTGGCCTGCCTGGCCGCCGACGGCAAACTCGCGCCCGGGGCAACCTGGCGCCAGGCCAGCGTGATCGGCAGCCAGTTCAGCGCCAGCTACGAGCAGGCAGGCGAGCAGGTCATCCCGACCCTTCGCGGCACCGCTCACATCAGCGCCGAAGCCACCTTGCTGATCGAAGACAGCGATCCTTTCGGCTGGGGCATCGTCTCGTGAGCCAGCCGGCCGAAGCCGACGTCCTGGTGATTGGCGGCGGCATAGTCGGGGCCGCCTGCGCCCATGAAATGGCCCGCCGCGGCCTGCGGGTACGGGTGCTCGACAACGCCAGCGGCGGCGCCACCGGCGCGGGCATGGGCCACCTGGTGGCGATGGACGACAACCGCGCCGAACTGGCGCTGAGTCACTACTCCATCGGCCTGTGGAACCAGTTGCGCGTGCAGCTGCCGGCCGCCTGTGCCTACCGCAATTGCGGCACCCTGTGGCTGGCCGCGGACGCTGCGGAAATGGACCTGGCCCGGGCCAAGCAAATCAACCTGGCCCAGCACGGAGTGGCGGGCGAATTGCTCGACAGCTCGACCCTGGCTGCACTCGAGCCCCTGTTGCGCAAAGGGCTTGGCGGCGCCCTGAAGATCCCCGGCGACGGCATTCTCTACGCCCCGGCCACCGCCCACTGGCTGTTGCACAACACGCCAGGGATCAGCTGCGAGCGGGCCACGGTCAGCGCCATCGCCGACCACCGCGTGGAGCTGGATGACGGCCGCGTGCTGCGCGCCGAGTACGTGGTGCTGGCCAACGGTCTGGCGGCGAGGAACCTGCTGCCGGAGTTGCCGCTGCGGCCGAAGAAAGGCCATCTGCTGATCACCGATCGTTACCCCCGGCAGGTGTCCCACCAACTGGTGGAGCTGGGCTACGCCGCCAGCGCCCACGCCAGCAACGGCACTTCCGTGGCGTTCAATGTGCAGCCACGGCCGACCGGGCAACTGCTGATCGGCTCGTCCCGGCAGTTCGACAGCCTCGACCCGGCTATCGAGCCCGAAGTACTGACCCCAATGCTGCAACGGGCCGTGGCCTATCTGCCGGGGCTCGCGCAATTGAACGGCATCCGCGCCTGGACCGGCTTTCGCGCCGCCACCCCGGACGGCCTGCCGATCCTTGGCCAACACCCACGCCACACAGGCCTGTGGCTGGCGGTCGGGCATGAAGGCCTGGGCGTCACCACCGCCCCCGGCAGCGGCCGGCTGCTGACCCAACTGCTGCTCGGCGAACGGCCGGATATCGACGCCCAGGCCTATCGCCCCGCACGCTTCGCCGAGCTGACCGCCTCCCTGACTGGAACTGCCCCATGATCATTTACCTGGACCGTCAGGCGCTGACCGTGCGCGATGGCCTGAGCGTCGCCGCCGCCGTCGCCGCCAGCGGCGACCCACGTACCCGAACCTCCTGCACCGGCCAGCCTCGAGCGCCCTTCTGCGGCATGGGCATCTGCCAGGAATGCCGCATGACCATCGACGGCCGGCGCCAACTGGCCTGCCAGACCCTGTGCCGCGAAGGCATGCACGTGGAGCGCACGCCATGAGTCAACAGCGCCTGAGCTGCGACATCCTTATCGTTGGCAGTGGCCCGGCCGGCCTCGCGGCGGCCCGGGCGGCGAGCCGCAGCGATCTCTCGATCGTCCTGCTCGACGACAACCCGCGCCCCGGCGGCCAGATCTGGCGCAACGGGCCGGGCGTCACGCTCGCCGGCATCGCCCGCAACGCCTTGCAGGTGCTGGAGCATCCTCGGTTGCGTTACCTGCCGGGCACCCGGGTGGTGGCCGGCGCTGGCGCCAATGCCCTGCTGCTGGAAAATGCCGAGCAGGCTTTGCTGGTCCGCTATCAGAGCCTGATCTTGTGCTGCGGCGCCCGCGAACTGCTGCTGCCCTTCCCCGGCTGGACCTTGCCCGGAGTGACGGGCGCGGGAGCCTTGCAAGCCCTGCTGAAAAACGGCCTGACGCTGGCCGGCGAGCGAGTGGTCATCGCCGGCAGCGGGCCGTTGCTGCTGGCCAGCGCCGCCACCGCCCGCCAGGCCGGCGCCCGGGTGCAGGCGGTCCTGGAGCAGGCCCCGCTGGCCGCACTGGCGACATTCGCCGCCGGGCTCTGGCGCTGGCCAGCCAAGCTCGGCCAGGCCGCCGGGCTGGCCACCACAGCCTATCGCTACAACGCCCATGTGCTCGAAGCCCTGGGCGAAGATCGCCTGCAAGCGGTGCGTATCCAGCAGGGCGAGCAGGTTCGGGAAATACCCTGCGAACGTCTCGCCTGCGGTTTCGGGCTGGTGCCCAACACCACCCTGGCCAGCCACCTCGGCTGCCAGCTGCAAGCCAACGCCATTGCCGTGGATCGCTACCAGGCCACCAGCCTCGCCCAGGTCTACGCGGCCGGCGAATGCACCGGGGTCGGCGGCAGCGAACTGGCGAGGGTCGAAGGCGAGATCGCCGGGCTGGCCGCCAGCGGGCAGACCCGGGAAGCCATCGCGCTGATCCAGCGTCGGGCCCATTGGCAGGCTTTCGCCGAGCGAGTGCGGGAAACCTTCGCCCTGCGACCGGCGCTTCTGCGCCTGGCGCGAGCTGATACGCTGCTGTGCCGCTGCGAGGATGTGCCCTACGCCGAGGTAGCTGGCGAAGTGAGCTGGGCCGAGGCCAAACTGCACAGTCGCTGCGGCATGGGCGCCTGCCAGGGGCGAGTCTGCGCCACGGCGGCACAGGCCCTGTTCGGCTGGGCCGCGCCGACGCCACGAGCGCCCCTGGTGCCGGCGCGGATCGAGACGCTGCTGATGGAATCGTCGACGCCCGGCGTGAAGTGAGGCGTAGACCGTTGCCGCGGGCCGCCCGCCAACGGCGCTGCGCAATTCAAGGAAGAGCCAGTAGACCCAAAGTCGCGGGGCGCGCCCCGCCCCACAACAAGAGCAGCCCTTGATGATCGATACCGCTCAGCTGCACCGCCTGCCCGAAGCCATCGCCAGCCAGGCGCCCGAGGATATTCACGGCCTGCTGGGCAGCATGGCCCTGGTGATCCCGCTGCTCGACACCCTGCCCAACGCGGTGTTTTTCATCAAGGACCTGCAGGCCCGCTACCTCACCGCCAACCTGACCCTGGCCCAGCGCTGCGGCTTCAAGAACGTCGCGCCGCTGCTGGGCAAGACCTCGGCCGAGGTGTTTCCCGCCGTGCTCGGCCCGGTCTATACCGAGCAGGACCAGCGCGTGCTGCGCCAGGGCGTCACCATCAAGGGCCAGCTGGAACTGCACCTGTACGGCAGCCGCGAACCCGGCTGGTGCCTGACCCACAAGCTGCCGCTGCACGGGCGCGACGGACGGATCATCGGCATGGCCGGCATCTCCCTCGACCTGCAGGCCGCCCGCGACGCGCACCCGGCCTACGAACGCCTGGCCGCGGTGGACCGGCATATCCGCGAGCACTACAACGAAGCCATCCGCCTCGACGACCTGACCCATATCGCCGACCTGTCCATCGCCCAGCTGGAGCGCTACTGCAAACGCATCTTCCACCTCACCCCACGGCAGATGATCCACAAGGTGCGCCTGGAACACGCCTCGCGCCTGCTGCTCGGCGAACAGCCGATCACCGACGTCGCCCTGCAATGCGGCTACACCGACCACAGCGCCTTCAGCCGCCAGTTCAAGGCGCTGACCGGCGTCAGCCCACGGCAGTTCCGGCAGAACGCCGCGCATTGAAGCACTCCACGAGCCGGCTCGGCTCAGCCTCGGCCAGAAACTCTCTGCGGCCGGACAAATCGTTGCATGGTTGTTCCCATCGCCAGGGCACACAAGGCCGCAGAACCCGGATGATTTTCGTGAACGCCAGGACCTGCGATGAATTATGATGCGCGCCCTTTCGGCTCGCGTTTCAGCGCAGGCTCACAGCGCCCCCTCGTTCGTAATCCCAGGCCAGGAACCCTACATGCTTCACCTCAGGAGCTTCACCCGAACGCTGCATCGACAGCAGATCGATGGCGTGACCTTCCATTTCGATCCAGCCCATCGGCACGAACTGGACCCGCTGATACGGCGTTTTCTGGCCAAGCCCGAGCAATATCCCACGCTGGATATTCCGGAAGACACCCGGGGCGTGTTCCTGCTCGAAGGCGAACGCCAATGGGTGCTCAAGCGCAACCGCCTGACTCACTGGAAAAAGCAGTTGCAGAACTTCCTCGGCCTCAAGCGCAGCTTCGGCCTGCACGACCTGACCAATGAATTCATCAACCTGTCGGTGGTATCGGGCAAATCCGCCCTCTCGCCCCAGGTCTCGGCGTTTGGCTACAAGGGGCGTTTTCCGTTCCTGCGCGAAGAGTACTTGCTGGTGGGTTTCTGGGCGGATCATTGCAGCGTCGACGAGCGCCTGCTGGCCCATCCCGAGCAGGCTGAAACCCTGTTGTCGGCGATCTTCCGGCTGTTCGGCCAGATGCTCGACGACGACTTCGTGCACATGGACCCCCACCCGAAAAACATTCTGGTCGCCGCCGATGGCCGCCTGCGCCTGATCGACTTCGAGTGCTGCGCCCACTCGGTACTCGACCGCGACTTCAGCCTGGGTTTCCTGCTGGGCTACTTCTACCGCTTCTGGTTCCGGCGCTTCATCTCGCAGCAGGATTACGACCGGCTTTGCGAGGCGTACCTGAACGCGGAGCACCCCAACCTGGATCGCACCGTCTTCCAGCCGGTGTACCAGCGCTTTCGCGACCAAAACGTCTCACGCAGCACACGCTACCGCATCCTCACCTGCGCCCGGGCACAAGCGGCGTTCCAGCGCGAAATCAGCGGTTCCTGAAGCCCGCCCGCTACCCCGCTCATACCGCTCTCGACAAGCGAAGGCGGGGAGTGAGTCAGGCAAAAAAAAACCGGCGTAGCCCGCCGGTTTTTTTAACTCGTACTCAGTGCAGATTCCTAGTCGTAATACCCAACGGTTTTTTTCAGGTGATCGGAATACTCGTAGATTTCATCGACAGAGCTGATCGGATGACGGGTCTCATTCTTTTCCTCGTCAAAAATCCCGATGTACTTTTGTGAACGGTTGAAATGCAGGCGGCAAATCGGTTTTCGGTTGTTGTCGTCGAGCAAGATACCGAAATAACTCTGAGTGTCCCGCTGAACGATTCGCTTGGCATCGACCACGGAGCGAACCACCGCACGTACGATGTGATAGCCCTCAAGCTCCTCCAACGTCGTCAGCACCTTATCGTCCGCTGTCTCCGCATCATCGTTATCGGCACTCCCCGCTCCAGAGACGGAGGCAACCGCAAGAGACGGCTGGATAGCACCACTCATTGCAGACTTGAGACGATCATTGATTTGATCATTGAGAAATTGTCCCACCGCTTTTCGAGTCAGCTCATAAAACTGCTCACGGACTTTTTGGGTAATCACTCCGTCGTATACCCGCGATGCAAAGACTTTGACGAAGTCATCGTCTGGCTTACTAACTTGAGAAGCGATGACTTTTTTGATCTGGCTAACGTACTTCAGCTCACCTGCCGCGCTGATAATCGACTCCACATCAAAAGACGACTTCGTCAGCTTGGTCAGTTCTGGTACCGAATACTCGTCGATATCGAGCAGATCCAGTTCAAGGAAAGGTTTCTCATCCATTTTGTTGGGAGCATCCAAGTCGGTGAAAAACTTATAAACCTGGCCGTTGGTAAGGATGGAAATCCGCGCGCTGGTGACATGGAAGTAACGAAACAATTGCGACGCATGATTGATATGCAACGGCTCGCCGATCTTCTTGCACTCGATGAGGATCTGGACCTCCCCTTCCTTCATGATCGCGTAATCGATCTTCTCGCCCTTCTTGGTTCCTATATCGCAGACAAACTCTGGCGTCACCTCCGTCGGATCGAATACGTCATAGCCCAACACCGTGCTGATGAAGGGCATGACAAAAGCATTTTTTGTCGCTTCCTCCGTCTGAATGGCTGCTCCCTGCAGACGTACCTTGGCAGCAAGACTGGTTAACTTCTCGAAAAATTCCATGAGTGGCCTCTTACCTGTTCCGATCCATGTATGAGCGTGGTGGCAAATTGACTGCCATTGATACTAGACACAAACCGCCACAAAGAAAGACTCCTCCCATTCTGGAAAGAACGCCGGGAGAGGATCCCTGGCGACCGAACGGATGCAGCCCCTGACTGCAGCCAGAGGGCCAATCATAAAAAGAATTTTCCCTCTACCGCCGCTGTCTGAATTTCAGATGCCGCCGCACAGGGGAAACGCCAATGAAATTCGCCAAATTCTCGCAGAAGCTGTCGCTGTGGGCCGGCAGTCCGGGGACCTTTCTGATCGCGCTGGCATTGATTGCGATCTGGGGCATGAGCGGGCCGGTCTTTGGTTTCAACGATACCTGGCAGCTGGTCATCAATACCTCTACCACCATCATCACCTTCCTGATGGTGTTCCTGATCCAGAACACCCAGAACCGCGATAACGACATCCTGCACTTGAAGATCGACGAACTGTTGCGCGCCACCAAGGATGCGCACAATGCGTTGCTGAGCCTGGATGGGCTGGATCTCGAGCAGTTAGAGAAACTGCGCCAGGAATACAAGGAAATCGGCGAGGGCGAGCCCTTGAAGCTGGATGAACTACCGCCGGAGCAACAGCAGAAGCCGAGTTGAATCGATGCTGAAAATGCCAGGGAGAGACGGCGACACCGGACGCGATGCGCCTTCAGGTTAGGCCCGAAGGCGCATCGATGGTGGGACGGCACTCAGCCGTCCAACTGATCCAGGGGCCGGCCAGCCTTGAGGGCCTTGGCCATTTGCAGGTGATTCTGCAGTTTCGGCAGGGTCTCTTCGGCGAAGGCCTTGAGTTCGGGGACCTAGGTGATTTCGGCCTGTTGCTGGACTTTGGTTCGATCTAAGCACTTAACAAAAGAACATATGCTAAATCTGAAACATTCAGATCTATAACCTGGAGCACTGCGTACACTCCTGGGCAAGATACAAG
This sequence comes from Pseudomonas sp. GW456-L12, assembly GCF_059424045.1. NCBI lineage: Bacteria > Pseudomonadati > Pseudomonadota > Gammaproteobacteria > Pseudomonadales > Pseudomonadaceae > Pseudomonas > Pseudomonas sp. GW456-L12. Next base: position 20,239 of record NZ_JBWKZA010000044.1, read on the forward strand.
CCATGGAAATTGTTGCGCTGGATAGCCTTACGGCCAAACAGAAGTTCAACAGCATAGAAGAACTCCAATCGTTCTTGCCTGCCAATATCAAAGCCCTGGCTGCGTGATACCGGGCATATAAAAACTTAACGGATTAAATTTCTGTGCACACCTCTTTCAATTCAACGGCGCGGTCAGTCTGGTCCTTTGTGGCCTTGGGGGTATTACTCATACTTTCCGAAGCCATCTACGACCTGGTATTCGCCAACCTTGCCTACTCCATCAGCGGAACGACACTCGCCGTTACCACCACCTACGCCATCGGCTATAGCGCTGAAATACTCGTGACCTTGCTAGGCGCGGGTTTTATCGATCGTTTCAACAAATGGAAACTGTTCATTGCCACGCAACTGGTAAACATCGCGGTGTTTGCCCTGGCCGTTCTTGTCCTTCGGGTCTACGACCGCTCCGTGGAATGGGTGTGGTTTTTTGCCTTCTTCGTCGACCTGATCCATCAGTATTCACGGCTGATCCTGTTTGCCTTGATCCCGTTCCTTTTCACTGCTGGCGACATCCCCAGAATCAACGGCCTGCTCGCCACCTTCAATGGCGTTGCCAGGACCCTGGGGCCGGTCATCGGGGCCCTGGTCATTTTCAACGTCGGCTTGTCGATCTCACTGCTGGCCTCCATTGCCTTCATGCTGGCCGCGCTCGCCTTGACGATCAGCCTGAGTACCTTGAATGGGCAAACCTCGCCCCTCGATATTGCCAACACCTCGTTTGTCCAACGTTTCCAGGAAAGTGTCACCGGCGCTTCGAGAGCCACCATCGATCTGTTGCGCGCTCCACGTTGGCGCTATTTCCTCGCCTCTTATGCCACCTGCCTGCTGGTGGTCAGCGTGCTGGCGCTCCTGTGGGTCCCCCTGCTTCGGGGCTTTCATGGGTTTTCCGAAGTGCAGACCGGCTACCTGTTCTCCGTTGGAGCGGCAGGTGCCATAGCCGGCGGACTCGCCTTGCGCGCCAGTGGCCAGGCCTCCCGGGTGCCAGGCACGATATTGCTGTCGCACCTGATCATGATCTCCGGGGTCTGCATCACGTTATGCCTGCGCGGCAACATCTGGCTCGCGGGCACCGGCATGTTCGTATTCCAGTTCGGTACCACGCTGTATTTCCGTACCACGGCCAGCGCCATCCAACTCACCGTGCCCAAGGAAATCATTGGTAGCTGGTATGGCTCGATAGACTTCATCAGCCGCTTTGCCGGGCTCGTGGGCATCCTGTTGGCGGGCTGGGCCTACGACAGGCTCGGAACCTACGCCATCTACTCGATACTCTTACTCTTGCTGGCACTGAGCAGCTTCAACTGGCGCGGCAGTCGCCAGGCTCGCTGGCTGGTCAATACCTGAGGCGGCACACTGCCGCTCAACCATCCAACTGATCCAGGGCCCGGCCAGCCTTGAGGGCCTTGGCCATTTGCAGGTGATTGCGCAGTTTCGGCAGGGTCTCTTCGGCGAAGGCCTTGAGTTCGGGGACCTCGGTGATTTCGGCCTGTTGCTGGATCTGTTCAATGGCTTCTTCGGTGGCCTTGACCTGGTTCTCGGCATAGGCGGCATCGAAGGCTTCGCCTTCCGGAACCTCGGGGATCAGTGCCTTGGCCTTGCTGATCACTTCTTCCCGGGGTGCCACGGGCAGGTCGAGTTTCCTGGCGATTTTCGCCAGGTGCTGGTTGGCGGTGGTGCGGTCGTTGATGACCACGATGGTGTAGTCCTTGACCGCCTTGGAAGAGGTCTTCTGGTGGGCCAGGCGACTGGCCTCGATGTCTGCCATGCCCTTGGCCGAAGCCTCATCGATAAACTCCGCGGGGGACTGGGCGAATGCCGCGCTGGCGCTCAGGCCGAGCAGCAGCGCGAGGCAGGTGCGGGACAGATGGGTGGCCATGAAGCTCATGGTATCGGCCTCCTTTGATCAGTTGACGGCGCACGGCGCCTGCACAGAGTGAGAGTTTTCAGGCCACCGAAGGTTTGAAAAAGTTGCATCGGCCACGACGAACGGTTGGCAAAAAAACGCCCTGATCGGCCGCTTCTTTCAGGCCCGGGACGGGCTCCGCTGGGCGCGTTTGGCCGCGTACATCGCCTCGTCGGCGTGCTTGAACAGCTGCTTTTCGTCATGGCCGTGTTCGGGGAACAGGCCGATGCCGATGCTCGGCAGAATGCTCAACTGATGGCCATCCAGGCGCAGCGGCTCGTCGAGCGCCCGGCGAATCTTTCCGGCGACGATGCCGGCATCTTCCGCATGCTGGATACAGCCGAGCAGCACCACGAACTCATCGCCACCGATCCGCGCCACGGTGTCGCTCTCGCGCACGCAGGCCTTGAGCCGGTTGGCCACCGCCTGCAACAGCATGTCGCCGACGGCGTGGCCAAGTGTGTCGTTGACCTGCTTGAACCGGTCCAGGTCGACGTAGAGCAAGGCCATGCGCCCGGACTCGCGACGGGCACGGGCCAGGGCACTGCGCAGGCGCTCGCGGAGCAATTCGCGGTTGGGCAGCTGGGTCAGCTGGTCGTACTGGGCCATGTACTGCAGGCGCGCATGCAGCTGCTTGCGCTCGATGGCGGTGGCGAGCTGGGCGCAGACGTATTGCAGCAGCTCCTTGTCCTGCTCGGTGTATCGCTCGTCGCCCGGCGCGCTCTTGACGATCAGCGCGCCGATGGTGCCTTTCTGCGAATTGAGTGGCACACCGAGCCAGCAGGGTGAGTACGGGGCGGCGGCATCCGACAGCGGGGACAGCGGCCCATAATTGCCGGGAGTCAGCAGCAACGGCTGGCCACTGCGGATCACCTCGGCGCACAGGCTGCCGGTCAGCGTGCCCGGCTGCTCCGGACAACGCTCGCGGTCGTCGACGTGATAGGGAAAGCTCAGCGCCTGACATTGCTCGTCGTACAGCGCGACGGAGAAATTCAGCGCCGGCAGCCATTCACCGATGATCCGGTGCACGCGCCGGAACAACGCCAGCAGGTCCTCGGTGGCATGGGCCGCTTCGGAAATTGCATACAACGCCGCCTGCCGCGACTCGGCCTGCTTGCGCTCGGTGATGTCGCGGGCCACGGCGATGCGCAGCTGGTCGACCTCGGACCAGCGCGCCGACCAGAGGATATGCGCGACCTGCCCGTCCTTGCGCAGGTAACGGTTCTCGAAGTTGGGCATGGGTTCGCCAGCCATGATCCGCTCGGCGGCCTGCAGCGTGCGCAGGCGGTCCGCGGGGTGCACCAGCTCGATCATGCGCCGGCCGACCAGTTCGTCCGGCGTATAACCGAAAATCCGCTCGCAGGCGGCGCTGACAAAGACAAAACGACCCTCCACATCCACCGCACAGACGGCGTCCAGCAGAAGGTCGATGAAACTGGCCAGGGGCGCGGAGTTGTTGGTTGCCATCAGGGAACGACACTGCCTGTGAAGATAAAGCGCCGAGTATCAATCCCTGGTTCTGGCAGCGGCGCAGGGCCGCTGCTGGTCCGTGGCTGTCGCAACCTTGCGGACAGCCTTTATGCCTTGTTCGCCAGCAATCCCGGAACGGCATGCAGCAAGGCGTTGATGGCAAACCCGATGAACATCACGCCGCAAAGCCGGGTGATCGCCAGTTCGTGGCGCTGATACAGGGTCCGCACCCGCCGCGCACCGACGATGCCAATCAGAATAGCGTATGCGCCGATGCCGCCGAGGAAACTGAGGAAGATCAGCCAGGGCAGCATCGACCAGTTGAGCAGCTCGGCACGACTGGACAGCAGCGCGGTGAACGTCGCCACGGCCACCGGGTACGCCTTGGGGTTGGTCAGGCCGAACAGGATACCGTGCCAGAACGGCTGGCGCGCCGGGCCCTGGGGTTCCTGCCCGTTGCTACGCTGGCTGCGGATCGCCCGCAGGCCGAGCCAGAACAGATAAAGGCCGCTGAGCACGCCGAGCACATCGAAGGCGCTGCTGCCGATCTCCTTCGCGCCGACGATGGCGATCAGCGCGGTGCTGCACCAGATCACGTCGCCCAGCAGATGCCCGCAGAGAAAGCCGGCCCCGGCCCGCCGCCCGCGCGCCGCGCCGATACCGAAGACCGCCAGCACGCCCGGCCCGGGAGTAATGCCGTAGATAAAGCCCGAGGCGAGAACGGCCAGTAACAGCGAAGAAGTCATGCCACACTCCGAAGCGCCGAAGGTGGCGCGGTTTTGATCGCAGGATTCTGCCGGCTTGCGCGCCCCCGCACCACCCCACAATGGTCGCCATAACGACAGCCAGCCGTCTTGAAGCGGCGGCGAGCGGTCATTCGTCGGTAAAGATCGTCATCCCGGCATAGGGCTGCTGCCGACAGGCGCGCAAACGCGAGGCCAGATCGCCGACATGGGCTTCCAGCTGGTGGCCGTCGGGGTCGAGGAAATAGAACGAGGCGCCTTCGCTGCGGTTGTCGCGCCACTCCCGTACGCCAGCAGCCCGCAGGCGCTGGACGAACGCCAGGAAATGCCCGGCCTCGATGCCGAAGGCATAGTGGGTGTAGTCCGGCACTTCGGCCAAGCGGCGCGACGGGTCCAGCGACAGGCACAACCACAGGCCCGGCAACGACAGATAGGCGCCGCTGTCCCAACTGGCGTCCAGGCGCAGGCCCAGCAGGTCGTGGTAGAACCCCAGGCTGCGGTTCAGGTCGGTCACGGCGAGGGTCAGGTGGTTGAGGCCGGTCAGCATGCAAAGTCCTTGTAAGAGGAAGGTCCTGAATCGTCTTGAATCAAAGCAGCGCTCGCACTGGACGAATGGCTCTGGCGGCAAGCCTCGGGTGGCGATGTAGTGTGCTGCATCAAAAACCACTACATCGAGATCACCCTGTCCGTCATGTCCTTGCGCCTGCCCGATGATGTTGCCAATTCCCTGGCTCACTTGGCCAAGGCGACAGGCCGCAGCAAGTCATTCCTCGCTGTGGATGCTCTGAGAGAATATCTGGCCCGCGAAGCCTGGCAAATCGACGAGATCCAGAAAGCCCTGACTGAAGCAGAGGCAGGCGACTTCGCCTGGTCCCCAATCGTCCTTACCCGATCCCCTACCGCGTACGTCAGGGACGCCTGCAGATGCTGCGGATTTTCCATACCCGCGCTTGCCGCCTGCCGGTAGGAAAAACGATCGCCAATAGCTCGTGCATTGGGGCCAGCGGCGGCGCGCCCAGGACAGCAAGGGCCCGAGCGCGCGGTAGAGCATCTGTAGGTATCAGAACGCGCTGCGGAAGATCTCTTCGATCTGGCGCTGGTCGGCGGGGCGTGGGTTGGTCAGGCCGCAGGCATCTTTCAGGGCGTTGGCGGCCAGGACCGGAATGTCCGTCAGCTTGGCGCCCAGGTCACGCAAGCCGCTGGGGATCTCGACATCCCGGGCCAGGCTGCGAATGGCGCTGATGGCCGCCTGCGCGCCCTCCTCCGGGCTGAAGCCACGGATGTCCGCGCCCATGGCGTGGGCCACATCGGTCAGGCGTCCGGCGCAGACCATGGCATTGAAACTCTGCACATGGGGCAGCAGCACGGCGTTGCACACGCCATGGGGCAAATCGTAGAAACCGCCCAGCTGGTGCGCCATGGCATGCACGAAACCCAGCGACGCATTGTTGAAGGCCATGCCGGCGAGGAACTGGGCGTAGGCCATGTTTTCCCGGGCGACCAGGTCGCTGCCGTCGTGCACCGCCTGGCGCAGGTTCTGGCTGATCATGGTCATGGCTTTCAGCGCGCAGGCATCGGTGATCGGGTTGGCCGCGGTGGACACATAGGCTTCGATCGCGTGGGTCAGCGCGTCCATGCCGGTGGCGGCGGTCAGGCCCTTGGGCATGGCGACCATCAGCGCCGGGTCGTTGACCGACAGCAGCGGCGTGACGTTACGGTCGACGATGGCCATTTTCACGTGACGCTGCTCGTCGGTGATGATGCAGAAACGGGTCATTTCACTGGCGGTGCCGGCGGTGGTGTTGATCGCGATCAGCGGCAGTTGCGGCTTGGCCGAGCGGTCGACGCCCTCGTAGTCGCTGATATGCCCGCCATTGGTGGCGCACAGGGCGATGCCCTTGGCGCAGTCATGGGGCGAACCGCCGCCAAGGGAGACCACGAAGTCGCAGCCGCTCTGCTGCAATTGCGCCAGGCCCTTCTCGACGTTGCCGATGCTCGGGTTGGGCTTGGCGCCGTCGAAGATCACCGAATCGATGTCCTGCATCGCCAGCTTCTCGGCAATCATCCCGGCCACCCCGGCCTTGGCCAGGCCGGCGTCGGTGACGATCAGCGCCTTGCGAAAACCGTAGTTGCGGATCGCGACCATGGCCTCGTCGAGACAGTCGATACCCATGATGTTCACGGCGGGAATGAAAAAAGTGCTGCTCATGGCGCGTCCTCCAGGCTGGGATTGGATCAGCCGTGCCGATCCGACAAATGCGCACAGGATCGACCCATCGGTCACGCGCGTTGTTGATCTGGCTCAAGGGTCGGTCGTGATAAAGTCGGCGCCCTGTACACCTTCTGCCTTGAGACGACGAACCGCGATGATGGATTTCCAGGAATTTGATGCCGACCTTGAAGACTGGAACGCCTTGCGCGCCAGCACGCCGATCGCCGGCCTGCTGATCGGCAACGGCGCCAGCCGCGCGGTGTGGGAAGACTTCGCCTACGACTCGCTGTTCGAGAACGCCCGCAGCGTCGAAGAAAAGCCCCTGAGCCCCTCCGAACTGAGCGTGTTCGACGCCCTGCAGACCCGCAGTTTCGAGCAGGTGCTGGGGGCGCTGAAGACCACCAGCCGGGTCAACAAGGCCCTGGCTGTCAGCTCCGCGGCGCCGCGCAATCGCTACTACGCGATCAAGGAAGCGCTGATCAATACCGTGCACGCGGTGCACATTCCGTGGCGCCTGGTGCGGCCGGCGACGCTGTCGCAGATCAACCAGGAACTGCGCCGCTACCGCACGGTGTTCACCAGCAACTACGACCTGCTCAACTACTGGGCGATCCAGCACGATGCCCAGGGCATCGACGACCTGTTCCAGGGCGCCGACCCGAGCTTCGACATCAGCCAGACCGCCAGCGAACAGACCCGCGTGCTGTACCTGCACGGCGGCCTGCACCTGGTGCGCAACCAGGACGGCACCGCGCGCAAGCTGGGTTCCACCGAGGGCACGCTGCTGGGCAACTTCGCCATCAACAACACCCTCAAGACCCTCGACGATGTGCCGCTGTTCGTCAGCGAAGGCCCGGTGGCGGACAAGCTCAAGACCATTCGCGGCAGCGACTACCTGTCGTTCTGCTACCAGCAGTTGCTGAATCACAGCGACGCGCTGTGCATCTTCGGCCACGACCTCGACTCCCAGGATAGCCACCTGGTGAGCGCCATCCGCCAGTCCAAAGTGCGGACCCTGGCGATCTCGATCCAGCCGCGCAGCAAGGCCTTCATCCAGAACCAGAAGCGGCGCTACGCCAAGCTGTTCGCGGGGGTGGAAGTGACGCTGCGCTTCTTCGATTCGAAGAGCCATGCGCTGGGCGATCCTGCGCTGTCGGTGCCGGTCGAACGCTGAAAGATCGGCCCGCGGCCGTGATGTCTACTCTGACCTGTAGCCGCTGCCGCAGGCTGCGATAAGGCCGAAGGCCTTCAGCGATCTCAAGGCCTTGCGCCCCCTTCGGGGTCGATCGCAGCCTTCGGCAGCGGCTACATCGTGTCCCTTATTCCTCGCCGCTGTGCACCACCACCAGCAACTGCGCCTGCACCTCGCCCACCGAGCGCAGGCGGTGGGGTTTCTGCGCGTTGAAGTGCAGCGCGTCGCCCCGGTTGAGGATCACCCGCTCGTTCATGAAGTCCACTTCCACCTGCCCTTCGTGGACGAACAGAAACTCCTCCCCCAGGTGTTCCTTGAAGCTCTTGTCGGTGAACTCGCTGGGCGGGTAGATGATGAACGGCAGCAGGCTGCGCTCGCTGACCTGATGGGCCAGCACCGCATAACCCGGCGCCTGGTCGTTGGCCGCCAGCGACTGGCGTTCGTCGCTGCGCACCAGGCTGTAGCTGTCCAGGCTGACCTTGTCTTCGGCGAACAGCTCCTCGACGTTCACGTTCAACGCCCTGGCCAGTTTCAACGCCGCGGCGATCGAGGGCGTGTTCAGGCCGCGCTCGACTTTCGACAGGTAGCTCTTGGTCATGCCGGATTTCTCGGCCAGGGCCTCCAGCGTCACGCCAAGTTTTTTTCTCAATAATTTCAAACGGATAGACATGTAGAACGGTTAACCCATCAAGGAGGTGATGATTTGTCCTTGCCAATGACACAAAGTGTCATATAGCCTCTTTAGTGTCATTTGCTTTCACCCAACGACCTTGCGAGCAGCGGGAGCTGGCAAATCCGACGTCCATTGCAACGACCCAAGGACACCGATATGGCCAAGACATTAGCACTACCCAAAGAGCAACTGGTCAGGCAAGCCCTGACCCAGATGCAAAACACCCTGGCGGATAATACGTGGACCGACCGGCAAAAGCTGGCGCTGACTTGCCGCATCCTGTTCGAGAACGGTCACGACTCCGGCCTGGCCGGGCAGATCACCGCCCGTGGCCCGCAGCCGGGCACTTACTACACCCAGCAACTGGGCCTGGGTTTCGACGAGATCACCGCGGGCAACCTGCTGCTGGTCAACGAAGACCTGGAGGTGCTCGAAGGCCACGGCATGCCCAACCCGGCCAACCGTTTCCACAGCTGGGTGTACCGCGCCCGCCCCGACGTGAACTGCATCATCCACACTCACCCGACCCACGTCGCCGCGTTGTCGATGATCGAAGTGCCGCTGGAAATTTCCCACATGGACCTGTGCCCGCTGTATGACGACTGCGCCTTTCTCAAGGCCTGGCCGGGCGTGCCGGTGGGTAACGAAGAAGGCGAGATCATCTCCGCGGCCCTGGGCGACAAGCGCGCCATCCTGCTCTCGCACCACGGCCAGCTGTCCACCGGCGCCAGCATCGAGGAAGCCTGCGTGATCGCCCAGTTGATCGAGCGCGCCGCCAAGCTGCAATTGCTGGCCATGGCCGCCGGCACCATCAAGCCGATCCTGCCGGAGCTCGGCCGCGAGGCCCATGACTGGATCTCCAAGCCCAAGCGTCACGCCGCCGCCTTCAACTACTACGCTCGGCAGAACCTCAAGCAACACGCCGATTGCCTGAACTGAACCCACCTCATTCGCTAAAGGAGCGTCGCCATGTCGAACGCCAACATTCACGGCATCATCGGCTACACCATCACCCCGTTCACCGCCAACGGTGAGCAACTGGACCTGGACACCCTCGGCCGTTCCATCGATCGCCTGATCGACAGCGGCGTGCAGGCCATCGCGCCCCTGGGCAGCACCGGCGAAGGCGCCTACCTGAGCGACGCCGAGTGGGACCAGGTCGCCGAGTTCAGCATCCGCCACATCGCCAGGCGTGTGCCGACCATCGTCAGCGTTTCCGACCTGACCACCGCCAAGGCCGTGCGCCGCGCGCGGTTTGCCGAGGCCAAGGGCGCCGATGCGGTGATGGTCCTGCCGACGTCCTACTGGAAGCTCAGCGAAGCCGAGATCCTCGCCCACTACCGCGCCATCGGCGACAGCGTCGGCGTGCCGATCATGCTCTACAACAACCCGGCCACCAGCGGCACCGACATGTCGGTGGAGCTGATCCTGCGGATCTTCCATGCGGTGGAAAACGTGACCATGGTCAAGGAGAGCACCGGCGACATCCAGCGCATGCACAAGCTGCAACTGCTGGGCGAAGGCCAGGTGCCGTTCTACAACGGTTGCAACCCGCTGGCCCTGGAAGCCTTCGCCGCCGGCGCCAAGGGCTGGTGCACCGCCGCGGCGAACCTGATCCCGCAGCTCAACCTGGACCTGTACCAGGCGGTGCTGGACAACGACCTGGAGCGCGCGCGCGAATTGTTCTACCGCCAGTTGCCGGTGCTCGACTTCATCCTCAAGGGCGGTCTGCCGACCACCATCAAGGCCGGGCTGAACATGACCGGTCTGCAGGTCGGCGACCCGCGCCTGCCGGTGTTCCCGCTGAATGAAGCCGGGCGCAATCAGTTGCAGGCCATGTTGAACGCAGTGCGCTAAACGCCCTGCCTCCCCCCTGTAGGAGCGAGCTTGCTCGCGATGAGGCCGGTAGCTGCACCGCCTGATCCTCGAGTTCTTATCGCGAGCAAGCTCGCTCCTACAGCACGGGACAGCGCCCAACAAAAAGCCCGGCAGGTTGTCCTGCCGGGCTCTTTTGTTTCAGAGCAGAAACTAAACGGTCTTGTCCTTGATGGTGGTGGTTGGACCGTTGGTCTTGACGCTTTCGATACCGCCGTCGCGCGCCGCCTCGGACGAATAGCGCTGGCTATTGCCGATGATCTGGTGGTTCGCGGCCTTGAGGTTGAAATAAGGTTTGCCGTCCTTGGAGACTTCCTTGGCGTAGCGGGCCTCGTTGGGACTGTTGGTCTGCACCGAAGCGATGCCGTTTTCGGCGGCGCTGCGGGAGGAATACAACTCACTCGTCAAAATGGTTTCAGCATTGCCAGCCTTGAGAACGAAGCGGAACTGCCCGTCACTGCTTTTGCTCAATTCATACCATCCAGCCATGGTCCTGCTCCTGAGTGTCCAAAGATGCGAATGCACTTCGGATTAAAGCCTGTCTTTGCCGGTTTACCAGCGTTTGGGGTGTGTTGCTGAGGCACGCAGCATCAGACAGGAAAAATCGCATCCGGTTCATGACGCGAAACTCATGCAGACAAATAGTAATAATTCTCGATATCATTCGCGACCTTTCTGCCCGGCAGTACTTGCGAAGGATTTTCATGTCTCGCTTCAAGCCCGACCCCACCTCGGCGGACCCCGTCCGCGGGTTCTATGCGGACATCCTGCATTACCTGCGTAAACGCACGGACAACGCCTGCGATGCGGCGGACATGACCCAGGACGTCTTCACCCAATGGCTCGATTACCGCGACCGGGCCAAGGTCGAACAACCCCGCGCCTTTCTGTTCCAGATGGCGCGCAACCTGCTGCGCGATCACTGGCGCCGGCAGAAGGTCAGGCACAAGGTGCACCACGAACCGCATGCAGCAGAACCCGAGCCACTGGCCGATGAACACCACGAGCCTCTGCCCGCGGCCCAGCGCCTGCAACGCCTGGAGCGCTTGAAGAGCGTGCTCGCCGAACTCTCGCCGCGCCGCCGCGAAGCCCTTATGCTGCACCGCTTCGAAGGCCTGAGCCAGGCACAGATCGCCGAACGCATGGGTATCTCCCTGAGCATGGTGGAAAAACACATCGCCTTTGCCCTGCTGCACTGCAAACAGCGCCTGGAACAGGAACACGGCAAGGAGCAAGCCCAATGACCCGCCACAGCGACACCGACGAGATCGACAGCATCGACGCCCAGGCGGCCGTCTGGTTCACCCGCAATCGCGACGATCGCAGCCAGGCCACGCGCGAAGCCTTTGCGGCCTGGTCCCGCGAACCGGCCCATGCCCGGGCCTACGCCGAGTTCGAGCGCTTGTGGGCCGACCTGGCCGAACTCGAACCACTGAACCGACCAACGCCGCTGCCAGTGCGAAAAAAGCCGCGCTGGCGCCCGGCCCTGTCGGTCGCCGCCGCGTTGGTCTGCGCGCTGCTGGCCATCGAGCTGGGCGCCCCGCCGGCGATCCATTCGCAACAGATCGCCGCCCAGAGCACGGGCATGTGCAGCTTCAACCTGCCCGATGGCAGCACCCTGTACGTCAACGCCAACACCCGTTTGCGCATCGACTTCAGCGCACAGCAACGTAACCTCTATCTGGACCGGGGCCAGCTGTACCTGGAAGCCGCCGCCGACAAGGAACGGCCGCTGTGGGTGCATGCAGGCAACGCCCGGGTGCGGGTGGTCGGCACCGGCTTCGATGTGCGCCGCGGTGAGAAACAACTGGTGGTCAGCGTCGCCCACGGCCAGGTGGCGTTCGTTCCCGACGCGCAGAAGCCCAATTCGCTGCTGCTCGGCGCCCGCCAGCGCGGCATCTATGACTACGCCAGCGGCACCCTGCGGGAACAGGCGGTGAACGTCGCCGAGGTCGCCGACTGGCGCGGCGGCCACCTGGCCTTTCGCAATCGCGACCTGGCCAGCCTGGTGGACGAGCTGAACCTCTATCGCCGCCAGCCGGTGTTGCTGGCCGATGGCGCGCTGGGCAACTTCAAGGTCTCGGGCAACCTCGATGTGCAGGACCCGGACGCCCTGATCAAGGCCCTGCCGGCGCTGATCCCGGTGAAAACCGTGGCCCTGGCCGACGGCCGCGTGCGTATCGAAGCCCGACGCTGAAACCCATATGCGAATATTTTGCATTCGCATATGAGGTTTTATTTTGCTGACGCGTCTTCCTCCGGTCTGCGTTGTTTACGCACACCTTTTCTGGCCTTTGTCGCCGCTCCGGGGGATTTCATGTTTCGCGCGCCTTATCACTTGCAGCTCATCTGTTCGCGTCCGACCCTGCTCGCCGCCTGCCTGGCGTTCAGCCTGCAGGCCCAGGCCCAGGTTCAAGTCGAATCGTTCAACTTTGCCCTGCCCGCCCAACCGCTGGCGGCCTCGCTGAGCCAGGTGGCGCAGCAGGCGAAGATCCAGCTGCTGTTCGACGAAGAGTTGCTGCGCAACGTGAAGGCCCCGGCGCTGAAGGGCGATTTCAGCCCCGAGGCGGCGATCCAGCAATTGCTGGGCGGCAGCGAGTTCAGCCTGGTCAAGGTCGACAAGACCTACGTGGTGCGCCCCGCGGAAAACAGCAGCACCCGCAGTTCGGCGCTGCAACTGGGGGCCATGAGCGTCATCGGCAGCGGCCTGGAAGTGGACTCCGCCACGGTCGGCCGCTCGACCCTGAACCAGGCCGAGATCGATCGCCACCAGGCCACCAACATTCCCAGCCTGATCGCCACCCTGCCCGGCGTCAGCCTCGGCGGCTCGCTCAAGCCCGGCGGCCAGACCATCAACATCTGGGGCCTGGGCGATGCCGAAGACGTGCCGATGAGCGTCGACGGCGCGACCAAGAGCGGCTTCGAACGCTACCAGCAGGGCTCGATCTTCATCGAGCCGGAACTGATCAAACGCATCGAAGTGGAAAAGGGCCCGCACTCGCCCGAGACCGGCAACGGCGGTTTCGGCGGCACCGTGCACATGGAGACCAAGGACGCCCCCGACCTGCTGTTGGAAGGCCGCGACAGCGGCGCCATGCTCAAGTACGGCTACAGCAGCAACAGCCATGAGCAGGCCTACACCGGCGCGGTGTACGGACGCACCGAGGACCGGCGTTTCGATGCCCTGGCCTACTGGACCAAACGCGACGGCGACGACATGAAGCTGGCCAGCGCCCAGCCGGACCCGCGCAACGCCTACCCGATCAACCCCAAGCGCCTGCCCAACACCGCCCAGGACCTGGACGGCGAGCTGTTCAAGCTGAACATGCAACTGACCGACGAACATCGCCTGGGCTTGAGCTACATGCGTTCCAACAGCGATATCTGGGCGCCCTTCTCGGCCAAGAGCTACCCGACGCCACCGACCCAGAGCGATATCGACAAGTACGGCTACGACGGCGCCACACGGCGCTTCCTGGCCCAGCGCAATACCGTCGACACCACCTGGCAGGCCAAGTACCAGTACACGCCGCTGGACAACCCGTGGATCGACTTCGAGGCCAAGTACTCCGATTCCAAGACCGACCAGACCGACGAGCGCGGCCCGAACGCCTACACCCAGCCCGCCTCCGGTGGACGCAAGATCACCGTGGGTTACGAGGACAGGATCCTCTCGCTGAAAAACACCAGCCGCTTCAACACTGGCCCGCTGGAACATGCCCTGACCCATGGCATCCAGATCCGCAAGCACACCCGCGAGGTGGACATGTGGATGCCGGGCAAGACCTACGAGGTGCCCAAGTACAACAACGGGCATTACCAGCCGGGCTTCATGCCCCATGGCAAGGTCGACAACAACGCTTTCTATATCCAGGACGCGATCACCCTGGGCGACTTCACCCTGACCCCGTCCCTGCGCTACGACCATGTGCGCAACCGTGGGCAGAAAAACGACGCGCCGGTCTATAACAGCCCCAACCCGGTGGTCGGCCACGATTATGGCGACAAGACCTACACCGGCTGGTCGCCACGGCTGTCGGCGTTCTGGACGGTCACCCCGCAATTCGCCCTGTTCGCCGACTACAGCAAGACCTGGCGCGCGCCAGTGATCGACGAGCAATACGAAGTCCAGGCGCCCGGCACTACCCGCTCGGCCACCAGCCGCGACCTCGACCCGGAGCGCATCACCGCGTTGCGCGCCGGTAATATCACCAGCTTCGCCAATGTGTTCAGCGATGCCGATAGCGTGCAAATCCGCACCACCGTGTTCCGCAATGAGATCAAGGACGAAATCATGAAGAACCTGGGGATCGGCTGCCCCGAGCAACTGAGCAGCGGCAAGAACATCGGCCAGGTGTGCAACCAGCCGACCATCGGGGTCTACCGCAATATCGGCGACCTGACCATCAAGGGCTTCGAGGTCGAGAGCTTCTACGATTCGACCTACCTGTTCGGCTCGCTGTCCTACTCCTGGATCACCGGCAAGCATGAAGGCGCCTACACCAATCCCTGGGGGCCGAATGTCTGGGCGCGGGACATTCCGCCGCGCAAGTGGGTCGCCACCCTGGGGGTGAAAATCCCGCAGTGGGATGCGCAGGTAGGTTGGCAGGGCCAGTGGGTACGCCAGACCGACCGCGTGCCGAGCGACGTCTACCCGAGCGGCCCGGCCAGCGCCTTGGGCGACTCCTACTGGGACCAGTACGAGAACGACCGCTACAACGTGCAGGGCCTGTTCGCCAACTGGAAACCGCAGCAGCCGTACCTCAAGGGCACGGAAGTCAACTTCACCCTGGACAACATGTTCAACCGCGATTACCGCCCGCCCCTGAGCGGCGAAAACGCCTCCAGCCTTGGGCGTAACGCCAAGATCAGCGTGACCCGGTTCTTCTGACTGCATCCGGCTGCGGTGTACTCGATGCACCGCAGCATGCAGATCGCCCGCACCTGCCGCTGGCCGCCAAGGATGTGTTGCAAGCCTTTAGCCAAGCCCTCCTGCCCGCTCCTGCCGGGCTAAGATCGATCTCCCCCTGAAAACCACAGGGATGCCTTCGGGCGCTTTCAGTTGATTTCCTGTTGAATTCGTACGACAAGTATCGTACAAACGAGAAAGCATCATGGACAGAGGCTTCAGGCAGGTCCGGAGAGACCTGATCAGCGCGCTGCAAACGGAAAACTATCTGCATGCGGCGCGTGGCTCGATCGAGATCAAGAACCTGCTGGCCACAGGCGAGGTCTCGGCCCGGCAATTGATCGAGGTCATCAGCGCCTGCAAGGGCACGGACCACAGTTGCAGCGCACATCACAGCGTCCCGGGCATCGCGGTCCATGTGCTGAAAAAGGCAGGCTGGTACATCAAATTCTACTTTATCGAACCCGATGCGTGGTTCATCAGCGTTCACCGATGAGGGCACCCCATGAAACTTTTTCTGCAGGGCGACCGGGGCAAGGCGCTCTGTGAGCATTGCCAACAGGTCGTCGGCATCACCTACACCCGTCGCGACGTCCCTTTCAGCGATGGGCATGGCCAGGCCCGGGAGATCCTGGTGGGAGTCTGCGACCACTGCGCCACCACGGTGGCCATCCCGCCCCAGTCGACACCGGCAATCAAGGACGCCCGCAAGCAGCAACTGACCTCCATCGAGGCGCGGCTGCCTGCGGTCTACCTCGACGTCCTGGATGCCGCGATGCACTCCGTGGCCCAGGACGCCGGGGTGCAGATGCGCAAACTGTTCTTCAGCTACTACTTCAGCGCACCCGCCGTGTCTGGTCTGGAGCAGGTGCATAGCGGCTTCGCCGCGTATCTGGCGGAGCAGGTCGAGGCCCGCCAGTTGCCTGCCGCCCGTTCGATGAAGCGCCTGTCGCTGAAAGTGAACCATTATGTGGCCGAGGATCTCGCCCACCTGCTGGAGACGACCCGGATGACCCAGACCGAGTTGCTGAAATCGCTGATCGCGCAGATTCGCCTGGATGTGCTCGAAGGGGGCAACCCGGCGGTGATCGCCGACCTGCGCCAACTGACGCGCCTGGCGCTCTAGCCCTCAGCCTTTACCCCTGCCAACGACCCTGCCCGCCCGAAGGAAATCCCCCAGCGCCGCACCAGATAGTTGTGCTCGTCCATCACTGAGTTCCACACGGCGATATGCCCCATGCGCTGCTGATAGGAACCGCCATCGCGGGTTTCGCCGATATCGATCAGCGGCCCGCCGTCACTGCCCGGCAACTCTTCCCGGGCCGGCTTGCCGTCGTACCAGTAATCCCACTTCGGCGCTGCTCTGGTGATCGCGAGAGCACCCGCCCCACCAACTGCGCCACCTGTAGCCGCTGCCGAGCCTTGGCGAGGCTGCGATCGGGGCCCAGCCCCGTAAAACCTGACACGCGGTATGCCTGAAACGATGCCGCCTGCTCAGTGGCCCATGTGGCGCTCTCGGGTCCATCGCGAGCAAGCTTCGCTCCTACGGGTAGGGTGTTGTCTGGCTTGGCGCCCACTGCGTCGGAGTGCCGCCCAAGTCGATCGCAGCCTCGCAGGCTCGGCAGCGGCTACAGGGTGCGGGGTCATTTGGTGGCGCTGCGGACCACGCTGAGTTCCGGCGTGGCGTTGCGGCGCTGGCTCAGGTAGCGGGTGCAACTGACCCGCAGGAACGAGGCGAAATTCACCACTTCGCCGCGGTAGTCCATCACCTCTTCGTAGAGCTTGGCGATCAGCTGGTTGGTGGTCATGCCATCGACCTCGGCGATTTCGCTGAGGATGTCCCAGAACTGGTTCTCCAGGCGCAGGGTGGTGACCACCCCGCAGATACGCAGCGAGCGCGAACGGGACTCGTAGAGGATCGGGTCGGCTTTGACGTAGAGCTCGCACATGCTGGGCGCTCCTCGGTTGTAGGGGTAGGACGATGGCGCTGCTTCCTGACAGAAAAGCAGCGCCGGCAAGTCATCCGTTTACAGGATGATTTGGGTGCCCAGCAAACCGAGGAAACCGGCCAGCCAGCTGGGGTGCGCCGGCCAGGCCGGGGCCGTCGCCAGATTGCCTTGGACGTGGCTGTCCGTCACGGGAATATCGATGTAGGTACCGCCGGCCAGGCGCACTTCCGGGGCACAGGCCGGGTAGGCGCTGCACTCGCGGCCTTCGAGAATGCCCGCCGCGGCCAGCAGTTGGGCGCCGTGGCAGACGGCGGCGATCGGCTTGCCGGCCTGGTCGAAGGCTTGCACCAGTTGCAGGACTTTTTCGTTCAACCGCAGGTATTCCGGGGCGCGACCGCCGGGGATCAGCAGCGCGTCGTAATCGGCGGCCTCGACCTTGGCGAAGTCAAAATTCAGGGCGAACTGATGGCCCGGTTTTTCGCTGTAGGTCTGGTCGCCTTCGAAGTCGTGGATCGCGGTGCGCACGGTCTGCCCGGCCTTTTTGTCCGGGCACACCGCATGCACGGTGTGGCCGACCATCAGCAGCGCCTGGAACGGCACCATCACTTCGTAGTCCTCGACGTAATCGCCGACCAGCATGAGGATTTTTTTCGCGGCCATGGAGATGACTCCTCTTCAAGGGAAAACAGGAGTATTCAAGGTAGTCCCTATCCACGGGGCCGGGTAATAACCCGGTACTACGCCTGCAACGTATCCGTACATCGCGTCATCGTTTTTCGCGGGCAAGCCTCGCTCCTACAGCAGCAGGCAACCCTCAGCCCAGGTAGCCGTCGGCCCGCAACAGGGTTTCCAGGCAGTGCTCGCTGATGTGGTAGAACGCCTTGAGCTCGCCGATCTTCGCCAGCAGCTGCGCCGGGTCCTGGGGCTCAGCGCGTTTGACCGCGAGGATCATCTTGTTCTTGTTGGTGTGTTCCAGGGAGATGAACTCGAAGACCTTGGTCTCGTAGCCGCAGGCTTCGAGGAACAGCGCGCGCAGGCTGTCGGTGACCATCTCCGCCTGCTGGCCCAGGTGCAGGCCGTATTGCAGCATCGGCTTGAGCAGCGCCGGGCTCTGCATCTGCGGGCGGATCTGCTTGTGGCAGCACGGCGAGCACATGATGATCGCCGCGCCGGAACGAATGCCGGTGTGGATCGCGTAGTCGGTGGCGATATCGCAGGCATGCAGGGCGATCATCACGTCCAGCTCGCTCGGCGCCACGCTGCGCACGTCGCCGCACTTGAACTCCAGGCCCTGATGGTCCAGGCGCGCCGCCGCGGCGTTGCACAGGGTCACCATGTCTTCGCGCAGCTCCACGCCGGTCACCTGCCCTTGCGCCTGCAAGGTATTGCACAGGTAGTCGTGGATGGCGAAGGTCAGGTAGCCCTTGCCGGAGCCGAAGTCCGCCACCCGCACCGGCTGTTGCAGATCGATCGGCGACGAGCTCAGCGCATGGCTGAAGACCTCGATGAACTTGTTGATCTGCTTCCACTTGCGTGACATCGCCGGGATCAGCTCGTGCTGCTTGTTGGTCACCCCCAGGTCGGTGAGGAACGGCCGGCTCAGCTCCAGGTAGCGGTTCTTCTCGCGGTTGTGCTCGGCGGACGGCACTTCGCGCTGCTGCTGGGCCTTGCCCTTGAACAGCGAACTCTTGCCTTTCTTGCTGTATTCGAGCTGCACCTCATCGGTGAGCGACAGCAGGTGCGCGTTCTTGAACGACGCCGGCAGCAGCCCGGCGATCAGCGCCACGCCTTCGTCCAGGGGGAAGTTCTTGGTGATGTCGCGGGTCTTGTAACGGTAGACGAAGGACAGGCACAGCTGCTCCTTGACCGTCAGTTGCTTGATGATCAGCCGCTGCAAATCCGCCTCGGCCCCCACATGCTTGGCCAGCACCAGTTTGATAAAGGCGTTCTGCGCCAGGCTGGTTTCCAGCAGTTCGAGAAACTGGGCGTGATGATCCGGCGCGAGGCTGGCGGGGGTTGCGGTTGCAGACATGTAAAAGGTGCCTCGGGCGATGCGGGGTGTGAATCGGGGAATGGCGGGTATTTTAGGGGGGATGGCCCGCCGGGGCACGGAGTTATTTACCCGGCGGCGCAGAATTCCAGGCGATGGGGCCTCCTGTAGCCGCTGCCGCAGGCTGCGCAAGGTCCGCAGGACCTCCAGCGATCTTCAGAACGCCACGGCCTTGCGGCCGATCGCAGCCTGCGGCAGCGGCTACAGGAGCGGGAAAATCAGGCCAGGACCACCAGGCGGTTGGGCAGTTCGTTGCGCACATGGGTCACCGGCACATGCACCTTGAGCAGTTCGCCGCAGGCCTCGATGCAGTTGATGAAGCCTTGCAGGGTCTGCCCCTGCTTCACCTGCTGGGTGAAGGCCTGGACGATGGCGTCCCAGGTCTTGTCGTCGAGACGCCTGGAAATGCCCTCGTCCACCAGGATTTCCACATAGCGCTCGGCTTCGCAGACGAAGATCAGCATCCCGGTGCTGCCGACGGTGTGGTGCAGGTTCTGTTCGAGAAACTGGCGGCGGGCCAGGTTCGAGGCGCGCCAGTGGCGTACCGAACGCGGAATCAGGCGAGTGGTGATCCGCGGGATGCGAAACACCAGGCAGAGCACGATAAAGGTCACCCATTGCACCAGCAGCAACAGGTGCATGCTCATCCAACCGGTGGCGTAATGCACCACGCCCGGCACGATCAGCGCCAGCAGGCTGGCCCAGAGCAACGGGATATAGGCGTAGTCGTCGGCGCGGGCGGCCAGCACGGTGACCAGTTCGGCATCGGTCTGCTGTTCGACCCGGGCGATCGCCTCGGCGACCTGCCGTTGTTCGTACTCACTCAGTAGTGCCATGTCTTCCCATACTCATCGATTATTGTTAGTCACCAGCCGCCTGACGATCCGCCGCCGCCAAAACTACCACCGCCGCCGCTGAAG
>NZ_JBWKZA010000045.1:0-36429 GCF_059424045.1 Pseudomonas sp. GW456-L12
GGCCTGGGGTTCCGTGGGGGGCGCCAGTTTGGGCGCCGGGGTCGTGGGGCGGTAGGCGTCGGCCGGCAGGTTGGGCACCGGCAGGTTGCGGATGGTTTCGTTGCTATTGAGAAAGCTGGGAAGGTTTTCGGCGTGGACGTATGAGCAAAGCGAGACTAACAGCAAGGGAGCCAAAGCGCGCATAGGACACTCCATGGTCAAGTCGCAGCAACGCGAGAGGTACTTCAGTCGGCGGCGCTTGTCAGGGTCTTGGCCTTGATCAAGGACTGCAACCGTCATGCTCCAGGCAAGAAAAAGACGAGAGACTCAATCGAATCCCTCGTCTCCAACCAAGCGTAGGCGCTGTAGGTAGGGCCGTCGAATCGGCCAGGTGCAAAACGCTTATCGGGTGCCGCTCAAGGTTCCGGTCAGCCCGCCGAGCACGCCACCGAGGCTGCCCGTGGTGCCGCCGGTGGTGCCACCGTCGACCAGGGTCCCGACCGAGGTGACCGTGGTCCCCAGGGTGTTCACGGTCTGGCCGACGGTGCTCACCACAGGGTTGGGGGCGCTGGCGGTGAGGGTGGTGCCTACCGTGCTGACGGCGCCGCCTACCTGGGTGAGCAGGCCGGCGATGGGTGTGCCGGTGCCGGTCGTGGCGCCTACTTGTTGGGTCAGGCCGGTGACGGTCGTGGTGACCGGGTTCAACGCTGCGCCGACCGTGGCGCCGACACCGGCCAGTGGCGCAGTGGCGCCGACATTGGCCACACCCGTGCCGCCCAGGGCTCCACCCACCGAGGCTACGACGTTGCCGACCGACGCTGTGCTTACCCCTGTGGCGCTGACCAGGGTGTTGGTGTTGCCGGCATTCAAGCCGGTACCCAGGTTGACCACCGCACCGCCGACGGTTTCCAGCAGGCCGGTGCCGCCGATGGTTCCACCGCCGGTGCTCGGGGCGGTCGTCAGGCTGCTGGTATTGCCGATGGTGGTGGCGACATTGTTCAGGGTGCCGCCCAGGGTATTGGTCAGCGTGTTGCCACTGCCCGTGGCGGTGACTTTGTCGCCCAGGCCGTCGACGGTCGTTGCCACCTTGTCGATCAGGCCGCCGACCGGAGCGCTCAGGCCCGTGGCGCTGACCACCTTGCCGGTCAGGCCTTCTGCCAGGGTGACGACCGGCACCAGCAGGTTGTTGCCGACCTTGTCTGTCACTGTCCCCAGGGGGCCGCTACTGGTCACGGTGGTGAGGGTGTCGCCGAGCATGCTGACCTTGTCGCCGACGCCGTCGAGTACCGGCGCCACTTTGGTGACCACACCGCCCACCAGGGGAATGCTGCTGGTGCTGGTGGCCAGCTTGCCGCTGATGTCCGAGACGCCATCGCCGACGTCCGACACCACGTTGCCGACTATGGCCGTGGTCTTGCTCAAGGCCTGTGGATCGCTGCCCAGTTGGCCGAGGCCATTGGTCAGGCCATCGCCTACGGTGTCGACCACATTGCCGGAAGTGCTCACCGCGCTTTGCAGGACCCCACCGACTACCGGAAGCGGAGCCAGCGCGCTGCTGAGGGTGCTGACACCGTCACCGACGCCGCTGATGGTGGTGCCGAGGTCGGACACCAGGGTCGAGGTGACCAACGGGGTAGTGGTGGGGGTTGTCGGGTCGGTCGGATCCGTTGGGTTGGTCGGGTCGGTGCCGCTACCCGTGCCTCCGGTCCCGCCAGTGCCACCCGTCCCTGCAGTGCCGCCGCCGGTTCCACCTGTACCACCCGTACCGCCGCCGATCCCGCCTGTACCATCAGTTCCGCCATCGATTCCGCCGGTCCCGCCTGTGCCCGCGGTGCCGCCACCGGTGCCGCCGGCACCGCCCGAACCATCGCCGGAGCCGCCAGAGCCACTGTCGGTACCTGCCGCGCTGTCGGGCGAGGAGCTGCCGGAACTGCTCTTGTGGCCGCCACCGCCGCTGCTGCAACCGGTCAGGCCGAGGGCCAGGATCAGGGCCAGCGCTGTGCTTGTTTTCAACCAGACTTGAGTTTTCATGAGTGAGATTCCTTGCACCTGTTACAACGTTTTGTTGTCTTCGATAACTCTCCAGTTCTGTTGCTGGAGATGTTTTCGTCCGTAGTCGCTATAAAAGGTCCAAGTGCTTTTTTTCACCATTCTCAACTTGGTATTAACAACTTATATATCGGCTGTTTTTGCTCCCGCGGAGGGACTAATACCAAAGGTGTGGTAAGCGCATTTGTTTATTAAAAGATGTTATTAATCAGTATGTTGTGTTTTTGAAGTGAAAACTCTTAGGGCGCTTAAACGAAAGTTATATATATACAATTAATTGCCTGACGACCCCGCCACGGATTTGGCGTCAACTTGCCTTATAATCCGCGGCCTGGCTTTTTTTCTGGAGAAACTTTATGCCTGCCCCTGTCTGGTGGCTGCTTTGCCTGCCGGTGATTGCCGGTGCTTTTTTACCCCTGCAAGCGGGAATCAACGGCCAATTGGCCAAGCAGGTTTCCAGCGTGCTGGCGGCGGCGCTGATCTCGTTTTTTGTCGGCACCGTGGCCTTGCTGGTCCTGGCCATGGCCCAGCGCGAAGTGCCCGGCCTGACGGCCTTGAAAAGCCTGACCTGGTGGCACTGGTGCGGCGGTCTGCTGGGGGCGTTTTTCATTGCCACCGCGGCCTTCGCCGGGCCACGGATCGGCGCCATGCTGTTCATGGCCCTGGTGCTGGCCGGGCAGTTGGGCATGGCCCTGGCGCTGGACCATTTCGGCTGGGCGGGGTTTCGCGAGGCACCCATCAGCCTCGGCAAGATTGCCGGGCTGGTGCTGATCCTGGCGGGAGTGTTCCTGATTCGTCGCGGTTGAGGCGGGCTCAGGCCAGCGGTTGCCAGTGCCCGCTCATATGTTCCAGGTCGCCCGCGCCGGTCAGGCGCAGGTCACCGCTCGAGCCCGCGGCGCTTGCCAGCAGACACACCTCGCTGGGCAGGCGCACCGGTTTTCTGAAGTCCACGGCAATCTCGACAGGGGCCGCCGGCAAATGTTCGCTCAATGCCGCCAGGGTCCGCGCCTTGTTCCACAGGCCGTGGGCGATGGCCTGGGGGAAACCGAACATTCGGGCGCTGATGGCGCTCAGGTGAATCGGGTTGTAGTCGCCGGACACCCGGGCGTAACGCCGGCCGATGTCGGCGGGGGCTTGCCAGCGCGTCAGCTCGCTGAGACTGGCCTCGGCCGACGGTTCTTCGGCCGATGCTTCGCCCGGCAGTTGCACACCCCGACAGAGCATCCGGCTTTGTGCTTCCCACAGCGGTCCCAGGGCGTCGTCGACGTAGGTCAACAGATCGAAAACCGCGCCTTTGGCATGGGGCTGCACGTTGTCCGCACGCACCCCGATGCTCAAGTTGCCGACCCCACCCATGGGCCGTAGCACGCGAATGCGGTTGGCCAGATGGATCAGCCCCAGCAGTGGAAAGGGGAAGTCCCTGGCGGTCAGTAATTGCATCTGCAGGGCGAACGCCAGCACATGGGGGTAGGTTGGCGGCAGCAGGCCGTTCTCGGTAAAACCGCAGACCTGGCGATAGGCCGCAAGCTTTGCCGGCTGCACGCTCACCTGGCGGCGCAGGCCATATTCAGGCAGCTCGATGCCGGTGATCTTGCGGCGGATCGCGGCCTTCCAGTACAGCTCGGGCAGGTTCGGCGGAGTATCCAGCTCATGCCATTGCAGGCTCATGTTCACGCTCCCAATACGCTTTGCCCACAGACTCGCAGCGCTTGCCCGCTGACCGCGCCACTGCCCGGCTGGGCGAGCCAGGCCACGGCTTCGGCGACGTCCTGCGGCAGGCCGCCTTGCCCCAGCGAACTCATGCGCCGCCCGGCCTCGCGCAGGGCGAACGGAATGTGCGCGGTCATCTGGGTTTCGATAAAGCCCGGGGCCACGGCGTTGATGCTGATGCCGCGCTCTTGCAACAGCGGGGCCCAGGACTGGGCCAGGCCGATCAGCCCGGCCTTGCTCGCCGCATAGTTGGTCTGCCCGCGATTGCCGGCGATACCGCTGATGGACGCCAGCAGGATCAGCCGGCCGTTGTCGTGCAGGCAGCCGCTGTCCAGTAGGGCCTTGGTCAGTACCTGCGGGGCATTGAGGTTGACCGCCAGCACCGCGTCCCAGAATTCCGGGGTCATGTTGGCCAGGGTCTTGTCGCGGGTGATGCCGGCGTTGTGCACCACGATGTCGATGCCGTCCGGCAACTGTTCCACCAGCCGGGTCGCGGCGTCCTCGGCGCAGATATCCAGGGTGATCGCGTGGCCGCCCAGGCGCGCGGCCAGGGCTTCGAGGTCGGTCTTGGCGGCGGGCACGTCCAGCAGCACCACCTGGGCGCCATCCCGGGCCAGGGTCTCGGCGATCGAGGCGCCGATGCCACGCGCCGCGCCAGTGACCAGTGCCCGCGTGCCGGCCAGGGGCCGGGTCCAGTCCTGGACCTGGGTCGCGCAGTGGGTCAGGCGGATCGCTTGGCCGGAGATGTAAGCGCTTTTCGGCGAGAGGAAGAAGCGCAGCGCGCCTTCCAGCTGGCTTTCGGCACCCTCGCCGACATAGAGCAATTGCAGGGTGGCACCGCTGCGCAGCTCCTTGGCCAGCGAGCGGCTGAAACCCTCCAGGGCACGTTGGGCGCTGGCGGCGAACGGATCGCCGAGGGTTTCCGGGGCGCGGCCGAGAATCACCAGGTGCGCGCTGGGTTCGAGGTTCTTCATCAGCGGCTGGAAAAATTCGCGCAGTTGCTTGAGCTGGTCGGTCTGCAGGAGGTCGCTGGCGTCGAACACCACGGCCTTGAGCTTGGGGCCGTGGCCGGGAATCCAGGCGGTGGCGAGGGTCGGATCGGTGCCGTAGCTGTAGATGCTCTCGGTCAGCCGCGGGGCGATGGCGCCGACCTGCTGGGTCAGCGGGCCGCCGCCGATCAGCAGCGCCCCCTCGACCGGGCGCATGCGGCCGGCCTGCCAGCGCTCCAGACGTACCGGCGACGGCAGGCCAAGGGCCCCGACCAGGCGGTGGCCGATGGACGAGTTGGCGAAGTCGATGTAACGATCTGACATGGAACACGCTCCAGGAACTGAGGTTCAAAGTGTGGACCACGAGGGGCCTTTGGTCGTTCGGTCCATGAGATACAAGCTGGGTTCTGCATATGAACGGCCTGATCGCCGCTCGGCGACTTTTCTTACAGAACCTACGCTTGTCGGTTGTGCCACTCACAGAATAGGGAGCTTTCCATGACTCAGCTGCGTCGTGTTGCGATTATCGGCGGCAACCGTATCCCCTTTGCCCGTTCCAACGGGCCTTACGCCACCGCGAGCAACCAGGCGATGCTTACCGCGGCCCTGGAAGGCCTGATCGAGCGCTACCGCCTGCACGGCCTGCGCCTGGGCGAAGTGGCCGCTGGCGCGGTGCTCAAGCATTCCCGGGATTTCAACCTGACCCGCGAATGCGTGCTCGGCTCGCGGCTGTCGCCGACCACCCCGGCCTACGATATCCAGCAAGCCTGCGGCACCGGCCTGGAAGCGGCGTTGCTGGTGGCCAACAAGATCGCCCTGGGGCAGATCGAATGCGGCATCGCCGGCGGCGTCGATACCACCTCGGACGCGCCGATCGGGGTCAACGAGGGGCTGCGCAAGATCCTGCTGCAAGCCAACCGCGGCAAGACCCTGGGCGACAAGCTCATGACCTTCCTGCAACTGCGCCCCTGGCACCTCAAGCCGGAACTGCCGCGCAATGGCGAACCGCGGACCGGCTTGTCCATGGGCCAGCACTGCGAGCAGATGGCGCAAACCTGGAACATTCCCCGCGACGAGCAGGATCAGTTGGCGCTGGAGAGCCATCAGAAAATGGCCGCCGCCTATGCCGAGGGTTGGCACGACGACCTGATGACCCCCTTCCTCGGCCTGACCCGCGACAACAACCTGCGCCCGGACCTGACCCTGGAAAAGCTGGCGTCGTTGAAGCCGGTGTTCGAACGCGGCGATAAAGGCACCCTGACCGCGGGCAACTCCACGCCGTTGACCGATGGCGCGTCCCTGGTGCTGCTGGGCAGTGAGGAGTGGGCGAAGGAACGTGGCTTGCCGATCCTCGCCTATCTGCGCGACGGCGAAGCGGCGGCGGTGGATTTCGTCCACGGCGCGGAAGGGCTGCTGATGGCACCGGTCTACGCGGTGCCGCGCTTGCTGGCCCGCAATGGCCTGAGGCTGCAGGACTTCGATTACTACGAAATCCATGAGGCCTTCGCCGCGCAGGTGCTGTGCACGCTCAAGGCCTGGGAGGACGCGGATTACTGCAAGACCCGCCTGGGGCTGGACGCGCCCTTGGGTTCCATCGACCGCAGCCGGCTGAATGTCAAAGGCAGCTCGCTGGCCGCCGGGCATCCGTTCGCCGCCACCGGCGGGCGCATTGTCGCCAACCTGGCGAAGCTGCTGGAGGTGGCGGGGCAGGGGCGTGGCCTGATTTCGATCTGCGCCGCCGGTGGCCAGGGCGTGACGGCGATTGTCGAGCGCTGAGGGGCCAGGTGTTTGTAGGAGCGAAGCTTGCTCGCGATCGAGCGCGAAGCGCTCGCCAGCTTCTTGTTTGGCAACGGGCAGCCGCCGAGCACTGGGCTATGATCCTGGTCGGTCGAGCCTGTCGACATGACGGGTTGACCTGGCACATTGAGTGCATCGGCACTGTCGTAGGTCGGTAACCTCTCCCCGTGGTGCGAGGATTGCCGTATAACGAGTGACATTCGCGTGTTTGGTAATAAAGGACCCCTGATAAAAGCTGATGAAGACTCCAAAACGCATTGAACCCCTGATCGAGGACGGTCTGGTCGACGAGGTGCTGCGCCCACTCATGAGTGGTAAAGAAGCAGCTGTTTATGTGGTGCGCTGCGGCAACGAATTACGTTGCGCCAAGGTTTACAAGGAGGCGAACAAACGAAGTTTTCGTCAGGCGGCCGAGTATCAGGAAGGCCGCAAGGTGCGCAACAGCCGTCAGGCTCGCGCGATGGCCAAGGGGTCCAAGTTCGGGCGCAAGGAGACCGAGGACGCCTGGCAGAACGCCGAAGTGGCGGCCCTGTTCCGCCTGGCCAACGCCGGCGTGCGGGTGCCCAAGCCGTTCGACTTCCTCGAAGGCGTGCTGCTGATGGAACTGGTGGCGGACGAATACGGCGATGCCGCGCCGCGCCTGAACGACGTGGTGCTGGAGCCGGATCAGGCCCGCGAATATCACGCCTTCCTGATTTCCCAGATCGTGCTGATGCTGTGTACCGGCCTGGTGCACGGTGACCTGTCCGAGTTCAACGTGCTGCTGACCCCCGACGGCCCGGTGATCATCGACCTGCCCCAGGCGGTGGATGCGGCGGGCAACAACCACGCCTTCAGCATGCTGGAGCGGGATGTCGGCAACATGGCGTCCTACTTCGGGCGTTTCGCCCCGGAGCTCAAGCGTACCCGCTACGCCAAGGAGATGTGGGCCCTGTACGAAGCCGGCACCCTGCACCCGGCCAGCGTCCTGACCGGCGAGTTCGACGATCCGGAAGAACTGGCGGATGTCGGCGGCGTGCTGCGGGAGATCGAGGCGGCGCGCCTGGACGAGGAGCGGCGCCAGGCCATGCGCATGGCCGACGACGCGCCACCGGCCAAGTCCGAGGAACCACCGCCTCCGCCCTGGATGCAGTGATTCACGGGCACAAAAATCCGGCAATAGCCGGATTTTTTGTGCCCGTGAATCACGTAGCCGCTGCCGATAGGCTGCGATCGACTGCGAAGCAGGCGCTGCTCTTGAAACCGCCAGAAGGGCCTTCGGCCCTTGTCGCAGCCTGTGCCAGCGGCTACAGGTCATGGGCGCGCGCAGCATCCGCCGGAGGCCAGGTCCTTGAGAATCGGGCAATCCGGGCGATGGTCGCCGTGGCAGTGCTGCACCAGGTCCTGCAGGGTGTCGCGCAGCCCGGCCAGCTCGGCGATTTTCCGGTTGAGTTCATCGATGTGCTGGCGGGCCAGGGCTTTGACATCGGCGCTGGCGCGCTGGCGGTCCTGCCACAGGGTCAGCAGCTTGCCCACTTCCTCCAGGGAAAACCCCAGGTCCCGCGAGCGCTTGATAAAGGCCAGGCTGTGCAGGTCGTCGTCACCGTACAGGCGGTAGCCGCTGTCGCTGCGATGGGCCGGCCGGAGCAGGCCGATGGACTCGTAGTAGCGGATCATCTTGGCGCTCAGGCCGCTCTTGCGGGCTGCTTGGCCGATGTTCATCGGGCGTCCTCCAGGTCTTTGGGTTTCCAGGTTTTCAACAGTAGCGCATTGCTCACCACGCTGACGCTGGACAGCGCCATGGCCGCCCCGGCCAATACCGGGTTGAGCAGGCCGAACGCCGCCAACGGAATGCCGATCAGGTTGTAGACGAAGGCCCAGAACAGGTTCTGGCGGATCTTCGCGTAGGTCTTGCGGCTGATCTCCAGGGCCGCCGGCACCAGGCGCGGGTCGCCGCGCATCAGGGTAATCCCCGCCGCGTGCATCGCCACATCGGTCCCCCCGCCCATGGCGATGCCGATATCGGCGGCGGCCAGGGCCGGGGCGTCGTTGATGCCGTCGCCGACCATCGCCACCACGCCGGTCTTTTTCAGTTCGGCGACTGTGGCGGCCTTGTCGGCGGGCAGCACTTCGGCGTGTACGTCGGCAATGCCCAGGGCCTCGGCGACCACCTTGGCGCTGCCGCGGTTGTCGCCGGTCAGCAGGTGGCTGCCGATATGGCGCGCACCCAGTTGCTGCACCGCTTGCAGGGCGCCGGGCTTGAGGGTGTCGCCAAAGGCGAACAGGCCCAGTACCCGTGGTTGCGGCTGTTGTTCGATCAGCCAGGACAGGGTGCGGCCTTCGGTTTCCCAGGCCTGGGCCGAGGCCGCCAGGTCGCCGGCCTGCAGGCCGCTTTCTTCCAGCAGGCGCCGGTTGCCCAGGGCCAGTTGGCGGCCGTCCAGGGTGCCGGCGATGCCGCGGCCGGTCAGGGACTGGCTGGCGCTGACGTCGGCTACCGCCAACTGGCGTTCGGCGCACAGGTCGAGAACCGCCTTGGCCAGCGGGTGTTCGCTGCCGCGTTGCAGGGCGCCGGCCAGTTGCAGCAGGCGGTCTTCGTCGCCGTCGACCGCGTCCAGGTGGGCGATGCGTGGCGTGCCGGAGGTCAGGGTGCCGGTCTTGTCGAAGACCACCGTGCTGACTTCATGGGCGCGCTCCAGGGCTTCGGCGTCCTTGATCAGGATTCCGTGGCGGGCGGCGACGCCGGTGCCGGCCATGATCGCGGTCGGCGTGGCCAGCCCCAGCGCGCAGGGACAGGCGATGACCAGCACCGCGACCGCATTGATCAGCGCGGTTTCCAGCGGCGCGCCATACAGCCACCAGCCGATCAGCGTCGCCAGGGCCAGCACCAGCACCGCCGGCACGAACACCTGGCTGACCCGGTCCACCAGTTTCTGGATCGGTGCCTTGCCGGCCTGGGCGTCTTCCACCAGGCGGATGATGCGCGCCAGCACGGTTTCCGCGCCGAGGGCCAGGGTCCGCACCAGCAGCCGGCCTTCGCCGTTGATGGCGCCGCCGGTGACCGGGTCGCCGGGTTGTTTCGGCACCGGCAGGCTTTCACCGCTGATCAGGGCTTCGTCGGCATGGCTCTGGCCTTCGACCACTTCGCCGTCCACCGGGAAGCGCTCGCCGGGCTTGACCAGCACCAGGTCGTTCAGGCGCAGGGCGCTGATCGCCACTTCCTGCTCACGGCCATCGATGACCTGGATCGCCCGTTCCGGGCGCAAGGCTTCGAGGGCGCGGATGGCGCTGGCGGTCTGGCGCTTGGCGCGGCTTTCCAGGTACTTGCCCAGCAGCACCAGGGCGATGACCACGGCCGAGGCCTCGAAGTACAGGTGCGGCATGCCGCCGGCGGGGGTGATGGCCCATTGGTAGAGGCTCAAGCCGTAACCGGCGCTGGTGCCCAGGGCCACCAGCAGGTCCATGTTGCCGGCGCCGGCGCGCACGGCTTTCCAGGCGGCGACATAAAAACGCGCACCGAAGATGAATTGCACCGGCGTGGCCAGGACGAACTGCGCCCAGGCCGGGAGCATCCAGTGCAGGCCAAAGGGTTGCACCACCATGGGCAGCACCAGCGGCAGGGCCAGCAGGATCGCCAGCACCAGGGACCAGCGTTCGCGCCGCAGGCGTTGTTCCTGATCGTCGCGCTCGGGGTGTTCGGCCTGCCACAGGGTGGCGGAATAGCCGGCCTTGCTGACGGCGGCGATCAAGTCGGCGCTATCGACCTGGCCCAGCAGATCGATGTGCGCGCGTTCGTTGGCCAGGTTGACGCTGACCCGGGTGACTCCGGCCACCTTGCTCAGTGCGCGTTCCACGCGACCGACGCAGGAGGCGCAGGTCATGCCGCCGATGTTCAGCTCCAGGCTGTGGGCCGGCACGCTGTAGCCGGCATCCTGCACCGCGGCCATCAGCGCCGGCAGGCTGTCGCTGGGCGCCTGGACACGGGCCTGTTCGGTGGCGAGGTTGACGCTGACGGCCGCGGCGCCCGCGACCTTGCTCAAGGCGCGTTCCACGCGCCCGGCGCAGCTGGCGCAGGTCATGCCGGCAATCGGCAGGTCAAAAGTGGTTGATTCGGACATCACTGACACTCCCTGTAAACGGTGGTCTACAGGATCAACCTTGCCATGCTGGCAAGGTCAAGCGCCATGGTGCGGGGTGCTTCAATCTGTCTCGGGGGTAGCACCCGGATCGTCGCCCGTGCCGGTTTCGGGGAGGGAAGGGCAGGCCCGGGCGACGATCCGCGATCAGTATCCCAGGCCGGTGCGCTGGAGGAGCAGGCCCGACGGGCTCATGGCGATGCGGAACTTCAGCACGTCGCCGGCCTTGAGGCTGATGTCCTGGGAGCCTGGCGCGAGCATGCCCGGGTTGCAGCCCGGCATCTGCCCTGGCAGCAGTTTCAGGCGCAGCGAGACTTTGCCCGGCGGCAGGTTGAAGGACGTGGCTTGTTCCTGGAACAGCCGGCCCGCCAACTGGTCCTCGATGTACAGGCCGATTTCGCAGGAGGTGGCGACTTCCAGGCGTTCCCGGGAAATGATCAGGACGCCGTAGTCCTCGCCGGCGGCGTTGACCGAAGGGGATGCCGCGATCAGGCCGAGGAGGCTGAACAGGCTGATAACCGACCAGCGCATGGCTGAATCTCCTAGTGTCGTGTCGTTGAGGGGGGAAGCTTGGCCGAGCGCGTCGCCGATTGCCAGCCCGGCAGATGCATCCGGAACTTGACCTTGCCATGATGGCAAGGTCGAGACTGGCGACAACCCTCACTACAGGAGAAGCGTCATGCAAGTGTTCAATGTCGAAGGGATGTCCTGCGGTCACTGCGTCCGGGCCATCACCCAGGCGGTGCAGAGCAAGGATCCGGCGGCCAGCGTCAAGGTCGATCTCGGGGCCAGGGAAGTGGGTGTGGAAAGCCGCTTGTCCGCCGACGAGGTGATCAGCCTGATCAGCGAAGAAGGCTATGCGGTCAAGCTGGCCTGAGCGGATTTAGCCGGTCTTTTTAATAGTTAGCGACCTATCGGAATGTTCAAGGCCTCCAAGCGCGGATAAACTGTCGGGCTGCCGACCGACCCGCACCTGGATGCCTGATGAACCTTCGCACAATCCTGATTCTCGGCGCCTTGAGCGCCTTCGGTCCTCTGGCCATCGATTTCTATCTGCCGGCGTTCCCGGCGATGGCGCTGGCCTTTGGCACCGATGAAAAACACGTTCAGCTGACCCTGGCGGCCTACTTCCTCGGCCTGTCCATCGGCCAGCTGGCCTACGGCCCGGTGGCCGACCGCTTTGGACGGCGCATCCCGTTGCTGGCCGGGGTGGGGCTGTTCACCTTGGCGTCCCTGGCCTGTGCCTACGCACCGAACCTGGAATGGCTGATCGGCGCGCGGTTCGTCCAGGCCCTGGGCGGCTGCGCGGGCATGGTGATTTCCCGGGCGGTGGTCAGCGACAAGTGCGATGCGGTGGGTTCGGCCAAGGTGTTTTCCCAGCTGATGCTGGTCATGGGCCTGGCGCCGATCCTGGCGCCGATGCTCGGCGGCCTGCTGGTGAATCTCTACGGCTGGCAGTCGATCTTCATCATGCTGACCCTGTTCAGCGCCCTGGCCGGCCTGGCGGTAGCCCTGGGCTTGCCGGAAAGCCTGCCGGCCCATGTGCCGCGCCAGCCGTTGTCCGGGGCCTTGCGCCAGTACGGTCGGTTGCTGGCTGACCGGGTGTTCCTCGGCCATGCCCTGACCGGGGGCATCGCCATCGCCGGGATGTTCGCCTACATCGCCGGTTCGCCTTTTGTCTTCATCAAGCTCTATGGCGTGCCGGCCGAGCATTTCGGCTGGTTCTTCGGGATCAACGCCGGCGGCTTCATCCTGGTGGCGCAGATCAATGCGCGGTTGCTGGCCAAGCGTGGCCCGGCGTTCCTGCTGGCACGCACAGTGTGGATCTACCTGCTGGGTGGCCTGGCCTTGCTCGCCGTCAGTTCGCTGCACCCGGCACAACTCTGGCCGCTGCTGGCGCCGCTGTTCATTTGTATCGCCAGCCTGGGCTGCATCCTTCCCAATGCCTCGGCCTGCGCCATGAACGGTCAGGGTGCGCGGGCCGGCAGTGCCTCGGCGATGCTCGGCTGCCTGCAGTTCAGCGTGGCGGCCGGCGCCGCGGCGTTGGTGGGCGTGTTGCACGATGGCAGCGCCGTGCCGATGGCAACGGTCATCAGCCTGTGTGGGGTTCTGGTGGTGACGCTGGCGATGGTCACCCGCAAATTGCAGAACGCCAGGGCGCTGCAAGCCGCCCAGCTGTAATCAGCCGGCGGCGCGCTGTTGGCTTTCGGGGAATCGGTGGGGGGCTTGCAGACGCGTTTCCAGCGTATTGGCGAAGGCTCGGGCTTCGGCCTCGCTGCGGAAAGTCACCGCATGCTGGTCGAGTTGAACCTGCCATTGGGTGCCTTTGGATTTTGCCAATTCTTTTATCAGGATCTTCATTGCTGACCTCCTAGCGTAAAAGACTGCATTGCAAAGGCCCCCAGTGTAGACCCGAATACGGTCACAAGTATGACAAGGATCAACTGTCGGACTGACGGCATCCTGCCCCTTTTTAGCGCAGGCAGGACGCCGTCCGCTCCCCGCTTCAGAAGCCTTCCAGCACGACCTTGCCCTTGGCCTTGCCGCTTTCCAGCAACGCATGGGCGCGCCGCAGGTTGGCCGCGTTGATCGTGCCGAAGTGCTCGCCCAGGGTGGTCTTCAAGGTGCCGGCGTCGATCAGCTCGGCGATGCGATTGAGCAGCTTGTGCTGCTCCTGCATGTCCGCGGTTTCGAACAGCGAGCGGGTGTACATGAACTCCCAGTGCAGCGACAGGCTCTTGCGCTTGAGCTTGGTCACGTCGAGGGTTTTCGGATCGTCGATCAGCGCCAGCCGGCCCTGGGGCGCGAGGGCCTCGACCAACTCGTCCAGGTGCGTATCGGTCTGGGTCAGGCTGGCGACATGGGTGACGCTGGCCTGGCCGGCTTTTTTCAGTTCCTGGCTCAACGGCTGGCTATGGTCGATCACCAGGTCGGCGCCCAGCTCGCGTACCCAACCCTGGGTTTCGGCGCGCGAGGCGCTGCCGATGACCTTGAGCCCGGTGAGCTGGCTGGCCAGTTGGGTGAGGATCGAACCGACGCCGCCGGCCGCGCCGACGATCAACAGGCTCTGCTGCCGATCGGCCTGGCCTTCGGCGATCTGCAGGCGTTCGAACAATAGTTCCCAGGCGGTGATCGCGGTCAGCGGCAGGGCGGCGGCTTCGGCGAAGCCCAGGCTCTTGGGCATATGGCCGACGATGCGTTCGTCGACCACGTGCAATTCGCTGTTGCCACCGGCGCGGGCGATCGAGCCGGCGTAGAACACCTTGTCGCCGGCCTTGAACAGGCTGACGTCGCTGCCCACCGCCTTGACCACCCCGGCCACGTCCCAGCCCAGCACCTTGGCGGCGCCACCTTCAGGCTGGACGTTCTGGCGGACCTTGGTGTCCACCGGGTTGACCGAGATGGCTTTGACTTCCACCAGCAGGTCGCGGGGGCCGGCGAGCGGCTCCGGCAGTTCGATGTCTTGCAGGGATAGCGGATCGTCGATCGGCAGGGAGGCGTAGTAGGCGATGGCTTTCATGGTGGGTTTTCCTGATGAAGATGAAGGTTGGGTCAGAGGAGCAACAGGCGCTTGAGCTCGAAGTGCTCGATCGCCTCGCGGGTCTGGCTGAGAAAATGCTGGAAGTGCGGCGTGGCGTTGTGAAATTCCAGGGCCGCCTCGTCGTCCCAGCGCTCCAGTACATAAAAGGTGCCTGGGGCTTCGGCGTCCTGGTGCAGGTTGTAGTACTGGCAGCCGGCTTCTTCGCGGCTCGGTTGCACCAGGGCGCTGAGTTCGCGCTTGAGCACGGCCTGCTGGCCGCTCTTGGCGACAAGGGTGGCGATGGCGGTAAAGGCTTGCGACATAGGGAGTTCCTTCAAAGGCTGGCGTGACGAGCTGATATGACGGTAGGCCGATCATTGGCCATTTCCCCTGAAGATAAAACCGGCTAAAACAGCAGTCTCTTTCAATATTTTTTTGATAATGCCCGGTGAGCCAGATGCTGCGATTCGATGACCTGCAATTGTTCGTGCGCGCCGCCGACCTCGGCAGCCTGTCCGCTGCGGCGCGGGTCATGGACCTGTCGGCGGCGGTGGCCAGCGCTGCCCTCAAGCGTATCGAGCAGCAGCTCGGCGTCCGGCTGCTGGCGCGTTCGACCCGCAGCCTGCGCCTGACCGCCGAGGGCGAAGGGTTTCTCGAATACGCCCGCGCGGCCCTGAGCAACCTGGAGGAGGGGCGGCGCCTGCTGGCCAGCGGGCAGGATCAGGTCAGCGGTGTTCTCCAGCTGTCCGCGCCCTCGGATTTCGGCCGCAATCTGTTGCTGCCCTGGCTCGACCAGTTCCAGCTGGAGCACCCCAGGCTCACGCTGCGCCTGCTGCTGGGTGACCGTATCGCCGACCTGTTTCGCCAGCCGGTGGACATTGCCCTGCGTTACGGCGAACCGGAAGACTCCAGCCTGGTGGCCTTGCCTGTCGCGCCGCAGAACCGCCGGGTGCTGGTGGCCGCCCCCGAGTACCTGGCCCGCCACGGCGAGCCGCGTCAGCTGGAGCAACTGGCCCAGCACAATTGCCTGCTCTACATGCTTGGCAGCCGGGTGCATGACCATTGGAGTTTCCATGACGGCAAGCGCGAGGTCGGCCTGACGGTCAGCGGCGATCGCTTCAGCGACGACGCCGATGTGGTGCGCCTGTGGGCGGTGGCGGGGCGGGGCATCGCCTACAAGTCCTGGCTCGACGTGGCGGCCGATGTGCTGGCCGGGCGGCTCAAGGTGCTGCTGCCGGAGCTGCGCTGCGAACGGGCACCGCTGAACCTGTTGTGCGCGCATCGGGCGCAACTGAGCAAACCGGTGAAGCTGCTGCGGGACATGTTGCAGGCGCGCTGCGCTGAAGTTTCCGCGCATTACCCCAAGCCAACCCACGCCGATCACTGACCCAGGCCGGCGGCGTCGTTGCCGGGTGCGGGCAGGTCGCATCCAGCACTGAGCGGCGGCGTCGATCTTGCACACTCGATTGCAGACCATTCAATCGGGGGGACGGGGCATGGCAAGTCAGGGATACAGTGCGGCAGAGCGTCTGGAACGCTTGCCCATCAGCGGTTATCACCGGGTCATTTTCATCATCATCGCCCTGGCGTTTTTCTTCGACTCCATGGACCTGGCGATGATGACCTTTCTGCTTGGCTCGATCAAAGCCGAGTTCGGCCTGAGCACGGCCCAGGCCGGCCTGCTGGCCAGTTCGAGTTTCTTCGGCATGGTGGTCGGCGCATCGCTGTCGGGCATGCTCGCCGACCGCTTCGGGCGCAAGCCGGTGTTCCAGTGGAGCATCGTGCTCTGGGGTATCGCCAGTTACCTGTGCTCCACGGCGCAGACGGTGGACAGCCTGACCCTGTTCCGGGTGCTGCTGGGGATCGGCATGGGCATGGAGTTTCCCATCGCCCAGTCGATGCTCTCGGAGATGATCCCGGCCAAGCGGCGCGGGCGCTATATCGCCTTGATGGACGGCTTCTGGCCGCTGGGTTTTGTCGCGGCGGGCGTGCTTTCGTACTTCCTGCTGCCGCTGATCGGCTGGCGCGACATCTTCCTGGTCCTGGCGATCCCGGCGGTGTTCGTGCTGGCGATCCGTTTCTTCATCCCCGAGTCGCCGCGCTGGCTGGAGCAGGCCGGGCGGCACGCCGATGCCGACCAGGTGCTGCGGCGGATCGAGGATAAGGTCCGCGCCTCGCTGCAGCGTGCGGACCTGCCCGAGCCGGTGCGCCTGCCGCGGGTGGAGAGCGTGCCGGGGCACTTCTTCTCGGCCTTGCGCGAGATCTGGTCGCCGCTCTATCGCCAGCGCACGATGATGATCTGGAGTGTGTGGTTCTTTGCCCTGCTGGGTTTTTATGGCCTGACCTCGTGGCTCAGTGCCTTGTTGCAGCAATCGGGTTTCGCCGTGACTCAGTCGGTGTATTACACGGTGCTGATTTCCCTCGGCGGGATTCCCGGCTTCCTCATGGCCGCCTGGCTGGTGGAGCGCTGGGGGCGCAAGCCGGTATGCGTGATCACCTTGCTGGGCGGTGGGGTCATGGCGTTCTTCTACGGGCAGAGCGCGGTGTTCGGCGGCAACGTGGCGCTGCTGATCAGCTCCGGCCTGTTGATGCAGTTCTTCCTGTTCGGTATGTGGGCGGTGCTCTACACCTACACGCCTGAGTTGTATCCCACCTCGGCGCGGGCTACCGGCTCCGGGTTCGCCTCGGCGGTGGGGCGCATCGGGTCGCTGCTCGGTCCTTTGGTGACCGGCGTGGTGTTCCCGATGACCGGGCAGGGTGGGGTGTTCGCCCTGGGCGCGCTGTGTTTCGCGGTCGCCGCGGCGGTGGTCTGGCTGTTCGGGATGGAGACCCGGGGCAAGACGCTGGAAGAGTTGAGCGAAGTCGGCGTTTGATCTGTAGCCGCTGCCGCAGGCTGCGATAAGGTTCGAAGAACCTTCCGAGGCCCTCAAGAGCGGCGCCCGCTTCGCGGTCGATCGCAGCCTGCGGCAGCGGCTACAGGGTTATCGCGGGCAGGTTACCCGCGATGGTGGTTTACGGCTTGACCAGGCGCGCATCCAGGCTGTTCTGCGCCAGGCGCTTGGCCTGGTCCTGGGTCATGCCCAGGTGGGTGTACAGGGCGTGGAAGTTCTCGGTGACGTAGCCGCCGAAGTAGGCCGGGTCATCGGAGTTCACCGTGACCTTCACCCCACGCTCGAGCATCTCGAGGATGTTGTGCTGCGACATGTGATCGAACACGCAGAGCTTGGTGTTCGACAGCGGGCAGACGGTCAGCGGGATCTGCTCGTCGATGATGCGCTGCATCAGTCGCTCGTCCTCGAAGGCGCGCACGCCGTGGTCGATGCGCTGGATCTTCAGCAGGTCGAGGGCTTCCCAGATGTACTCGGGCGGGCCTTCTTCACCGGCGTGGGCGACAGTGAGGAAACCTTCGCTGCGGGCCCGGTCGAACACCCGCTGGAACTTGCTCGGCGGGTGACCCATTTCCGAACTGTCCAGGCCGACCGCGACAAAGGCTTCGCGGAACGGCAGCGCCTGGTCGAGGGTTTTCTGCGCTTCATCTTCGCTCAGATGGCGCAGGAAGCTCAGGATCAGGCCGCTGGTGATGCCCAGTTGCTGCTCGCCATCCTTGAGCGCGCTGGCGATGCCGTTGAGCACCACTTCGAAAGGAATGCCGCGATCGGTGTGGGTCTGCGGATCGAAGAAGGGTTCGGTGTGGATGACGTTCTGCTCTTTGCAGCGCAGCAGGTAGGCCCAGGTCAGGTCATAGAAATCCTGGGAGGTGCGCAGTACGTCCGCGCCCTGGTAGTACAGGTCGAGGAACTCTTGCAGGTTGTTGAAGGCATAAGCCTTGCGCAGGGTTTCCACATCGCTCCAGGGCAGGGCGATCTTGTTGCGTTCGGCCAGGGCGAACAGCAGCTCGGGCTCCAGGGATCCTTCGAGGTGCAGGTGCAGTTCGGCCTTGGGCAAGGCGTTCAGCCAGTCGTACATGGGTGTGATCTCATCAGGTGCAGTCGAGCGCTGCGTGAACGTATTGCGCTCCATCATCCTGCGGCGAAAAGCCCACCGCAAGGTTCGATGACAGGCGCCGGCCCCGGGTTTCCCCAGGGCTGCGCGGGCGCGTCAGGTTCCAATCGCGCCCATAAGGGCAGGCATTCTACAGGCGCGCGCGGACTATTCGGTAAAACCTGACCCGCCGGGCGATCAGGACGCTTGCGATTCCCGGCGATAGGCATAGGTATCGGCGAACCGCGACAAGAGGAATTCGGCGCAGGTGGTGACCGGGTACTTCGGCGGATGCCCGGCATCCTGGCAGCCGGGCAGGCATTCGATGCGGGTATCCGGATGGGGTTCGGCGAAGAACGGCATCGAGTAGCGGTCCACCCCCAGCGGGCTGATCACCCGGTGCGGCGTCGACCGGTAACGGTCGTTGCTCCAGCGCGCCATCATGTCGCCGAGGTTGACCACGAAGGTGCCCTCGATGGGCGGGGCGTCGATCCACTGGCCCTGGACATTGCGCACCTGCAGGCCGCCGGCGCTGTCCTGGTAGAGCAGGGTGATGCAGCCGTAGTCGGTGTGGGCGCCGGCGCCTTGCTGTTCGTCGCTGCTGGCGGTATGCCGAGGCGGGTAATGGATCAGGCGCAGGACGCTGACTGGCTCCTTGAAGCGGCTGTCGAAAAAGTCGCGCTCGATGCCCAGGGCCAGGGTCATGGCCCGCAGCAGGGTCTGGGCCAGGGCCTGCATGTCCAGGTAGTGCTGCTCCATCAGGGTTTCCCAGCCGGCGATATCCGGGTGCCGATTGCTGCCGCGCAACGGTTTTTCCGCGAGCACTTCGGGATGCTCGGCCGGCAGGTGCAGGCCCATGTCGAAGGTTTCCTTGAGGTCGCTTGGCTTTTCCGGGTCCAGTTGCTCGGTGGCGATCGCGCCATAGCCGCGATGGTGGCGGGTCTGGGTGATATCGATCCTGAGTTTCTCGGCGGCCGGCAGGGCGAAGAAATGCCGGGCGGCGTCGAGCAACTGGCCGATGCGCCCGGAGGTGATCGGGTGGCCCTGGATATAGAAGAAGCCCCACTCGCGGCAGGCACGGTCGATCTGCTGGGCGACGCTGTTCCAGCCTTGGGTGTCGTCGCCGTAGAGCGGGCTGATGTCGATGATTGGCAGCTGGTTCATATAAATGCTCTCAAGGTACTCACTGCCCTGTAGCCGCTGCCGCAGGCTGCGATCGATCTGGGCGGCACTCCGACGAAGGGGGCGTGCTCTGGATCGAGCAAAGGACCTTCGGAACTTAGTGCAACCCGCGGCCGCGGCTACAGGCGAGTCATTTCGGAATATCGGCCTTCATGCCTTCCACGTAGTAGTTCATCGACGCGAGCTCTGCATTGCTGGCGCTGACCCCGGCGGCGAGTTTTTCCACGCCGGCCTGGTCCTTGATCGGCCCGGTGAACGGGTGGAAGGCGCCGCTCTTGATGTCGGCGATGATCTGCTCGGCCTCACGCTTGACGTCGGCCGGTACCAGGTCGCTGATCGGCAATTGGACCGTGCCTTCCTTCAAGCCACCCCAGTAGTCCTGGGATTTCCAGCTGTGGTCGAGCACGCCCTGGGTGGCCTGGATGTAGTGCGGGCCCCAGTTGTTGACGATGGAGGTCAGCACCGCTTTCGGGCCGAAGTGGGCCATGTCCGAGGCGTAGCCCACGGCGTACACGCCACGGCGTTCGGCGGCCTGGATCGGCGCCGGGCTGTCGGTGTGCTGGAAAATCACGTCGGCGCCCTGGTCGATCAGGGCGTTGGCGGCGTCGGCTTCCTTGCCTGGGTCGAACCAGGAGTTGACCCACACCACCTTGATCTCGGTGCCCGGGTTGTATTTGTTCAGGGCCAGCTGGATGGCGTTGATGTCGCGGATCACTTCCGGGATCGGGAAGGAGGCGATGTAGCCGACCTTCTTGCTCTTGGTCATCTTCGCCGCGAGGAAACCGCCGACGTAGCGACCTTCATAGGTGCGGGCCAGGTAGGTGCCAAGGTTCTTGTCCTGCTTGTAGCCGGTGGCGTGTTCGAAGGTGGTCTGGGGAAACTGCCTGGCGACTTTCAGGGTCGGGTTCATGTAGCCGAAGGAGGTGGTGAAAATCAGGTCGTACTTATCCTTGGCCATGTTGCGGATCACCCGCTCGGCGTCGGCGCCTTCGGCAACGTTCTCCACATAGTTGGTCTTGATCTGCTCGCCGAACTTCTCCACCAGCGCCAGGCGCCCCTGTTCATGCTGATAGGTCCAGCCGTGGTCGCCGATCGGGCCGATATAGACGAAGCCGACCTTCAACGGATCGGCGGCGCTGGCGCCCAGCGAGACGCTCAGGCCGATGGCCGCGGTGAGGGCGCACAGCAGTTTTTGCAACGGACGTTTATGCATGAATCCGGACTCCATTTTGTTGTGGGGCGTGGCTGGGCCCTAAGGCTTGAATGGCTCAATGCAAATAGCTGACCAACAGGACAACAAAATCTTCGGGGACCAGGGTGAGGCCTTCGCGGGCAAGCCTCGCGCCTACAGAGTCGCGGCGATCATGGGATCCGGCATGGCGTAAAACCTGTAGGAGCGAGGCTTGCCCGCGATCAATCTCAAGGCCGCCCAAGAGCTAACCCGGTGCGCCACGTCCACTCCATGCCAATCCCTGGTGCACTAAGGTGTAACGAAACGTTAGTGACTCCATGCAGTCTTTAGCTCATCTCTTTCTGCTCGATTTATCCGGTCAAAGGACTGCAATGTTCACTTCACTCAAGCAAGAAAGCTTTCTGTTGCTGGCGCTGCTCGCGGCGCTGGTTGCCTATCCGCTGGAGCATGCGCTGCTCAACAGCGGCCAGGGCGTGGCGCTGATCTCGGGGTTGGTGCTGATCGGTTTTATCGTCGCGGCCTCGATGCGCGTCGCCCATCATGCCGAGCTGCTGGCGGAGAAGGTCGGCGACCCCTACGGCACCATGATCCTGACTCTCGCCGCGGTCCTGGTGGAGGTGGTGATCCTGGCGATCATGATGAGCAACGAGGCCTCGCCGACCCTGGTGCGCGACACCATCTATTCGGCGGTGATGCTCGACATCAACGGCATCCTCGGCCTGGCCGCGCTGATGGGCGGGATCAAGCATGGCGAGCAGGCCTACAACGACGACTCGGCGCGTTCCTACAGTGTGATGATCCTCACCGCCATGGGCGTGTCGATGGTGGTGCCGGAGTTCATTCCCGAGTCGAAGTGGAAGCTCTACTCGGCCTTCACCATTGGCGCCATGGTGCTGTTGTATACCCTGTTCCTGCGCATGCAGGTCGGCGCCCACAGCTACTTCTTCAGCTACAGCTACCCGGAAAAACGCCGCAAGAAAGAACCGACAGAAGATCAGTCGGCGCCTATCAGCCTGGCGTTTTCCATCGCCACCCTGGTGTTCGGCGTGGTACTGATCGGCGCCTTGGCGGAGGTGATGTCCAAGACCCTCGACCTGGGGCTGGAAGGCACGGGCGCGCCGCCGGTGATCACGGCGATCCTGGTGGCGGCGATTTCCGCGGCGCCGGAAATCCTCACGGCCCTGCGCGCGGCGCTGGCCAATCGCATGCAGTCGGTGGTCAACATTGCGTTGGGCGCGTCGTTGTCGACGGTGATCCTGACGGTGCCGGTGATGGAGGCGATGGCGCTCTACACCGGCCAGCCGTTCCAGATGGCGATGACCCCGGTGCAGACGGTGATGATCTTCATCACCCTGATCGTCAGCGCGATCAACCTCAATGACGGTGAAACCAATGCCATCGAAGGCATGACCCACTTCGTGCTGTTCGCGACCTTCATCATGTTGTCGCTGTTGGGGCTGTAAAAGCTTCGCGGGCAAGCCTCGTTCCTACATCCGGCGTGATTCATTCTGGAAATGATCGGAACCGGTTCCCTGTAGGAGCGAGCTTGCTCGCGATAACGCCGGATCAGACGCCGCCGATCAACTCCCGCGCCGCTTGCCGGTGATCGGCAATCAGGCCCCGCACATCCAGGCCCTCGACCTGCCCGTCGATCACCCGCCACTGGCCGCCGACCATCACCCGGTCCGCCCGGTCCGCGCCGCACAGCAGCAACGCCGACAACGGATCATGGCTGCCGGAGAAGCGCAGCTCATCGAGCTTGAACAGCGCCAGGTCGGCCTGCTTGCCCACGGCCAGCTCGCCGATATCGCTGCGCCCCAGCAGCCGTGCCGAACCCTGGGTGGCCCAGCCCAGCACCAACTCCGGGGTGATCTTTTCGGCGCCGTAGCGCAGGCGCTGCAGGTACAGGGCCTGACGGGTTTCGAGAATCATGTTCGAGGCGTCGTTCGAGGCCGAGCCATCCACGCCCAGGCCGACGGGGGCGCCGGCGTCGGTCAGTTCCAGGGTCGGGCAGATGCCCGAGGCCAGGCGCATGTTGGAGCTCGGGCAATGGCAGATGCCGGTCCCGGCGGCGCCGAGGCGGGCGATTTCATCGGGGTTGAAATGGATACCGTGGGCCAGCCAGGTCCGCGGGCCGAGCCAGCCGACGCTGTCCAGGTAGTCCACGGTGCGCAGGCCGAAACGTTGCAGGCAGAAGTCTTCCTCGTCGAGGGTTTCCGCCAGGTGGGTGTGCAGGCGCACGTCGAGTTTTGCCGCCAGCTCGGCGCTGGCCGCCATGATCTCTGGGGTTACCGAGAACGGCGAGCAGGGCGCCAGGGCGATCTGGATCTGCGCGCCGGCGCCGCGTTCGTGGTACTCGGCGATCAGCCGCTGGCTGTCGGCGAGAATCACCTCGCCCTGTTGCACGGTCTGTTGCGGCGGCAGGCCGCCATCCGCTTCGCCGAGGCTCATGGAGCCGCGGGTGAGCATGGCGCGCATGCCCAGCTCGCGCACGCTGGCCACCTGCACGTCGATGGCGTTTTCCAGGCCTTCGGGGAACAAGTAGTGGTGGTCGGCGGCGGTGGTGCAGCCCGACAGCAGCAGTTCGGCCAGCGCCACTTTACTGGCCAGGGCGAGTTTCTCCGGGGTCAGCCGGGCCCAGACCGGGTACAGGGTTTTCAGCCAGGGGAACAGCGGCTGGTTGACCACCGGCGCCCAGGCGCGGGTCAGGGTCTGATAGAAGTGGTGATGGGTGTTGATCAGCCCCGGCAGCAGCACATGCTCGCGGGCATCGAAGATCTGCCCACAGGGCTGGGCGGGTTGCTGGCCGGCGCCGAGCACTTCGACGATCAGGCCGTCTTGCAGCACCAGGCCACCACGGGCGTCGAGGGCATTGCCAGTGAAAATGGCGAGGGGATTCTTTAACCAGGTATGGGTCGCAGGCATG
This sequence comes from Pseudomonas sp. GW456-L12, assembly GCF_059424045.1. NCBI lineage: Bacteria > Pseudomonadati > Pseudomonadota > Gammaproteobacteria > Pseudomonadales > Pseudomonadaceae > Pseudomonas > Pseudomonas sp. GW456-L12. The sequence continues at coordinate 23,438 of NZ_JBWKZA010000045.1, forward strand.
ATGGCCGGCTCCTCTGAAAGTGGGTTCAGGTTAGCCAGCTCAGTGTTGCCCTGTCTGCTGATCCAGGGGCGTCAGGATCGACGCGGGGTGCAGTTTACGGCGAGACCGCGTTGCGGTCTATCGCCGGCCAGCTTGCCCTCCGTAGGCGCAAGGCTAGCCCGCGATGACGTCCTGTAGCCGCTGCCGAAGGCTGCGTTCGACCACCCGCTGTGTGCGCTGTGATGTCGGCCGCGGGAAGGCTCTTCGCGCCTTATCGCAGCCTCCGGCAGCGGCTACAGGTGCAGGCTTACCAGGGAATGGTTTCGCCCTTGTAGTTGACGAAATGGTGCCCGCCCTTGCCGGTATAGGCATTGATCTGCTCGATCAGGCCGCGGGTGCTGGTCTCGACGTCGATGTCCGCGCCTTCGCCGCCCATGTCGGTCTTCACCCAGCCCGGGTGCAGCGACAGCACGGTGAGCTTCTGTTCGAGCTGGGTCACGAAGCTGTTGGTCATGGAGTTCAGCGCTGCCTTGCTGGCCTTGTACAGCGCCAGCTCCGGCGCGTCGGGCATGGTCACGCTGCCCAGCACCGAACTCATGAACGCCAGCACGCCGCTGTCCGGACGGATCTGCGGGGCGAAACGCTGGGCCAGGTTGATCGGCGCCACGGCGTTGGTGAAGAACAGCTGGCCGACCTCCGCCAGGGTCGCCTTGCCTGGCGTCTGGTCGTCCGGCCCCTTGACCCCGGCGTTGACGAACAGCAGGTCGAACACTTCGCCTTTGAGCTTCTGGTTCAGGGCGATCACCGCCTGCTGGTCGTCCATGTCCAGTTGCTCGATACGGACCGGGCCCAGGGCCTTGAGCGCCTCGGCTTTTTGCGGGTTGCGCACGGTGGCGGTGACCTGCCAGCCATCGTCCAGCAGACGTTGCACCAGGCCCAGGCCCAGGCCTCTGGAGGCGCCGATGATCAGTGCGGTTTTTGGCGTAGACATGCGGGGATTCCTTGATGAGTGAAGATCATGGATTTAATGGACAACGCTGGCCGAGCCGTTGTCGCAGCTCCTGGCGCAACTCGCCCAGTTCGCTGATGCGAGTCTCGATCAGGGGCAGTTTGTCTTGCAGCAGTTGAGTCACGGCGCTGTCCGGATCGCTGGCATGCCAGATCGCGGCAACGCTGTTGCCGATCTCGCCGCGGCTGAAGGCGCAGGCCGGGCAAGTTCACCGATGCGCATGCTGGCGTCTCGGAAGGGCTTGACCCTGGAGCATACTCCAGGCTTTAGCTTGTGTGCTCCTTGAATATCCGGAGCGATCCTTTATGTGGAGCACAGCGCAATACCGTCAATTGGTGCGGGCCAGCGGTTGGTACGACCTGATCGTCACCGCCGCCTTTGTCACCCCCTGGAGCTTTCTCGCCCTGCACGGCCTGATGCAGCAGTGGAGCCGGGCCCTCGACCTGCCCGGCGCACTGCCGCCGTTCGAGCCCATGCACATGCTGATGGTCAACCTGATGGGCTCGATCGTCTGCGTGTGGTCGGTGCTGCGCATCCGCGATCCGCAACTGGCCTTCGGACGCTACGACGCCGCCGGCCGGCTGCTGTTCGCCACCTGGCAGATCTACGCCCTGGCCCAGGGCGGCACGGCCTTGATCGGCGTGATCCTGTTTTTTGAGCTGGGCGGTGGCGCAGTTGTGGCCGGTTCGCGAGCAGGACAGACGCCTCGACCCCTTGCCAGGGATTCCGTAGGAGCGAGGCTTGCCCGCGCGCCCGCCCGAACGCCACCTATCGCCCCGCCTGCCACGGCTGCCCCAGCGACACCGGCGCATACAGGCGAGTGCGCAGCGCATCCCGGGACAGCAGCACCAGCACCAGGATGGTCGCGGCATACGGCAGCATCGCCAGCAGGTTCGAGGGGACCGCCAGGCCCAGGCCTTGCGCCACCAGGTGCAGGATGCTGGCGAGGCCGAACAGGTAGGCGCCTAGCAGCAGGCGCCACACCCGCCAGCTGGCGAACACCACCAGCGCCAGGGCGATCCAGCCGCGCCCGGCGCTCATGTTTTCCGCCCACATCGGTGTGTAGGCCAGGGACAGGTATGCCCCGGCCAGGCCGGCCATGGCGCCGCCGAACAGCACCGCCAGGGTGCGTACCCGCAGCACCGGCAGGCCCATGGCGCTGGCCGCGTCGGGGTTTTCGCCGACCGCCTGGATGATCAGGCCGACCCGGCTTTTCAGAATCACCCAGGCCACCAGGGCGAACAGGGCGAAGGACAGGTAGACCAGCAGGTCCTGGGCAAACAGCATGCGCCCGATCAAGGGGATCTCGCTCAGCAGCGGAATCGCCATGGGTTCAAACCCGGCCAGCGGTTTGCCGACCCAACTGGCGCCGACGAAGCTCGACAGCCCGACCCCAAAGATGGTCAGGGCCAGGCCGGTGGCCACCTGATTGGCGTTGAACACCAGTGCCACCAGGGCGAACAGCGATGACAGCAGCATCCCGGCGAGCATCGCCAGCAGCACGCCGAGCCACAGGTTGCCGCTGTTCAGGGCGACGATAAAACCGATCACCGCGCCAAACAGCATCATGCCTTCCTGGCCGAGATTGAGGACGCCGCTCTTCTCGCAGATCAGTTCGCCCAGGGCCACCAGCAGCAGCGGCGTACCGCAGCGGATCATGGCGTAGAAAATATTGCTCAACAGATCGATATCCATCACAGCGCTCCTGCCTGCACGCAAGGGTTGGCGGCGCGACGTGCCCAGCGCAGGTTCAGGCGCGGCCGATAGAGAATCAGCACGTCACTGGCCAGCAGGAAGAACAGCATCATGCCCTGGAACAACTGGGTGATGGCTTGCGGCAGGTTGAGGCTCATCTGCGCGTTCTCGCCACCGATGTACAGCAGCGCCATCAGCAGGCTGGAGAACAGAATGCCGATCGGGTGCAGGCGGCCGAGAAAGGCCACGGTGATCGCCGCATAGCCATAGCCGGGCGATACCTGGGGCACCAGCTGGCCGATGGGGCCGGTGACTTCGCACACCCCGGCCAGGCCGGCCAGCCCACCGCTGATCAGCAGCGCCAGCCAGATCAGGCGCTTCTCGCGAAAACCGACGAAGCCGGCGGCGCGCTTGTCCAGCCCCAGCACCTTGATCTGGAAACCGACGAAGCTTTTTTGCAGCAGCACCCACACCGCCACCAGGGCCAGCAGGGCGAAATACACCCCGGCATGCACCCGGCCGTCTTCCAGGAGCAGCGGCAGGCGGCTGGCATCGCCGAACATCGCCGACTCGGGGAAGTTGAACCCGGCCGGGTCTTTCAGCGGCCCGTGCACGCAGTACAGCAGCAGGTTCAGGGCGATGTAGTTGAGCATGATGCTGGTGAGGATTTCATTGGCATTGAAGTGTGTGCGCAACCAGGCGGTGAGGCCGGCCCAGGCGGCGCCGGCCAGGGTGCCGGTGAGCAGGATCAGCACCAGCGCCCAGCGGCTTTGCAGGTCGATGATGTTCACCGCCAGGGCGCTGCCGGCCAGGGCGCCGAGCAGCAACTGGCCTTCGGCGCCGATGTTCCAGATCCGCGCCTGGTACGCCACGGCCAGGCCGAGGGCGCAGAGCAGGATCGGCAGGGCCTTGACCAGCAGTTCGGAGACGCCATACAGGTCGCTGATCGGGGCGATCAGCAAGGTGTGCAGGGTTTCCAGCGGGTCGTGGCCCAGGGCGACGAACAGCAATGAGCCACAGCCCAGGGTCAGGGCCGCGGCCAACAGCGGCGAGCACCAGAGCATCAGGCGCGATTGCTGGCCGCGGGGTTCGAGAGAAAGCAGCATAAATAAACAGCTCCGTTACGCTGGCTGAGCGGATAAGTGGACGGGGGTATCGAACTGGCCGGCCATCCAGCCGCCGACTTCGACCAGGCTGGTGTCCGCGGTGGCCTTGAGGGCCGACAGGCGACCGCTGCACAGGGCCGCCAGGCGATCGCTGATCTGGAACAGTTCATCGAGGTCTTCGGAGATCACCAGGATCGCCGCGCCCGCATCGCGCAGGGCCACCAGGGCCCGGTGGATAGTCGCGGCGGCGCCGACGTCGACGCCCCAGGTCGGGTGCGCGGCGATCAGCAGCCTGGGGCGCTGGAGGATTTCCCGGCCGAGGATGAATTTCTGCAGATTGCCGCCGGACAGGCTGCGGGCGGCGGTCTGGCTGTCCGGCGTTTTCACCGCGAAGCGGCGAATGATGTCCTCGGCCAAGGCCAGCACCTTGCCGCGCTGAATCAGGCCGTTGCTCACCAGCCCTTGCTGGAAGGCGGTCAGCAGGGCGTTGTCCGCCAGGCTCAGTTCCGGTACGGCGCCGTGGCCCAGGCGCTCGGCCGGGACGAACGCCAGGCCCAGTCGGCGGCGGGCATCGGGATGCAAATGGGCAACGTACTGGCCGGCGAAGCGCAGGGTGGAAGCGGCGGTACGGCCAAGACGCTGTTCGCCGCTGAGCAGGGCCAGCAGTTCGTCCTGGCCATTGCCGGCGACCCCGGCGATGCCGACGATTTCACCGCTGCGCACGTCCAGGTCGATGTCCTGGAGCGAACAGCCGAACGGGTCCGGATTGGGCCAGGACAGTTTCTGTACCTGCAAGAAGGCCTCGCCGCCCTTGGCCTTCGGGTAATCGGTGATCAGGCTCGCGGCTTCGCCGACCATCAGCCGCGCCAGTTCCTGGTCCGAGCATTCGGCGGGTATGCAGTGCCCGGCCACCCGTCCACCGCGCAGCACCGTGGCGCTGTGGCACAGGGCGCGGACTTCGCCGAGCTTGTGGCTGATGAACAGAATGCTGCAGCCCTCGCTGGCCAGGCGGCGTAGGGTGACGAACAGTTCGTCGGCTTCCTGGGGCGTCAGCACCGAGGTCGGCTCGTCGAGGATCAGCAGGCGGATGTCCTGCATCAGGCAGCGAATGATCTCCACCCGCTGGCGTTCGCCGATGGACAGGCTGTGCACCAGGCGTTCCGGCTCCAGGGCCATGCCGTAGCGCTGCGAGACCTGGCGGATCTTCGGCTCCAGCTGCTTCGGCGTACCGGCCGCGGCACCCATGGCCAGGGCGATGTTCTGCGCCACGGTCAGGGTCTCGAACAGCGAGAAATGCTGGAACACCATGCCGATTCCCAGGCTGCGCGCCTGGGCCGGATTGCGCATGAGCTGATGCTGTCCCTGCCAGATCACCTCGCCCGAGTCGGCCTGGGTCACCCCGTAGATGATTTTCATCAGGGTGCTTTTGCCGGCGCCGTTTTCACCGAGCAGGGCGTGGATTTCCCCCGGCTGGATACTCAGGTCGATCCCGTCGTTGGCCAGGCAACCGGGATAACGCTTGGTGATTCCGCGCAGTTGCAGGCGGGGTGTTGCAGCGGGGATGGGAGCAGGGTTGGGCATGACGGACTCGGGGTGCTGAACGTTATGCCGGTGGATAAAGCAATTTCCTGGCCAGTAAGTCAGGAAACTGCCGAGACCCCGATGAACTGCGGCCTCGTGCCCCCTTTGCTCGTTACCTGCACCGCTGTTCGGCACCAGTTCAGGGCAAGGTGCTTGAAACGGCGGCGGTTTTGCCCGAACGGTCTGGTCGAAAAATGATCAGGTGCCTGCAAGCCTTGCGCTCTATGCGGCTGGCGCAGCCTTGCACGGGTTATCCACAGCTTGTTCCACAGTATTTGTGTGCAAGCCCGAAGGCCGGGCATAAGCACTGTGTGGCTTTCTTCTAAAAGCGATAAACAACGCTAACTTACTGTTTTAGTTTGAAAAATATGTTTTTGGCGGGTGATTGGCTGAAAAGTGAGCAATCGCTGCAAAGCCACGTGACAGAAGGGTTACAGGCAAGTGTGCTCAGGTTATCCACAGTCGGGTGCACAGCAGGTGTGGGCAAGTCGGCTATCCACCGGGCCGTTGTGCACAGGATGATTTCGAGGCGTTGGTGCGTATTGGTGCGCTCAGCGCTGCAAGAGGATGCGCCCGCGACTCAGGTCGGCCAGCTGGCTTTGCAAGGTGGCGATCTGGCTTTCGCCCAGGGCCAGTTGCAGTTCTACGCCGTTGGCCGTGAAGTGTTCCTCGACCAGCAGCCCGCCGAGTTCGGCGACCCGCAGCTTGACCAGTGCCAGCTCGCCGAAGCTGCAGGCGCAACGCAGGGCTACGCGGCTGATCAGTTCGATGCGTTCGGCGCCTTGCAGGCATTTGTTGGCGCTGCCGCCATAGGCGCGGGCCAGGCCGCCGGTGCCCAGCTGAATGCCGCCGTACCAGCGAATCACCAGCACCGCGACCTGGTCGCAGTCCTGGGCTTCGATGGCCGCGAGGATCGGGCGGCCGGCGGTGCCGCCGGGCTCGCCGTCATCACTGCTGCGGTATTGCTCGGCGAGTTTCCAGGCCCAGCAGTTGTGGGAGGCATTGGGATCGCTGTGCCGTTCGATAAAGGCTTGGGCCTCGGTCGCGCTGCTGATTGGCGCGGCGAGGGCGATAAAGCGGCTTTTGCGAATCTCTTCGCGGTATTCGCAAAGGCCGGCGAGGGTAAAGGGCATGCGTTGTGTTCTTTATAAGGCAGGCTTGAGGCCGCACCCCTTGAGGATGATGCGGATCAGGTTGTTGCCGGCGTCTTCCATGTCCTGCTTGGTCAGCTTGCTGCGACCGGTGACGCGGCAGATCTGGGTGGCGAAGTCGGCGTAATGCTGGGTGCTGCCCCACAGCAGGAAGATCAGGTGCACCGGGTCCACGGGGTCCATCTTGCCGGCGTCGATCCAGGCCTGGAACACCGCGGCGCGCCTCTGGAACCAGGCGCGGTAGTCCTGGCTGAAGTACTCGCTGAGGCATTCGCCGCCGCTGATGATCTCCATGGCGAAGATTCGCGAGGCCTGCGGCTGGCGCCGGGAGAACTCCATCTTGGCGCGGATGTAGCGGGTCAGCGCTTCGGCCGGGTCGTCCTCGGCGGTCAGGGTGTTGAAGGTGCTGTCCCACAGCTCGAGGATGTTGCTCAGCACCGCGACATACAACCCAAGCTTGTTGGTGAAGTAGTAATGCAGGTTGGCCTTGGGCAGGCCGGCATTCTGCGCGATGGTGTTCATGCTGGTGCCTTTGAAACCGTGACGGGCGAACTCGTCTTCGGCGGCCTTGATGATCGCTTCTTCGTTTTTCTGACGAATACGGCTGGCGGGCTTGGCGGTTTGAGGGCCGGCGTGGGCTGGGACTTCAAGGGTCATAGGCGTTTCCGAGCTGTTCTGTGGGTGCAAGCAGTGCGTTGATAGCGCACCCACAGGCCTCAGACAAGCCTTAATGGGCAGAAAACCCTTAAAGCGGTTCCAGGGTGTCGCTTTCACCGGCCGGATTTGCGTCACGCAGCGCGGCCCGGTCTTCCGGCAGCAACAGGCACATGAGGATTGCGGTCAGGCCGCCGCTGGTGATCGCCGAATCGAACAGGTTCTGCACCACCTTGGGCAACAGGTGCAGCAGGTTCGGTTGCGCCGCGATCCCCAGGCCGACGCCGAAGGAGGTGGCGATGATCAGCATGCTGCGCCGGTCCAGCGGTGCCTGGGCGAGGATGCGCACGCCGGCCGCAGCGACGCTGCCGAACATCACCAGGGTGGCGCCGCCGAGCACTGGCTTGGGGATTTGCTGCAGCACCGCGCCGATCAGTGGAAACAGGCCCAGGCAAAACAGCAACAGGCCGATGTACAGCCCGACATGGCGGCTGGCCACGCCGGTCAGCTGAATCACCCCGTTGTTCTGGGCGAAGGTGGTGTTGGGGAAGGCGCTGAAGGTCGCGGCGATCATGCAGCTGACGCCGTCGCCGAGAATGCCGCCCTTGAGCCGGCTTATATAAGAAGGGCCGCTGATGGGCTGGCGGGCGAGCATGCAGTTGGCGGTCAGGTCGCCGACGGTTTCGAGGGTGCTGATCAGGTAGATCAGCGCCACGGGCAGGAACGCCGTCCAGTCGAAGCTGAAACCGAAGCGGAAGGGCGTCGGCAGGCTGATCAGCGGCAGGTCGGGCAACGCCTGGGGCACCAGCTTGCCGCTGAACCAGGCGGCGAGGCTGCCCAGCGCCAGGCCGATGATGATCGCCGACAGCCGTACCCAGGGCGTGTTCGAGCGGTTCAGCAGGATGATGGTCAATAGCACCAACAGGCCCAGCGCCAGGTTGCCCGGCGCGCCGAAATCCGCGGCATTGAAGCCGCCGCCCAGGTCGGTGATGCCGACCTTGATCAGGCTGACACCGATCAGGGTAATCACGATGCCGGTGACCAGCGGCGTGATGACCCGGCGCAATTGGCCGATGAAGCGGCTCAGGACGATCTGCACCGCCGCGCCGAAAAAGCACACGCCAAAAATCATCGCCAGGATGTCTTCCGGGCTGCCGCCCCGTTGCTTGACCAGAAAACCTGCGGACAGCACCGCGCCGAGGAAGGCAAAGCTGGTGCCTTGCAGGCAGATCATCCCCGCGCCGATTCCGAACGGCCGACGCGCCTGAATGAAGGTGCCGACGCCGGAAACCATCAGCGCCATGCTGATCAGGTAGGGCAGGTGGGCGCCCAGGCCCAGGGTCGAGCCGATCACCAGCGGCGGGGTGATGATGCCGACGAAACTCGCCAGCACATGCTGCAGGGCGGCGAGGATCGCGGCGAGTGGTTTCGGGCGATCGTCGAGACCGTAGATCAGGTCGCTTTGGCGCAAGGTGTCTGGCTGCATGGACGGGGAACTCAGGGCTGATGGTTCAAGGTCATCGTGCCCTGCAAAAAGCTGTCCAAGTGCTCAGGTTATTGCGTGTGTTTGCCGTTATGGGGCAATGGGGGTGGGGCTTTTATAGTGTCGTAGGTTTTTTCAGCGGGTGGCCGCCAGGCTGTCCAGGAAGCTTTCCAGCACCAAATGGGGGCGACGGCCCTTGCGTGTGACCGATGCCAGGCTCAGGTCATAAAAACGTGAACCGGGCTTGAGCGCGCGCAGTCGTCCCTGCTGGACCCAGAGGCTGGCGTAGTGGTCCGGCAGGTAGCCAATGTAGCGTCCGGTGAGAATCAGGAACGCCATGCCTTCGCGGTCCGAAGCGCTGGCGGTGCAATTGAGCGCCTGGTAATGGGCCTGGATCTCGGCGGGCAGGCGGAAGGTCGGGGCGATGGCGTCCTGCTCGTTGAGGCGCCGGTCATCCAGTTGCTTGTCGTCGACATAAAACAGCGGGTGGCCGACGGCGCAATAAAGCAGCGAGCGTTCGCTGTACAGCGGTTGGTATTCCAGCCCGGACAAGGCACTGGCCTGGGGCACTACGCCGACATGCAGGCGGCCGTCGAGCACCCCTTGTTCGACTTCGTTGGGGGCGATCATGCGGATCTGGATCTGCACGTCCGGCCCGCGCTCCTTCAGTTGCGCCAGTGCATGGGTGATGCGCATGTGGGGCAGGGTGACCAGGTTGTCGGTCAGGCCGATGATCAGTTCGCCACGCAGGTGCCGGTGCAGGCCGTTGACCTCGGTACGAAAGCTTTCCAGGGCGCTCAACAGTTGCAGGGCCGATTGATATACCTCGCGACCCTCTTCGGTCAGCGAGAAACCGGCGCGTCCGCGTTGGCACAGGCGCAGGCCCAGGCGTTGCTCGAGGTCGCTCATCTGCTGGCTGATGGCCGAGCGACCGATGCCGAGCACAGTTTCCGCGGCGGAGAAGCCACCGCACTCGACCACGCTGCGAAAGATCCGCAGCAGGCGGATATCAAAGTCGCTGACTTGCGCCAGCGGGTCGGCGCGACGGCTGCTCATAGTTTAGTGGGCCACTGATTGAAGGTTATAAAAGTTGGATTTCACCGACTTTATAGCCGTGGCAACTTAGCTGCAACAACGCTTTCCGATCCCTGCGCCGCTTATTGCCCTGCGAGGTTTTGCCCCATGAACATGCATGAAAACGCTCCAGCTTCCCTGGCCAGCCAGCTCAAGCTCGATGCTCACTGGATGCCCTACACCGCCAACCGCAACTTCCAGCGCGATCCGCGCCTGATCGTCGCCGCCGAAGGCAGCTGGCTGGTCGACGACAAGGGGCGCAAGGTCTATGACTCGCTGTCCGGCCTGTGGACCTGTGGCGCCGGCCACACCCGCAAGGAAATCCAGGAGGCAGTGGCCAAGCAACTGGGCACCCTCGATTACTCGCCAGGCTTCCAGTACGGTCACCCGCTGTCGTTCCAGCTGGCCGAGAAAATCACCGCGCTGACCCCGGGCAATCTGAACCATGTGTTCTTCACCGACTCCGGTTCCGAATGCGCCGATACCGCGGTGAAAATGGTGCGCGCCTACTGGCGCCTGAAAGGCCAGTCGACCAAGACCAAGATGATCGGCCGTGCCCGTGGCTATCACGGCGTGAACATTGCCGGCACCAGCCTCGGCGGGGTCAACGGCAACCGTAAACTGTTCGGCCAGGCGATGATGGATGTCGACCACCTGCCGCACACCCTGCTGGCAAGCAACGCGTTCTCCCGTGGCATTCCGGAGCAGGGCGGTATCGCGCTGGCCGACGAACTGCTCAAGCTGATCGAACTGCATGACGCCTCCAACATCGCCGCGGTGTTCGTCGAGCCTCTGGCCGGTTCCGCTGGCGTGCTGGTGCCGCCACAGGGTTACCTCAAGCGCCTGCGGGAAATCTGCGACCAGCACAATATCCTGCTGGTGTTCGACGAAGTGATCACCGGTTTCGGCCGTACCGGCAAGATGTTCGGTGCCGACAGCTTTGGCGTGACCCCGGACCTGATGTGCATCGCCAAGCAAGTCACCAACGGCGCGATTCCTATGGGCGCGGTGATTGCCAGCTCCGAGATCTACCAGACCTTCATGAACCAGCCGACCCCCGAGTACGCGGTGGAATTCCCCCACGGCTATACCTACTCGGCGCACCCAGTGGCTTGCGCGGCCGGTCTGGCGGCACTGGATCTGTTGCAGAAAGAAAACCTGGTGCAGAGCGTCGCTGACGTGGCACCGCATTTCGAGAAGGCACTGCACGGCATCAAGGGTGCGAAGAATGTCATCGACATCCGTAACTACGGCCTGGCCGGTGCCATCCAGATTGCCCCGCGCGATGGCGATGCCATCGTGCGTCCGTTCGAAGCGGGCATGGCCCTGTGGAAAGCCGGTTTCTACGTACGCTTCGGCGGCGACACCCTGCAGTTCGGGCCGACCTTCAACAGCAAGCCGCAGGATCTGGACCGTCTGTTCGATGCCGTCGGCGAAGTGCTGAACAAGCTCGACTGATTCCCCAAAGCTGTAGGAGCTGAGCTTGCTCGCGATGGCGTACTTATAGGCGCCATCGTGGTTTGGCTCATATTCAAAGTCATCTATATAGAGCAGGCGCCCCTTGGCGGGCGCCTGTGGACAACTTCAGGAGTTCCCCGATGAGCGTTATCCCGCATTTGATCAATGGTGAACTGGTGACCGAGAGCGGTCGCGCGGTCGATGTGTTCAATCCGTCCACTGGTCAGGCGATCCACAAGCTGCCGCTGGCCAGCCGCGAAACCATCCAGAGCGCCATCGATGCCGCCAAGGCTGCCTTCCCGGCCTGGCGCAACACGCCGCCGGCCAAGCGTGCCCAGGTGATGTTCCGCTTCAAGCAATTGCTGGAGCAGAACGAGTCGCGCATCGCCCAGCTGATCAGCGAAGAACACGGCAAGACCCTGGAAGACGCCGCCGGTGAGCTCAAGCGCGGTATCGAAAACGTCGAGTTCGCCTGTGCCGCTCCGGAAATCCTCAAGGGCGAGTACAGCCGCAACGTCGGCCCGAACATTGATGCCTGGTCCGACTTCCAGCCGCTGGGCGTGGTTGCCGGCATCACCCCGTTCAACTTCCCGGCGATGGTGCCACTGTGGATGTATCCGCTGGCGATCGTCTGCGGCAACTGCTTCATCCTCAAACCATCCGAGCGTGACCCGAGTTCGACCCTGCTGATTGCCCAGCTGCTGCTGGAAGCCGGCCTGCCGAAAGGCGTGCTGAGTGTGGTGCACGGCGACAAGGCCGCGGTGGACGCGCTGATCGAAGCGCCGGAAGTCAAGGCACTGAGCTTCGTTGGTTCGACGCCGATTGCCGAATACATCTACGCCGAAGGCACCAAGCGCGGCAAACGCGTGCAGGCACTGGGCGGCGCGAAGAACCACGCCGTGCTGATGCCGGATGCCGACCTGGACAACGCGGTCAGTGCCTTGATGGGCGCGGCCTATGGTTCCTGCGGCGAGCGTTGCATGGCGATCTCGGTTGCCGTGTGTGTCGGCGACCAGGTGGCCGATGCGTTGGTGGCCAAGCTGGTACCGCAGATCAAGGCGCTGAAAATCGGTGCCGGCACGTCCTGTGGTCTGGACATGGGGCCGCTGGTCACAGGGCAGGCGCGGGACAAGGTCAGCGGTTATGTCGAGGATGGCGTGAAGGCGGGCGCGAAGCTGGTGGTCGACGGTCGTGGCCTGAGCGTGCCGGGCCATGAAGAAGGCTTCTTCCTCGGTGGTTGCCTGTTCGACAACGTCACCCCGGAAATGCGCATCTATAAAGAAGAGATCTTCGGGCCGGTGCTGTGCGTTGTGCGGGTGAACAGCCTGGAAGAGGCCATGCAACTGATCAACGATCACGAATATGGCAACGGCACCTGCATCTTTACCCGTGACGGTGAAGCGGCGCGCCTATTCTGTGACGAGATTGAAGTCGGGATGGTGGGGGTCAACGTACCGCTGCCGGTACCGGTGGCATACCACAGCTTCGGCGGCTGGAAGCGTTCGCTGTTTGGCGACCTGCATGCCTACGGTCCGGACGGTGTGCGTTTCTATACCCGTCGCAAGGCGATCACTCAACGTTGGCCGCAGCGTGCCAGTCATGAAGCCTCGCAGTTCGCCTTCCCTAGCTTGTAATAAGTAGAAGGGTATTAAAGGCCGCCCCCTTGGGGGCGGCCTTTGCTTTTAGGGGCTTTTTGACTGATATGACAGATTTGTGAAAATAAGTGTTGACGGCAGATTCTGGACGTCTATAATTCGCCCCACTTCCGGCGCAGTCGAAACGGAAAACTCCTTGAGATTCAA
>NZ_JBWKZA010000046.1:0-35356 GCF_059424045.1 Pseudomonas sp. GW456-L12
AGCCAGTTGGGGTTGGGGATGTCTTCGGGGCGGACGGTGTGGACCCGCGACGGGTCCAGCACCCGGGCCGCGGTCAGGGTGTGGGGCAGGCAGTCGAGGGCCTTGAAGCCCTTGTGCACCGCCACCTCCAGGATGGCGGTCGAGGCGTCCAGGCTGGCATACACCACTTGCACCCCCTTGGGGTTCCAGCGCCCGCCGCTGCCTTCGGCGCCAATGCCGCTGTTCCAGGTCGAGGCATGCCGGGCCTGGTCGAGGCGCCAGAAATGCAGGGCCGGGGCCAAGGGGTCAGTGAGCATCAGTAGACCCCGAACTCGAGCCGGTGCAGAAAGTCCGTCACCAGTTCATAGCCCACCGGGTTGGCCAGCAGGTCGATGGGGACTTCGCCATCCAGGCCCAGCGCCGGCTGGGTCATCCAGTCTTCGGCCAGCGCCCGGGAGCCCAGCACCGCCTCGGCCTTTTCCAGCACTTGCGCGTAGTGCAAGGCGCGGGCGCTCTGTTCGGGGGTCAGGGCCTGGTCCTGGTTCTTCAGGCGCCGCGCCAGGGTGCGCTCGGAAAACCCGACGATCTTCGCCAGCACGTTGTAGCGCTTGAAGGCCTCGACCGACTCCACCAGCTCGATCACCGCGCCCAGGGAGAACCCCAGCTGGGTGGCCCTGAACACCGCCATCGGGTCATCGGCGTCAGTGCCCGGCAGCAGCCCGCGCACCATGGGCGAAGGCAGCGCATAGACCGCCGCCTCTTCGCGCAGCAGGTTGGTCTTGGGGCTGCGGATGCGGCTGGCGGAGGGCTTGCGCGGTTCGACCTTGGCGATGGCCTTGGGCGCACTGCCCTTGGCCTTCTCAGCCTCGGCCGAAGGTTTCACGGTGGCGGTTTTCTTGGCGGCGGCGGTCATGATCATCTCCCGGCCTGATGACAGATGGCATTCACTCTAATGCCATTTGGCAAAATAAAGAACCACCAGCTTACCAACGGTCGTCAGGCCCCGGTGACGCTTCGCCGGCATGAGCCACGGCGCGGCTCAGCCATGCGCCCTCTCCAACGCCCCCTCGATATCCTCGGTGGCAACCGCAGTGCCCTCCAGCCACAGGCTGTTGTCGGCCAGGCGAATACTCAGGCGGAGCGCCTCACGCTCTCCGGGGTACTTGCGCAACAGCAGCTCCACCGCCGCCGTCGATGACGAGCAGGACACCAGGTCCCACGGCCCGCCACTCAGGTCCAGCAGCACCCGGCCATCGCGAGCATCCACCACCCTGGGTGCGTACACCCAATGGCTCATGCGCATTTCATGGGGCTCGACGCTGATCGTCAGGTGTTCATAACGCTTGGGGTCCATGACCGCTCCTTGGTAGCTGCTCGCCGGTCGATAGCCGTCACGCGCAATGCAGGAATATCGCGTCATCGTTCTTCGCGCGCAAGCTGCGCTCCTACAGAAGCAGAGCCGCGCGGTGGTACGGGGGGACGATCCGTTGCGTGCTTCTCGTTCCCACCTCGCGGATTCGCTACTATGTCCGCCAGTTACCTGCCTTCTGCCCAGCCACTGCGGAGCCTCAATGCCCAACCCCAAGGACATCGCCAGCGATAGCGGCGCCCCGATGATTCCCGAGCAGCGTCGCGAGCTGATCCTGCGCCAGTTGCGCAAGCACCAGGTGTTGAGTGTGCATCAGTTGATGGAGATGTTCGACTGCTCGCACATGACGGTGCGTCGCGACATTGCCCTGCTGGAGCAGGAAGGCCGGGCCTATTCGGTGACCGGTGGGGTGCGTATCGCCAGCCAGTTGCACAGCGAGCCGAGCCACCAGAGCAAGGCGGTGGTCGAGCTGCCGCAGAAGCAGGCCATGGCCCGGCTGGCGGCGCGCCTGCTGCACGCGGACATGACGGTGTACCTGGACGCCGGCACCAGCACCCTGGAGATCGTGCCGTACATCAAGGCGCTGTCGGGCATGACCGTGGTGACCAACGACTTCGGTATCGTCCAGGCGCTGATGGAGGCGCCGCAGGTGACGGTGATCCACACCGGCGGCCAGCTCGACCACGACAATCATTCCTGCGTCGGCGGGCTGGCGGTGGCGACCCTGCGTCAGGTGGTGACCGATATCGCCTTTATGTCCACCAGCTCCTGGGACCTGCGCCGCGGCATCACCACGCCGTCGGCGTTGAAGGTCGAGGTCAAGCAGGTGGCGATGCAGTCGGCGTCCCAGGTGGTGCTGGTGGCCAGCAGTTCGAAGTACGGCACCTTCAGCATGTACCGCATCGCCGGGCTGGAGCAGTTCGACGTGATCATCAGCGACGACGACCTGGCCCAGGCCGCGGCGGACGGGATTCGCAAGCAAGGGGTGGAACTGCTGCTGCCGTCCGACTCGCAAGCGGTTGCAGCGAAAGACTGACAACCGCTGCGCGGGTGCCGCTCACCGGTGCTGCTTTCTGAACCACAGCACACAGGCAATATCCCGCAGGTCTTCACCCAGCCCGTCGAGGGCGACCCGGGTGGTGCGGCGAATGCGCCGCAGCCACTCCACCACCGCGCACAGGCTGGCGAAAAAGAACAACAGCACGAACAGTTGCCGCAAGCCAAAGCCCTGGTCCAGCCCTTGGGCGCGGAAGTGGTTCCACAGCCAGAGACCGCAGGCGGCGCTCAGCACCACCAGCAGCACGCTGGCGATATTGATCCACTGACCAAGAATGGTGGTGCGCCGGGCACGGCGGTATTCGCGCTCGATGCGCTCCAGGGTCACGGTGGGGATCTGTTCCCAATGCAGATCGCGCGGGCGACAAGACGCGTCGTCCAGGCCCGACTGATCGACGAATATCGACTTTTCCATGCTCACCGCTCCCATTGATGGCACCAGTGATGGCCCTGGCGACAGGGAGCCAATGTACCCGCAGCTGGGGAGCGAAGGCCGACACCTCCAGAAATGTTCAGATTCCCGCAGAATCGCGGTTTTCGGGCGGCGCGCGCTACCCCGTGGCGCCGCCCTGCCCGCCCCTCAGAAGGCTTTCCAGTCCCGCAGCCATTGCAGGCCGGCCGAGGTATCGCCGCGCGGCCGGTACTCGCAACCGACCCAGCCGTCGTAGCCCAGCTGGTCCATCAGCGCGAACAGGTACGGGTAGTTCAGCTCGCCCAGGTCCGGCTCGTGGCGGTCCGGCACGCCGGCGATCTGGATATGGCCGATGCCGGCGAAGTCGCGACGCAGCTTGGTCGCCAGGTCGCCTTCGACGATCTGGCAGTGGTAGCAGTCGAACTGCACCTTGAGGTTGCTCGCGCCGACTTCCTTGCAGATCGCCTGGGCCTGGTCCTGGCGGTTGAGGAAGAAGCCCGGCATGTCGCGGGTGTTGATCGGTTCCAGCAGCACCGTGACCCCGGCCTTGGCCGCCTGGGCGGTGGCGTAGGCCAGGTTCTCCAGGTACACCGCGTGATGGCGTTCGCGCAGCTCTTCCGAGGGCAGCAGGCCGGCCATCACGTGGATGCGCGAGTTGCCCAGCACCGCGGCGTATTCCAGGGCGCGCTCGAAGCCGGCGCGGAACTCCGCCTCGCGCCCCGGCAGGGTCGCGGTGCCCCGCTCGCCCGCCGCCCAGTCGCCGGGCGGTGCGTTGAACAGCGCCTGGACCAGGCCGTTGTCGCTCAGGCGCTGCTTGAGCTCCTGGGGGCTGTAGTCGTAGGGGAACAGGTATTCCACCGCTTCGAAACCGTCGGCCGCCGCGGCGGCGAAACGCTCGAGAAACCCGTGTTTCGGGTAGAGCATGCTTAGGTTGGCAGCAAAACGAGGCATGTTGGCTCCTAAAAACGGCTCAGACAAAAGGCCAGATCAGCAAGGTAATACAGAAACCCAGGGTGCCGAGCAAGGTGGTGATGACGGTCCAGGTGCGCAGGCCATCGGCGACGTTGAGCCCGGCGAGCTTGGTGAAGATCCAGTAGCCGGCGTCGTTGATATGCGACATCGCCAGCCCGCCACCGCCCATGGCCAGGCACAGCAGCGCCATGTGGTTGGGGGTCAGGCTCAGGGTGGCGATCAGCGGGCTGATGATCCCGGCGGTGGTCACCAGGGCCACGGTGGTCGAACCCTGCACCGCGCGCAGCAGCATGGTCAGCAAAAAGCCCAGGGCCAGCACCGGCAGGCCGGTGGTGCGCAGCAGGTCGGAGACCACCGCGCCGATCCCGGTGTCCACCAGCACCTTGCCGAACACCCCGCCGGCCCCGGCGATCAGGATCACCATGGCCACGCCCGGCAAGGCCGAGCCGATCACGTCCGACACCTGGTTGCGGCTCCAGCCACGGCGCGAACCCAGCAGCCAGGCGCACAGCAAGGTATCGATCAGCAGCGCCACCAGCGGCGCGCCAAGCACGGTCATGATGCCGCGCAGGGTGGATTCGGCCGGCAGCAGCGAAGTGGCCAGGGTGCCCAGCAGGATCAGCACGATCGGCAGCAGGATCAGGCTGACGATCAGGGCGAAACCCGGCGCGGGTGCCGGCGGCAGCTTGGCGACTATGGCGCTGGTGGACTCTTCCAGGCCCATGTGGGACACGGCCACCGCGGCCTGTTGCGGGTCCTTGGCATTGCCGTTGGTCCAGGCCAGCAGGTCCTCGTTGGTCACGTGAGGGCCATAGACTTCGGCGCGGATGTCGTCGGTCATCGGGTAGAAGCGCCGGGTCATGCGCCCAGCCACGCGGTAGCCGACGTAGCACAGGAAAGCGGTGATCGGCAGGCCGAACATCAGCACCCGGCCCAGGTCGGCGCCCAGCTGGCTGGCCGCGGCCACAGCGCCCGGATGGGGCGGCAGGAACGCATGCACGGTGAGCAGCGCCGCGCACATCGGCAAGGCGAACACCAGCAGCGGCTTGCGCGCCCGGCGAGCGACGCCATAGGCCAGCGGCATAAGGATGATCACCCCGACTTCGAAGAATACCGGCACGCCGATGATGAACCCGGCGATGGTCAGCGCCAGCGGCGTGCGGCGGTTGCCGAAACGCTCGATCAGGGTCTTGGCCAGGGCCTCGGCGCCGCCGGACAGCTCGATGATCCGCCCGATCATGGCGCCGAGGGCGATGATGATCGCGATATGGCCGAGGGTCTTGCCCATGCCGCCTTCGATGGTCGCCACCAGATCAGCCGGTTTCACCCCGGCCACCAGCGCCACCAGGATGCTCACCAGCATCAGCGCGACAAAGGGCTGGAACTTGTACTTGAGCACCAGGAACAGCAGCAGCGCGATGCCCGCGCCGGCCGTCAACATCAGGATAAGCGGGCTCATTGCGCGGCCCCTCCCTCATAAGAGAAAGAAGCGCCGGTGAAGCCAAAACAGCTGCAGTCAGGGAACGTCATGCGGGGATGTCCTGTTGTTATTGTTTTTTAAAGGCAAGCCGGGGCCGTCGAGAGACTGAGGACAACTCCCGGGCGGTGCTTGCAATGTCGGTTTACAGTTTCGAGTTGCAGCAGCGCGCTACCTACCAGTGCGCGCCGAAGGTCTCGCGCAGCTCATCCAGGGCTGCCTGATCCAGCGGCGCCGGCCTGGGGTTGCTCATCAGCCAGAGTCGCGCGGTTTCTTCCAGTTCTTCCAGGGCGTAGCTGGCCTTGGCCACCGAGCTTTCCCAGACCACCGGCCCCAGGCGTTCAAGCATCACCCCGCGCACGCTGTTGGCCAGTTGCGCCACCTGCTCGGCGACCTTGGGCGAACCCGGGCGCTGGTAGCCGATCAGCGGAATGTGCCCGACCTTCATCACCTGGTACGGCGTCAGCGGCGGCAGGATGTCATCCGGCTGCCATACCCCGGCCAGGGTCAGCGCCACCAGGTGGGTGGAATGGGTGTGCACCACGCCGCCGACGCCCGGGTTGCGGTCATAGACCTGGCGATGCAGGGCCAGGGTCTTGGACGGTTTGTCGCCGGACACCCACTCCCCCGCCAGGTTGACCTTGGCGATGGTCGCCGGGTCGAGGCGGCCGAGGCAGACGTCGGTCGGGGTGATCAGCCAGCCATCGTCGAGGCGCGCGCTGATGTTGCCGGCGCTGCCCACGGTGTAGCCGCGCTGGTAGAGGCTGCGGCCGACGTCGCAGATCTCTTCGCGCAGGGCCTGTTCCTTGTCCGCCGCGGCGCTCATCGGGCACCTCCGGCCAGTTGCTTGAGGGCCTTGGCGAAGAAGTCGCGGCTGCCGAAGTTGCCGGACTTCAAAGCCAGCGCCAGCGGTTCGCTGGAGTTGCTGATTGTGGCCGGCACGCCCGGGTCGATCTGCGCGCCGATCTGCAGCAGGTTGACCCCCAGCGCCTTGACCACCGCGCCGGAGGTTTCGCCACCGGCAATCACAAAGCGGCGCACGCCGTTCTGGCGCAAGCCCGCGGCGATCTCGCCCAGGGCGTTCTCCACCAGCGCGCCGGCGCGTTCGACGCCGAGCTGCTGTTGCACCGCCTTGACCTCGGCCGGGGTGCTGGTGGCGTAGATCAGTACGGTTTCGTCACTGTCGCGGGCAAAGGCCAGGGCGTTTTCCACCACCGGCTCGCCGGCGGCCAGGGCCATGGGGTCGATGCGCAGGGCCGGACGGTCGGCCTCCAGCCAGGCCGCGACCTGGCCGATGGTGGCCACCGAGGCACTGCCGGCCAGCACCACTTCGTCGCCTGCAACGGTCGGCAGCGACGCCGCGTCGAAGTCGCGCAGTTTGCCGGCGCGGCGAAAGTTGCCCGGCAGGCCCAGGGCCAGGCCGGAACCGCCGGTGAGCAGCGGCAGGTCGGCGCAGGCGCTGCCCAGGGTGTAGAGGTCCTGATCGGACAACGCATCGGCAATGGCCATGCCGACGCCCTGCGCGCGCAGTTCGGCGATTTTCGCCCGCACCGCCTCGACGCCCCCGGCGATGCTGTCGTAGCGCAGCAGGCCGACTTTCAGTTGGGTCTGGGCCTGCAGCACGCGCACCAGGTTGGCGTCGGTCATCGGCGTCAGCGGGTGATGCTGCATGCCCGACTCGCTGAGCAACTGGTCCTGGACGAACAGGTGGCCGCGGAAAATGGTCCGGCCGTTTTCCGGGAACGCCGGGCACGCCAGGGTGAAATCACTGTTCAGGGTCTTGAGCAGGGCCTCGCTGACCTGGCCGATATTGCCGGCGGCGGTGGAGTCGAAGGTCGAGCAGTACTTGAAGAAGATCTGCTCGCAGCCCTGTTCGCGCAGCCAGTCCAGGGCCGCGAGGGATTCCTCGACTGCGTCCTGGACTGGCGTGGTGCGCGACTTGAGGGCGATGACGATGGCGTCGGCATCCAGCCCGGCCGCCACTTCGCGGCTGGGGATGCCGATGCTTTGCACCGTGCGCATGCCGCCGCGCACCAGCATGTTGGCAAGGTCAGTGGCGCCGGTGAAATCGTCGGCGATGCAGCCCAGCAACGGGCGTGCGGTGGAATGGGTCATGGAGCGTTCCTCAGACAGGCTCGGGCTTGGCGGTCGGCAGGTCGATGCCCGGAAAAATCTTGATCACCGCCGAGTCGTCCTCGCGGCCGAAACCGGCGCTGGAAGCCTGCATGAACATCTGGTGCGCGGTGGCCGACAGCGGCAGCGGGAATTTGCTGGCGCGGGCGGTATCCAGCACCAGGCCCAGGTCCTTGACGAAGATGTCCACCGCCGACAGCGCTGTGTAGTCGGCCTTGAGGATGTGCGGCACGCGGTTCTCGAACATCCAGGAGTTGCCGGCGCTGTGGGTGATCACTTCGTACAGGGCGTCGGCATCCACCCCTTCGCGCAGGCCCAGGGCCATGGCTTCGGCGGACGCGGCGATGTGCACCCCGGCCAGCAGCTGGTTGATGATCTTGACCTTGGAACCCAGGCCGTGGGCGTCGCCCAGGCGATAGACCTTGCCCGCCATGCCGGCGAGTATCGCTTCGGCCTTGGCGTAGGCGGCAGCCGGGCCGGAGGTCATCATGGTCATCTCGCCGGCGGCGGCCTTGGCCGCGCCGCCGGAGATCGGCGCGTCGAGGTACAGCAGGCCCTGCTCGGCCAGGCGCTCGCCCAGCTCCACGGCGTAGGTCGGCGCCACGGTGGCGCAACCGATCACCAGGCTGCCGGCACCCAAGGCCGACACGGCGCCCTCTCCACCGAACAGCACGGTTTCGGTCTGCTCGGCGTTGACCACCACGGTGATGATCACATCGCAGGCCTCGGCCATCCGCGCCGGCGACGCACAGGCCACCCCGCCTTCGCTGGCGAACTGTTGGGTGACCGCTTCACGCACGTCACAGGCATGCACATTAAAACCTGCGCGCAGCAACGAGCGGGCAATGCCCAGGCCCATCGCGCCCAGGCCGACAACACCGACATTCTTGTTATTCATGGGGTACTCCAGGGGTGACAGCAGCCTGGTCCACGCCGGCAAGGCGCGGGCGGCGGGCCGCAGGATGAATGGGAGCACGGGCGGCGGGGGCGACAGGGTCGCCTGGCGGGTGAATCGAGACCTTGTCGGACATCGAGGGCCGTCCTGTGATTTGTTGTTATCAGGTTGTGGCCGATCATCTACCAATGAACAGATTATGTGAAGTATTTTTTCAATCTAACATTTATTAACATTGTCGAACATGAGCTCCAGGCAGCTCGTGACAGCCTTGCAGCCCGCGCAGAATCAAACGGACGAGCGGTAGCCCATTGCGACCAGCGCACTGATCTGCGTCAACCAAACGTCTACACTCGAGACCGATGCTGTTAGGCGCAACATCACCGATCAGTGGTACCGCCCTTCATCGCCCACCCATTGACGGTGGGCGTGGGACGGCGCTGTATGGTCAGTCCGCAATGCTTGAACAAGGATATTCAACATGGCAAAGATCAATGTATTGGCTGGTGATTTTCTACAAGGGAATGGCGAGTACCGACAGGGCGTCTTCAAGTTGCCGACCGTGACCAACCCCTCCCCGGGCGTCGAGGTCAAAGCCTCCGCATTCAAACACCTGGAAATCGCGACACAGGACAGCATCACCAACAGGGACGCCATTGGCTACGGCATCGCCGGGGCCATGCTGCTGGGTCCGGTGGGTGCGCTTGCGGGCTACCTGATAGCCGGCAAGGAAACCGAGGTGACCTTCATCGGCACCTTCAAGGATGGCCGCAAACTGCTGGCGGCCACAGACAGCGAAACCTACCGGGATATCGAAAAACGACTGACAGCCTAGGGTCCGTCGCCTGCCCATGCCCACAACTTCGGGCATGGGCTTCTCCCCTTCCCTACACCGATCCGGCTTCGCCCGGCACAGTCCGGCGTTGCTGGCGTTTGCCTTCCAGCCAGATCACCAGCCCCAACAGGCTGCCGCCGGCAATCAGCAAGCTGACGAACCAGCCCAGGGTGTCCGCCAGTTGGGTGAAGAACAGCGTGTACAGCTGGATGAAGAAGGTCGCGCCATAGCCCACCAGCATGGAAAAGCGCAGGCGAATGCCCAGTGCCAGCAAGCCCAGGCTGAACGCCGCCCACAGCCCATTGAACAGCACCAGTTCGCCGGACTCGGCCAGGTGCCACGGACCGTCGATCAGGTCGTAGCTGCCGAACAGCGACAACAGCCACAACGACATCTGGGCCATGAACAACCCGGCGGAAATCCACACCTTGGCAAAGCCGCGATAACGGGCCAGCGTCGAGGCCTCGCCCCACAGATGGACAAAGCCGAACAGCACCATGGCCAGGGCCGCGCCGAGGAAGCGCAGCGGGTAGTTCATACCGAACCAGTAGGCGCCCCACCCCGACTCATAACCGCTGCGCCCGCCGAACCAGATAAAGAACAGCACGCTGCACAGGGTCAGCAGCAAGACGTTGTTCAGCACATAACTGAGCGCCAGCAACAGCAGCAGGTCCACCAGCAACAACGCCGGCCAGTTGCCCGAGCCGTCGGAATAGATCATGCCCAGCACCAGGCTCAAGCCGATCAGGGCAAAACCGCCGAGCAACTCCAGGGTCGCGCCGAGCAGCTTCAGCTGTTTGCCCAGCAGCCAGCGCCCGGCGACGAACAAGCCAACCATCAACAGGCCAAGGCCGCCCGCCAGCTTCGGCAAGGTGAACGTCAGGTGCTCATGCAGCAGGATCAGCAAGCCCGCCGCCAGGCTGATGGCGCCGAAGGTCAGGAACCAGCGCCCCAGGGAACGCCAGTCCCAGCGGGTCTGCGGGTACAGCTCGGCGATCCGCGCGTGGGCCTGGGTGTCGATCAGGCCGTCGCGCAGCCATTGGTCCAGGGCGTTGTGCACCTGGCGATTGCGGCGATCCGGGTTCATTGGCCAGCCTCCCCGGCGCGCAGCGCGGTGCGTTCGAACAACCAGCCCAGGAGCATGCCGAGGGCGCCGGCCACGGCAAAAAACACCGCGGCGCTCAGCTGTTCCCAGGCGTACTCATAAAAGCGCGTGTACAGGTCGATGCCGAGGAACACCACGCCAAAACCGGTGAAGCTGGGGTGCTTGAAGCGCGCGCCGAGCACCAGCTGGACGATGGCGCCGAGGGTGAACAACAGGGTCCAGGTCAGGGTCTGCCGGTAAGCTTCCTCCAGGCTGAGGAACCACAGCGAACAGTTGAAGTACAACAATCCGAAGATCACATACAGCCGTCCGAAGCCACTGAACCGGCGCAAGGCGTGATCCTCGGCGCGCTGGTGCCAGAGCCCCAGGAGCGCAGTCAACGCAGCGATCACGGCCATGGAGCGCGGGTCCTGGATGCCAAAATAGTACGTGCCGGAACCGCCATACCACTCCCACGAACCCAGGCCGTGGAAGACGCAGAGCAGGCCTAGCAACAGCGGCCAGCGCAGGCGATAGCCATAGGCGGTGGCGATGCTCAGGGCGGCGGTGACCAGCAGCGCCAGGGGCAGGTTGCCGAAGTCGCCGGTCTCGCTGTCGGAGCTGCCCAGCAACAGGCTGGCGCCCATCAGGATCAGGCCGATGGTCAGGATCGCCACCCCGGTGACCGGCATGCGCCGCGCCGGGTCGCGGGCCAGGCGCGCGCCGATCAGCCACAGCCCGGCACCGGCGGCGAAAAACAGCACCGCCCCCACCAGCACCGACTCGGCCAGCAGGCCAATGCCGCCCAGCACCGCCATGCCGATCAGCAGCACCGCGCCGATGCCCAGCCATTGCAGGACCGTGGACAAGCGGTGTTCGGGACGTTCGTACAGGGCGCCGAGCCGCTGCTGCGCCTCGGCATCGATCAGGCCACGGTGGCGCCAGTCGGCGATTTCGTGGAGCAACATCTGCTGGGTGGTTTTTCTCATGGCGCTCTTGGGGCTGGGGACATGGGGACCGGCTGCATACCGGCTATAGACTCGACAGCATAGCCAAGCGCTGCGCAGCCGTTTGTCTATCAAGACGCCCAGCGGACCGCCGCGCGGCACGCCGTGACCACAAAAAAGCTGATCCCAGCTCGTTACTGTAGGAGCGAAGCTTGCTCGCGATAGCCGTTAACGATAACGCCCACTGACTGGGTAAACGCGGCGCTCTCACGTTCATCGCGAGCAAGCTCGTTCCTACAACCTCCTTAGCTGTTGGCGCGCGAACCTCGGCGGCAGCCCCTACTCCGCCGTCGTCGGATCGATGATTGAGGTGACTCGCGATACCCGGTCCGCCGGAAAACCGCCTAGCCTGGCGTGCTCCCTGACGAGTTCCTCGTCCGGGGAGATATAGACACAATAGATCTTGTCGCCCGTGACGTAGCTATGCAGCCACTGCACTTGCGACCCCAGCTCACTGATAACCTTGCAGGATTTTTGCGAGATCTGTTGCAGATCCTGCGGCGTAAGCGCCCCGGCTTCCGGCATCTCGCGCTCAATGACGAACTTTGGCATGACAACCTCCACTTCGTGAATGGCCGGGGCACGCCGACAAACAGCGTTACCCCGTATATTGGCCGAGGCAGACAGCCCTCGGCGGATCGCCAACGGTCTGCTTGCCCGTTACCTGCCAAGCGCTGCCGCCAATAGCGGCGCGGCCTGTTCATCGGTCAACGCCGGGTGCACTTCCATGCGCAGCAGGTCGCTCCACTCAAGCACCCATTTCTGCATCAGCGCGAGATCGCTGGTTTCCGCGATCCCAAACCCCGTCATACCGCCGACGGCATGCCAACGCCCCAGCATGCTCACCCCTGCGGGTGGCGCCCCACCCGTCTTGAGAAATCGCTCGATCGCACTGTTACGACGTTCGGGACTGATTGACCAGCTGACAATGAATAACATTTGCCACCTCCAGCGAAACTGGCGCCCGTTGTTCTGCGCGCGCACCTGGCAGGCACCTTGACCACGGCCACGCATCGGTATCGACCCGCATTCCGTCTGGTCTGAAACGATTGTCCCAAGGGAAGGAATAGCAGCCTTGCGCCCCCGCCGCATGACCGCCGATCCTGTTCCCGCCCCCAGCATGAAGCCACCGGTCAGCGGCCCAATTGCTCGCGCGCCCCAGGCCGCTTGAAAGCACGCTCGTTTGGCCCTGCGACACCCTCGTTGCAGCGTCGGAGGGCCGGTAGATAAAGCCTCATCCGGGGGCTATACCTATGCATAGCGGTCGGCCCTACACCTAAGGAAGGGGGAAAAGACCATGGACAACAGCAATGGCTCAGGTAACAACCTCGTCCTCTGGTTACCGGGTAGCGCCCTCATCCTCAGTCTGGTCGTCTCGACCTTCGCCCTCACTCGCGAGCCTTTCCTCGAACCACGCCCCATCGGCGCGCAATTCCAGGCGCAACCACCGATAGAAGCGCGCCTGTGGCAGGACCCGTTCGATGCGCTTGAGCGTCATCGCAAAAAGTTCAAGGACGGTAACAAGCCCCCAAGTAATGACTTTGAATGCAGTTCCGATCTTGTTGTCGTTACGCCAGCGGTCCTGGACGAAAAAAAAACGCAACAACCGCCAGAGCCTCCCCAACTCATGGTGGCGCTGGTCGAAGGCGGCCCATACGCCGATGAAGTGGAAATGCGCCGGCGCATTCGTTATGCAATCCTGGCCGGGGTCAAAAACTCGCGCATGGTGCCCGAGGACGAGCAGCA
Organism: Pseudomonas sp. GW456-L12; assembly: GCF_059424045.1. Classification (NCBI taxonomy): domain Bacteria; kingdom Pseudomonadati; phylum Pseudomonadota; class Gammaproteobacteria; order Pseudomonadales; family Pseudomonadaceae; genus Pseudomonas; species Pseudomonas sp. GW456-L12. The sequence goes on from NZ_JBWKZA010000046.1 coordinate 12,966, forward strand.
CATCCGTTGCCTGGCCCTTGCCGACGACCTGTCAGGCGAGCTGAAAACCGATGCGCAAGGCAAGCTGAAGCGCGTAGAAATCCCCTATGAAACCTTCATCGCCAATCCATTCGACCCACCCAGGGACATACAGGACAGACCGCGTCCATCCGCCCAGACCATACTGCTCTGGGTAAAGCAGGAGCTTCTTGGTTCGAACCCGCTACAACAACTCGAAACATTGCGCCTCACCCTGCAGAAAGAGGTTCCCTCGGCTTGCCCATCCCAAGAAAGCTGCCCGAAGCCGACACTGCTGAAAGTCATCGGCCCCTCCACCTCGAAAGTCCTGCTCGATATGTATCGGGACGAAGCCAACGGCTACGCCAAGCCCAATATCGAGATTTACTCCCCCCTGGCCACTGCTGATTACGACATATTGATGCATGCCCTGGACAAGCCCTCGCCCGGCGAAGCAACCTCCCAGCAGCAAACACCAGCGGCGCCGAAACGCTCCATGAACCTGCTGCGCACCGTCAGCCACGACGGCACCATGACGCGCCTGCTGCTGGAGGAACTGAAGCTGCGCCATGTGGATCCAGTCGCGGGTGTGGAATGCAGCCAAGGGGCATTGCTGCGGGTCGGCACCCGCTGCGGCTCTGGAGGCTGGCCGCGCTCCAATCGCATCGCGCTGGTCTCCGAGTGGGACAGTTTCTACAGCCGCGCACTGAGCGAGAGTTTTAAATCGCAGGTTGCCCAGGATGCCGGCATCGACAGCAAAGACCAGGCGGCGGTCAATGACTGGGTATTGCGCTTCAGTTACCTGCGAGGCGTGGACGGGCGTTTGCCAGAGGAGGTCGCCAGCGGCAACAAGGCGCCTGGTAGCGACGACAATAAAAACAGCAAGGACAAGAACACCCTGGATCTGAGCCCGCTGGAAAAGTCCGACGGCAATTCCCAGCTCGATTACCTGCGCCGCCTCGCCGACCATATCGCGCGCGAGGACGAAGCCTATCGCCGCAAGGGCACCAGCGGTATCGGCGCCATCGGTGTGCTGGGGGCCGATACCTACGACAAGCTGCTGGTGCTGCAGGCCCTCAAGGGCCGGATGCCGAACAAAGTGTTTTTCTCCACCAACCTCGATGCGCGCATGCTCCAGCGTGGCCAGGCCCAGACCACCCGCAACCTGGTCCTGGCAGCACCCTACGGGCTCACGCTGACACGCGCCCTGCAACAGGATGTGCCGCCGTTTCGCGAGAGTCTGCAAAGTGCCGTGTTCATCGCGGTTCTGGCTGCCCAGGCACCACAGGACTACGAGGCCAAGCGGGCGAAGTTCGACTACTCCAAATCGGAGCTGCTTTCGCCGGGCATCTATGAGGTGGGCATCAGCGGCTTCATCCCCCTGTCAAACAAGCAGAGCGCCGAACGCCCCAAGGATTGCGCGGCACCCGGCCAGACCCGGCAAGCAACGCACGACCTCATGGCGTTGCGTTGCCTGCAGGATCCTTCGCCCCCTCCTTATCCCGAACTCTCCCAGTCGGTACGCGACAAGCTCGATGAAAGACAGTCGTTTTTCTGGGCCGGGCCGCTGACGTTCATCCTGCTGGTAGTGGTGATCCTCCTTGGCTGGTGGTGGACCTATGCGCAATCCAGAGACAGCAAACTGCCAGCCTGGGTGCACAGTATCCCGCTGACGCTGTATGTGGTGTCCGGACTGTCGGCGTGGCTCGCCATGCGGTTCTGGCGCGTGGAGTTCATGTGGACCGCCTTCGTACTGATCCTGTTGGGCATCGTTTGCTCGGAACTTATCCGCCGTCATCAGCCCCAACCAGCGCAACCCGGACCGGTCCCCGCTCCTGCAAGCAGTGGCTTGTTCGACGCCTCGGCGTGGTACGTCGTGGTACCGATCGTGGTATTCGTCCTGGCCTTGCTGTGGATGTACCAGATCCGGCGTGTATTGACGGATGACGGGCTGGGTGAGCCGATGTTCCTGTTCGAGGGCATCAGCGCCTGGCCCACCTTGGCCCTGCGCCTGCTCGCCGTGGTCATCTCGATCACGGCGCTGGCCTGGGGTTGGCGCACCCTGCGCATCAACCGTGTCGAGATCGAAAAGGCCTACCACCTGGATCGATACATGAGCAGGCTGCAGATGAGCCTGTGGGGGCAGTTACTGCGCCTGGTCAACCGAGAAAGGGGCACAACGCCACATAGGTGGCGAGCCGCCCTGGGACGCTGCCTGTTCCTGATCCTGTTCCCGCTCTTAGTCAACGAGCGCGACTGGCACACGCCGAAGAGACTGACGACCACAATCCAGTCATATGTTGCCGACAAGCGCAGGATCATTTTCGTCACGAGCTTCTGGAGAGAACACTGCGTGGCTGGCACCTTCGGCGCCCGAATGCTGCGCGCCCTCCTCGCCACCTGGATATTCGTCGTAATCACCAGCGCGCTCTTCGTGCTCTGGCCAATGGAAGGCGCGCCCATTCGGGGCGAGTCATCGATCTGGATGTTGAACTGGCTGCTGCCAACCCTGACCTTCCAGCTGTTGGTGTTCTGGGTAGTGGATGCCAACCTCCTGCTGACACGGTTCATCCGCAACCTGAGCACGCATTACGCGATCTGGCCAAAAGCACTGCGCAAGGAGCACTGGAGGGTTTTCGGCGTGCCTCTGCACCCCTGCATCGACGACTGGATGGACATGCAACTGATCGCCAAGCGCACGGCGACCGTCAATCGCCTGATCTATGCCCCCACGGTCGTCATGCTGATCCTGATTGCGTCACGCAACAGTGTGTTCGACAACTGGCCGACACCGCCCAGCATCGTCATTTCCTTCCTGCTGACAACATTGATCTTGCTCGCTTCCGCGCTGTCGCTGCGCCGTGCCGCGGAACAGGCACGTGGCGCAGCGTTACAGCGTCTGGATAACTACCGGCTGGAAACACCCGAGGACGCACCGATCTACAAGAAGCTCGAACTGATCCGCGGACGCATCGTTGCCCTCAATACCGGAGCCTTCTCAAGTTACTCGCAAGAACCACTGGTGCGCGCCCTGCTGCTGTCGCTGACCGGCGTGGGTGGCTCGCTGATTGTCGACGCATTGAATTACGCGAAGTTCTAGGCGCTGACGGTCAGGGACCAGCGTGGCGGCTCGATGTGTGGCTATGCTTGATCTGTTGCTGGAAGCAATCCCGCCTCGCCGATAACGGGCTACGACGGGCGTCCCCTTTCCGTCAACGCCCCCAGCGCCGCGCGACATCGGCAAGGAGCGGTTCGAGATGCAACTGATCAGCGTGAACATCGACAAGCCGGAAGCCACCAACTTCATTTTCGGCCAGACCCACTTCATCAAGTCCGTCGAGGACATCCACGAAGCCCTGGTCGGCGCCGTGCCGAACATCGCCTTTGGCCTGGCCTTTTGCGAAGCCTCCGGCCAATGCCTGGTGCGCTGGTCCGGCAGCGATCCGACGATGATCGCGCTGGCGCAAAAGAACGCCCAGGCGATCGCCGCCGGCCATAGCTTTATCGTGTTTCTTGGCGACGGTTTTTATCCGTTGAACGTGCTCAACACCCTGAAGATGGTGCCTGAGGTGTGCCGCATTTTCTGCGCGACCGCCAACCCGAGCCAGGTGATTCTCGCTGAAACGGCGCAGGGCCGGGCGGTGCTGGGGGTGGTGGATGGCTTCTGCGCCAAGGGCCTGGAAGGCGACGACGACATCCTCTGGCGCAAGAACCTGCTGCGGCAGATCGGCTACAAACAGTGAGGGTCGCGCAAGATTGCCCTCCGCGCCGACCGGCTACTCGGACGGCGTGGTCCGGCAACTCTTGCGCTGACGGATCTCCTGCTCCGAAGGGCGCTCCTTGACGAACTCGAAGCGCGGCTCGCCCTCGTTGTAAGTGACCAGCCAGCCCCAGTCCAGCTCGGACTCATCCTGGCCCGGTTTCGGCGGCGCGGCCCACCACGGCTCTTTGCTGACGATCTGGCGCATGTCCTCCTCCCATTGATTCGGCCTCATCAACTATAACGTGCAGGCCCTGGGGCACTCGGATTTCGGCTGACCGGCGAACCTGTCGACAGGGCTGCCCCGACCGTCACCGCGCCAGCGCCCATTCGGCCAGCGGCCGATAACGGCCCTTATGCGACTCGTACAGGGCGAAGTGCCGGGCACTCAGCTGAAAATTCGCAGGGGTCTGGGACTCGGGAACCGCTGCCCGATAGTCGCGCATCAAGGTCAAGTGCGGGCGAAATTCCCGCGGCGAATCGACCAGCCCAAGGGGCAGCAGCGCTTCCTGCAAGGCATACACCAGCTGACGCAACGCCAGCGGCGCCTGTGCCGGCGCCAGCAACAAGACCCCGGCCCGGCGCCAGACCTCCAGGCGGTCGAGCGGGACGTGCAGCGCCTCACCGGGCGTTCGCACGTTCGCCGCCGCGGCGCAGATCCGCGGAATCTGCGCCACGGTGACCGAGCCCAGGAACATCAGGGTCAAATGAAAGTTTTCCGCCGGCACCGGCCGGCCGCTCCTGAGCCCCAGGGCGCTGCGCCACTGGGCAATGGCCCGGCGTTGGGCGGCGGTGCAGGGCAAGGCAAAGAACAGCCGCTTGAACGGCTCGCCCTGCTCGCGGGACTCATCATGCATGCCCTGTCCTCCCCATTCGGTTCGGGCGAAGTGCTGCCTATCAGGTTACTCCCCCACCGGCCCTCTGCGAGTCGCCCACCGGGAATCCCAGGCCGGTTTCGCCCTTTCTTGAGTTCAGCATAAAGAAGGCAACAAGACGCCGCGTCTGTCGGCATTCGGTCATTTTTATCGGTTGTAATGCGCATTGACGTCCGCCCCACGCAAAGGAAGAGCCCGATGAGACTCGCGTCCTACAACGTTGAAAACCTGTTCAACCGCGCCAAGGCCATGAACCTGGAAGGCTGGGCCGAAGGCAAGCCGGTGCTGGAGCGTTTCGCCAAGCTCAACCAGCTGCTGGGCGAGCCCATCTACACCGACCAGGACAAGGCGCAGATGGTCAAGCTGCTGATCGAACTGGGCCTGAGCAAGTCGGACAAGGGTCCGTTTGTGATCCTGCGGCAGAACCGCGGCAGCCTGGTCAAGCGGCCCAAGGCCGGCGGCCTGGAGATTGTCGCCAACGGCCGCACCGAGTGGGTCGGTTCGCTGGAGCTGATCGAGGCCCCGGTGGACCTGGAAGCGATGCGCAATACCGCGCGGGTGATGATCGACCTGCACGCCGATGTGCTTGCGGTGGTCGAGGCGGAAAGCCGCCCGGCCCTGCGCGACTTCAACACGGAAATCATCGGTGCCCTGGGAGGCCCGCTGTACCGGCATGTGATGCTGATCGACGGCAACGATACGCGGGGCATCGATGTCGGCCTGATGACCGCCGCAGGCTACCCCATCGGCCAGCTGCGCAGCCATGTCGACGACACCGCGGCCAACGGCGAGCTGATTTTTTCCCGCGATTGCGCGCAGTTTCATATCCCGCTGCCTTCTGGAAAACAGAAGGACAAGCAGCTGATCGTCCTGGTCAACCACCTCAAGAGCAAAGGCTTCGGCGGCCTTGCGGCCTCGGCGAAAAAACGCCTGGCCCAGGCCGAGCGGATCAAGCTCATCTACCAAGAGCTGGTGGCCCAGGGCGAGGCCTATATCGCGGTGGTCGGCGATTTCAACGACACCCCGGACAGCGCGCCGCTGGAGCCCTTGCTCAAGGGCACCGACCTCAAGGATGCCTTTGTCCATCCGGCCTTCGACGACGGTGGTTACCCCGGCACCTTCGACACCTGCAAGGCGGCGAACAAGATCGACTACCTGCTGCTCTCCCCGGCGCTGTTCGCCACCGTCACCGCCGGCGGCGTATGGCGCAAGGGCATGTGGCCGGGCAGCCAGCCCAAGCGCTGGGAGGTCTACCCGCAGCTGGACAAGAAGGAAAACGCCGGCTCGGATCACGCGGCGGTGTGGGTCGACCTGGACCTGTAGGCCGCAAGGCCCCGCTCGCGAGCGGGGCCTGAGGGGTGGCCTGGTCAGCCCTTGACGGTGGCGCTGGCGGCCTCGTGGATAAAGGCCGCGACCTCCGCCGCCCGCGAGGCCAGCGAGGCATGGGAACTGGCCAGGGTGAGGGTCTTTTGTGGGTTGAGCCGGGCCGCCATCATTTGCTGGTTGCGCGGATGGATCATGCGGTCGTCGCTGGAGATCTGGTACCAGGAGGGCTTTTTCTTCCAGGCCGGCGCACTGATGGTATCGCCGAAGGTGCTGGCCAGCGGCGCCTTCTGGGTCACCGCCATGACCAGCGCTTCGTCGGCGCCCAGGTCCTGACAGAAGCTCTCATGGAAGGCCGCTGGCTTGAGCCACAAATAGCCATCGCTGTCGGGCTCGAGGTTGGCCGCCGCCGCGGGCAGGTGCTGCTGGGTGATCCAGCCCGGGCTTTCCCCGGCATCCGGGGCGAAGGCGGCGATATACACCAGCCCGACCACGTTGGGCTGGTCGCCCACTTCGGTAATCACCGCGCCGCCGTAGGAATGCCCCACCAGCAACACCGGGCCATCGACCTGGGCAATCATCTTGCGGGTGCGCTCGACGTCATCGGCCAGCGACGTCAAGGGCATCTCCACCGCGCGGATCGCGCTGTAACCCTTGCGCGCCAGCTCGATGATCACCTTGCTCCAATGGGCCGCATCGCCCCAAAAACCGTGCACCAACACAATCGTAGGCTGACCACTCATGAGCTTGAATCCTCTGTCTGGATAAAGACCGCTCGCCGATGGCGGCGGTACTGCCGGGCCCTGGGCATTGCGGGGCAGGTCGCTCGTCAAGTGACAGGCAGGAGACGCCCTCCCCCGTGCTGGCTTATGCTCGGGCACGCTCATTATCGAAGGGGACGGTGCCGACCGACCATGACCGAAAAGCCGAAGACTGTGCAGAGACACCTGCCCCCAGCCGTCCCGCCAGCCGACCTCCGGCACCCGGCCGCCGATGTGTTTTTCGAAGTGTTCAGCCTGGCGCGGATGCATGGCGAGCTGCTGGGCGAGACGCTGCTGCGACCCGGCCAGCTGCTGCAGCGAGCGGCGGGCGGCGCCTGCTTCCATGTGATCCAGGACGCCGGCTGCCAGCTCAGGCTCGACGGCAATAACCAAACCACCAGCCTGATGCCCGGGGACATCCTGTTCGTGCCCCACGGCCAGGCTCATCAACTGCACAGCGCTGCGGATGCCAGCCCGGACCTGCCAGCGCGCATCACCAGCGGAGTCTTCCGGTTCGAGGGCGGGTGCGGCCAGGCCTTGAGCCAGGGTTTGCCCGGGGTGCTGCAAGTCAGCTGCCAGGGCGAGGACCCGAGCGACCTGATCGGCTCCCGTGAATGGCTGTCGCTGACGGTGGCGGCGATGCAGAAGGAAGTGCGCAACCCGTCGATCGGCAGCAGCATCATGCTGTCGCGGATCATCGACCTGATGTTTATCTGGGCCGTGCGCCATTGGCTGGCCCACGCCCCGCAAGGCATCAGCGGCTGGATCGCCGCCCTGCGCGACCCGCTGGTCGGCCAGGCGCTGGCGCTGCTGCACGCCGAACCGGGCGCGGCGTGGAGCGTCGAGCGCCTGGCCGGCCTGGTCAACCAGTCGCGCTCCAACCTGGCGCAACGCTTCACCCGCCTGGTGGGCCAATCGCCAATGCGCTACCTGATGCACTGGCGCATGCAACTGGCCAGTCAGCGCTTGCAGACCTCCAGCCTGCGCATTTCACGGATCGCCGAACAGCTGGGCTATGAATCCGAAGCCGCCTTCAGCCGGGCCTTTCGCCGCGAGTTCGGGGTCGCCCCCAGCGAATATCGCTCACGGGGTTGAGCGGATTTGCTGCCACCTTTCCGGTCCGGGACCTCAGCCCCGCCCTTGTAACGCCGCGACCAACGCCGCCGAGGCGTTGTACAACGGCACCCGGCCCTTGAGCAGGATCTGCGCGCTGCGCCGGTAGGCGGCCGCGTCGATGCGCATTGAGGCACCCTCCTCGCGCGCGGTGATCAAGGTGTCCAGCACCCCCGCCGGGTTTTCGATCGACACCGGGTATTCCGCCGTGGTGGCGCTCAGGGGCTTGGGCGTCTTGAGCAGTTCATAGGCCACGGTGCCTTGCGCCAGGCAGGCGGCGGCCAGGCAGCAGCCACCGGAGACGGCCAATGAAGGATGGGCGTTTTGCGGGGTGAAATAGCGGGTGTTGATATCGCCCGCGCCCTGGGCCGGGCTGACGATGCAGATCTTCGGCAGGGTTTCGCTGCGTTGCAGCTCCTCGGCGCTCATCAAGGCGCCGCCGCGGTTGCGCAGTTGCATGCGCAGGCCGCCCTCGACCATCAAGCCGATCAACCGGGCCTTGAAGTCGGCATCGGCGTCCAGTTGCGCCGGGGTTTCCAGGCCGGTCTTGCCCAGGTCCGCGGCCTGGACGATGACCATTGGCACCGCCACGTCGAGGCAGGTGGCGCGCACGCCATTGAGCAGGTCGATGCGTTGCCCGGTGGGAAACAGCTGGCCGGTCTTGGCTCCCACCGGGTCGCTGAGAAACAGGTCGACCCCTGGGAACACGCCATTGACCCCGGGAATGCGCGTATCGCTCAGCAAGCGACCGTCGCGGAACGCCAGGCGCGCGAGCATGGTGGTCTGGGTATTGCTGTTGAAGATCTCGATCTGCGCGCTGTCCTCGTCCGCGCTCAGCCAGCCACGCTCCAGGGCGTATAGGGGCAAGGCCGCGGACATGTTGCCGCAGTTGACGCTCCAGTCGATCGCGCTTTTACCCGCCGCCAGCTGTGCCAGGGTGCTGACCATCCGCGCCTCGCCAGGCTGGCGCTCGGCGATGAACACCTTGTTGCTGGTGGGCCCGCCACGGCCCAGGCCGGTGATCTGGTTATTGCCCGGCAGCTCGCCGCTCAACGGCACCCCCATCAGGTGGCGCAGCAGTTCTTCGACCAGCAACGGGTCCTCGGGCAGGGTTTCGCGAGCCAGGATCAAACCGGTGGAGGTACCACCGCGCGCATGCCAGACAGGGAATTCAACGACGCCGGCGCGGATTTCGGGAAGGTCCAGTTCAAAAGGCATGATCGGGCTCGCAGTGAGGGACGACAGGCAGCGATCATAAACCGCGGCCTGGGCGAGCGCAGCTTTCCAGGTCCAGGGCCGTGCGCGCCCTGCAGGGCAGCCAGGCAGATGAACGAACTTGAACTAGTATGGATTGCGTAAGGCCCGCGCCATCGGGCTGTCCCATGGCCGTGGCTGACCAAGGTGCTTCATAAGCGGTTGCGTGCGAGCTGAAGGCTTCCGGGAGGCGAATCATGCTCGATCAGATTGCGCTGGGCATGCTTGTTTTTGCCGGGATAGTGCTGTTCTACGGAATCATTGTCCTGCACGACATTCCCTACGAAATTGCCGTCCATCGGAACCACCCACATCAGGACGCCATTCACGCGGCAGGCTGGGTCAGTCTGTTCACGCTCCATGCCCTGTGGCCGTTCCTGTGGATCTGGGCCATGTTGTACCGCGAGGACCGGGGCTGGGGGTTCGCGACCGACAAGGCGCGGATGCAGGCCGAAAGAGATCTGGCCCAAGAACTGGCCGAGCTGCGACAGCGGATCGAGCGACTGGAAGGACAATCCCGGACCGGGCCCCGTCCGGAAGGGAAGCTGTGACCCATGGACCTGCTACTGATCCTGACCTACACCGCCATCTGCGTGGCCATCTTCAAGATCTTCCGTATCCCGCTGAACAAATGGACGGTGCCCACCGCCGTGCTGGGCGGCGTGGTCTTGATCGGCGCGCTGATTTTCCTGATGAACTACAACCACCCCTATTCAGAAGTGGCGCGCTCCTACTTCGTCTCGGTGCCCGTGATCCCGGTCGTTACCGGCCGGGTGATCGAGGTGCCGGTCCAGGGCAACACGCCGCTGGAGCCGGGCGACGTGCTGTTTCGCATCGACCCCGAGCCTTTCGAGAACCGCCTCAAATCCCTCAAGGCCCAGCAGTTGGCGGCGCGGGGCGACCTGTACCGGATCAACGAGTTGATCAAGCGCAACTTCGGCACCCGCCGCGAGCAGGAAGCCGCGATTGCCCGGGTCGACGACCTGCAGGCTCAGATCGACAACGCCCAGTTCGAGCTGGACAGCACCGTGGTCCGCGCCCCGAGCAAAGGCTTCGTCACCCACGTGTCGCTGCGCCCGGGAATGATGGCGAGCAAGCTGCCGCTGCGCCCGTCGATGGTGTTCGTTCCGGACGAAGGCCAGTATTTTGCGGCCTGGATGCGCCAGAACAGCCTGCTGCGCCTGGTCCCGGGGGACGAGGCGGAAGTGGCGTTCGACGGCATACCCGGCCGGGTGTTCAAGGGCCGGGTGAAGAATGTCATCACGGTGATCGGCGAAGGACAGGTCCAGCCGTCCGGCACCCTGCTGAGCTACACCGGCTCACCGCCGCCTGGGCGGGTGCCAGTGGTCATCGAAATCACCGACCCGGACTACCTGCCCTACGCCAGACTCATGCCCGGTGGCGCCTATGGCCAGGCAGCGCTCTACAGCCAGCACTTCCACCATGTGGCGATCATGCGCAAGATCCTCCTGCGCATGTCGGCCTGGATGAACTACATCTTCCCGTTCCATTGAGGAACCGGGGTCGGGCCTGATACTCGGTGCGTTGCAAGTCCAGCTTGATTTCACTACCGGTTGAGTGGCTGCTTTCGCCTGTTGGCCTCGACAGAAAAAGCGGGTGGGCCGCTTGTTTCCCTTCTCTCTATACTGGCTTCCCTGAATGACAGTCAGAGCGCAAATGATGCCCGCCACAGCCGATAAAAATTCCCAGGTCATTTTGGTCTTGGCTCAACAAAGCGACTTGGACAATCTTGTAGCCATTCGAATCGAGGCCATGCGCGAAAGCCTGGAGCGGGTTGGGCGATTTGATCCAGTGCGCGCACGCGAACGCTTTCTTAGCGGGTTTGAGGCCCGCAATACACGCTACATCGAGGTATCTGGAGAGAGGGTTGGTTTTGTCGTGGTCAAGCACCGGCGCACTGAACTCTTGCTCGACCACTTGTATGTGAGACCGACCGCGCAGGGATCAGGGATAGGCTCTGCTGTTCTCGCCCAGATTTTCAAAGAGGCGGATGTGGCTGGGCTCCCTATTAGAGTGGGTGCCCTTAAAGGCAGCGCTTCGAATCGTTTCTATACCCGCCACGGTTTTCAATTCATCGAAAGCGGTGAATTCGATAATTACTATATTCGTCAGTGCATTCCGACGATGGGCCTATCGCGCTGATGTCCCCTGCTGCAAGGCTGTGCAAGCCTGCAAAACCTTCACTCTTCGCCGTTGACCGGCTACGCCACCCCATCTGCCCTCCAATGACCTGGTTATGTGGCATCGGCCAATGACTTTGCGTGCGTAGCAAAATCATCCTGTATCTGCTGGAACCCGCAGCGCAGGTAAAACGCGGCGCCCTCTGGTGTATCCGTAGATAGGCGCACCACACAAAATCGCTGAGCCGCGTGTTCCAAAAGCCGCTGCACCAGGGCTTTGCCCAGATTCCGGCCCCTTGCTGCACGCGCAACGTATACCCTCCGTAGCCTGCCGATATCCGGCCCGGCATAGGGGTCACGAGTAAGGCCACCGATGGCAATCAGTTGCCCGCTGCGGAAGGCGCCCAACAGGCATTCACCGGGTTGATCGAACCGATTCGACCCGTTCTGCCACTCTGCAACCAAACGCGTGAGAAACCTGAAACCGTCCGCAGTTGCCTCCGCTTCCAGTACCAGGACTTGCGGAGCAAGCGCTGAGATCTGGCGTATCGCCAGTTCATCCGTTGACATAACCATTCGAGATCCTTGTGTGGGTGGGTATCGGCCAGAAGCAGCCGCTCAACTGTGTCAGACAAACTAGGGAATTCAGTACATATACACCGATGTCACCTGCTATAAGTAGAGCCGTTGGTTTTTCGCATTGAGGCAAGTATGCTTTATTTTCAGATTACAGCTACAGGTGTTGATCTTGAATACGAAGGGGATCTGGGAGCCAATGACAAATGGGTCTGGGATGAATTGACGACCAACAAGAAAGCGCGGATATCTCGAATATTCTTGTTCAAGTCTTCAGACTTGCTAAATCCTCCCTCTGCCAACCAAGATTTTGACGATTATAAATATCAGTTTCGATTCGGAGTATTCGATAATGACTATTTAAGAGTTCCTGCGCGAATCCTCGAAATCAAAAACGATTTACTCATCAGTCGTGAAGTAAAACTCCGACGGTCATTCTTTGTTGCTGAGCGCAATATCTCGATCTTTCTTCGTCTATCAGAACTACTCGATCATCCAGATTCAATTGTGATAGGAGGGGCACACCCCGACGCAATACCGATAGACGTATTTGAGGAATTGCTCAAAAAATTCCCGAATACCTATGAACTCAATCGCTATGCCGATGCTCGCGTTCAAACAATACTTTCTCATTACCTGGATGGCATGAGGGATGCACGTGGCCGCTATGAGAATTATCTCAACAAAAACAGGTCACTAATCAGCCCCATAAAAATAGATCTGGATGTATTGAAGAAGCTGGAAATCGAGAAATACATTTTGATTCGAGACTTGATAAAGGACTCCTTGGCGACAAAGAAAAATTTGTCCAAGGGTGACTGGCAGAAGCTGATGCTGTCTTTTCTCCTGCTTTTGTTCCCAAAATATATCATTGTTCTCGAGAACGTCACTATCCACGACTACTACACTAATCCTAGCAAGAAAACTGATCGCTTCATTGATATTTCCTTGGTTGATGCCAATGGAAACCTTGACATCATAGAAGTCAAAAAGCCCTTTGATGACAAAATCCTTCGCAAGAGCCAATATCGTGGTAATAGCATTCCGACCTCAGAGTTGAGCGGTAGTATCATGCAGGCCGAGAAATATCTATTCCACTTATCAAAATGGGGTGTCAAAGGTGAAGATGCTTTAACCAAAAAATACATCAATCAACTACCGCCCGGCATGACGATTCGAATTTCCAATCCTAAGGCGATTATCATCGTCGGACGCGATCAGGTCGGCGGTGCGGATATGACTGGGAGCCAATTGTTGGACTTCGAGATAATAAAACGCAAGTATGCAAACATGATGGACATTGTTACATACGATGATCTGCTGCGACGGCTCGATAACACCATTGCCGCCCTTGGCGGTTAAAGGGTCGCCCAAGTGCGATTTTTTCAATGACTACTCTTGGCCGGTTAGCGACGGTCTGAATTCGACCGTCGCTATACATAGTCAAACCTCAGTCTGTTCCGCCATCTCCAGGGCGTCATCGACCTCAATCCCCAGGTATCGAACAGTGCTCTCCAGCTTCGTATGGCCGAGCAGCAACTGAACCGCCCGCAGGTTCTTCGTCCTGCGATAGATCAGTGATGCCTTCGTACGTCTCATTGTGTGGGTGCCATACATGGCTGGATCAAGGCCCACGGCTTCCACCCAGCCTTTGACGATACGAGCGTATTGACGAGTAGATAGATGGTCTGAAGTATGCAGCCGGCTAGGAAAAAGGCAGTCTTCGCTGCGTAGCTGTGCCCGATGTATCCAGGCCGCGAGAGCAGACCGTGTTTGCTCAGTGATCTCAAACTGCACAGGTCGCTGCGTTTTCTGCTGCATCACCATGGCTCGTGATGATACGTGCTCGCCATGAGCGACATCGCGCACGCGGAACTTGGTTAAGTCGCAGGCTCGAAGCTTGCTGTCGATGGCCAGATCGAAGAGGGCCAGATCTCGGGTTCTTTCCGCAATTTGAAGCCTTACTCGGATGGCCCAGATATCTCTCAATCGGAGTGGGGTTTTCTGCCCGACCAGTTTTCCTTTGTTCCAGGGCTGACGGCTGTAGGTAGCGATGATGTTCATGACAAGTCCTCCACGTGGGGAAGGACAAGGATGGCTAATCAGAGCAACAGTCGCTAACCGACCCAAAGCAGCCCTTCGTGGAGGGCTGCTGACGGCCAAATGGGGGTATCTCGTAGATGTCAAAAAACTCAGAGTCGATTCAAGCTGCTCGACGAAAGCTCCGAAAACTGGGCTTCTGAGGCGTGACCAACTCGGCGATTTACTACCGAATGCCTAACCCGTGACTACGCAACCCTTGCCCGCTCCCTGTTGACAACTGTAAAAAACCGGGCTAGTTACAAAGCAGGATTTAACAACCCAAGCGATAAAGGAAATCGACCATGAGTATCAAACCTGGCCCTAAAAGAACAAACGAAGATGGCACTCCGGACAAGAGGCAGAGGGTCACACCCGAAAAGAAAAAAGATCATCCAGACCTGAAACCCCATAAGCATAAAAAGGGGGAGTAAGATCGAAAAGCAGCTCCTGAGAGCTGCTTTTTTATTTGTGTACGAATAGGCCTGTCCGCCATCACCGCAACGATGATAAATCGCGCCGTGTAGTGAGCGAAAAGACATGGGATTAGGGGCAGTGCCTTATCCGAATGCTCTAATACAAGGCGAGCATAGATCATCTTTGCGGTGATGACGGAGTGGCCCAGTGGATCGCCCCGGCTTTCCTGGAGACTTTCCAGCCTAAATAGCGTCCTAATACCAGCGGCTGTTATTGGCCGTATACAGACCTCCACAAAGGGCTGCTTTGGGTCGTTTTCAGCTGGTCACCACAGGCAGAAAACTGCCAAAGGCGGACAATGTCCATCTTGACTAAAACGATCACCCGTCACCCCTGTTTTATTGCACCTCAAATTCATTCGGCGAGACCTTTAATCAGCGCTTCATGGCATCACACTGATTGCGCAGGTTGCTGTCGCTGATGGAGTTGCAGCTTTCGCCTTTCGTTTTGGCATAGCAATAAGTGCGCTGGTCGCTGTCGCTGATGCTACTGCAGCTCTCGCCCTTGGTTTCTGCATAGCAGGCAGTACGAAGGTCGCTGTTGCTGATAGAACTACAGCTTTCGCCCTTCGTTTTGGCGTAGCAATAAGTACGTTGATCGCTATCGCTGATGCCACTGCAGCTCTCGCCCTTGGTTTCCGCATAGCAGGCAGTGCGAAGGTCGCTGTTGCTGATAGAACTACAGCTTTCGCCCTTTGTTCTGGCGTAGCAATAAGTGCGTTGGTCGCTGTCACTGATGCTGTTGCAATCAGCATAAGCGTATTCACTAAGCATCAATAACAACGCAACGATTACTCTCATCACTCTCTCCATAGGTTGTCAGGAAATAGCCTGACGCTGATTAATCCAAGATGATCTTGTACTGCAATGAGCCATCAAATTGGTATCAGTCTATAGAAAAGTTCCATGATCGAATATGGGGACCAAGAGCACAGCCATTGCCGGGACTTTTTGCTCATGGAGCATCTCTATAACCTGGGTCGCCCGGATTCTCTAGTCGCATCTAACTAGCTGCTTTTGGCCGAACGCGCTCGTTCGCGGATGTTGGCTTTCGGCCGATTCTGTTGAAAAAGCCGAATTTTCAGATCGCCTGAACTCAGGCACGGCTACCACAAGAGAACCTAGTCACCACATTTAGTGGTTTTTCGGCCCTTCGTTGACCTTTGCTGCTCGGTTATTGGGTTGGTTTGAGGGGTTTTGCTTGGTGCAGGCGCACCTATCCCGTGACCGGAGGCCCTTGAGAGGTAAATCTGGCCAGCCGTCGCAGGTTCTGCACCGCGGCGGCCAGCGTGAACTCATCGGTCGCACCACTCATGCCACGTAGTCGCAAGCGATCCAGTTTCAGGATGCGCTTGAGGTGGGCAAACAACATTTCGACCTTTTTACGTTCGTGGCGAGAGCGCTGATACGCCGGCATCGCGGCAATACGCCGAGCCACATCACGAGCGGCTTCATGGACGCTGCGAGCAATCTTGCGGAACGCAGTGTTCGGGCAGCACTTGGCTTTCATCGGACACGCTACGCAGTCCGTTTGCCTGGATCGGAAGATGATGGTGTTGGCTTTGGTGACGTGCGAACGCTCGTTCTTGAAAGCTCGCCATTCGCTGCGCAATACGTTGCCGGCTGGGCAGCGGTATTCCTCAGCCTCTTCATTCCAGTGGAAATCGTTACTCGAAAAGCTGTCGTTCTTGCGCTCGGTTTTGTCCCACACCGGCACATGCGGTTCGATGTCTTTTTCCTCCACCATCCAGGCCAGCATCGGCGCTGTGCCGTAAGCGGTGTCGCCAATGAGGCGCTGTGGCTTGATGTCGAACTGCGTTTCGACACGATCGATCATCGTCTTGGTGCTCTCGACCTCGGCTGTCCGATGAGCCGGTGTGGGTTCCACATCCACGATGACGCCGTGCTCGGTATCGATCAGATAGTTTGTGGAATAGGCGTAGAACGCCGGACCACCTGGAGCTGCGGTCCAGCGGGCTTGAGGATCCGTCAGCGATAGGCGCTTGGGTAGCGTTTCGGCCAAAGCCTCTTCATCGAGGCCTTCAAGGTACTCACGCACGGCGCGGCTGCTCAGGGCCGGATCGCTCCAGTCGACCGGCTCATCACCCGGTACGCCGCGCTGTCGACTCGCATCCGCTTTGATGATGCTGGCATCCACGGCAAAGCCTTCACCCTTGACCAAACCTGCATCCATGCAGCGACACAGCACTTCATTGAACAACCAGCAAAACAGGTCACTGTCCCGAAAACGGCCGTGCCGATTTTTGGAAAACGTCGAGTGATTGGGTACTTCATCTTCAAGGCTCAACCGGCAGAACCAGCGATAGGCCAGGTTCAAATGGGCCTCTTCGCACAACCGTCGCTCTGAGCGAATGCCATAGCAATAGCCGACGATCAGCATGCGAATCATCAGTTCAGGATCAATCGACGGACGCCCGATCGGGCTGTAGAAATCGGCGAGGTAATGGCGCAGGTCGCTCAGATCGAGACACTGATCAATGTTGCGCAGAAGGTGATTGCCTGGAATGTGATCTTCAAGGTTGAATGAGTAAAACAGCCGTTCCTGCCCACTCGATAACTGTCCCATCATGCTGCGTGCTTCCCTGCTGGCCAATGCCGAGATTTTGCCGAAGGCCAGACAGGGGAGCTACTTTTTCAACAGAATCGGCCACAAGCCGCCAGTCACGGCGACTGGCAAGCGAACGCCGAAAATGCGGCTTCGCTGGCCCTTCTCGCCTCGACTGCCGATATTCGTCGCCATCACGGACATGACCACCGAACGGCCTCAAAACCTAGCGTTTACTGAAGGCAAGACGAGCAGCGAAAAGCACGAAAACCATGCCAGTGGCGCGATCCATCCAGGTAATCACCTTCTCCCTGCGCAACATTTTGGCCAGCGGCTGAGTCGCGCCAATCAGGATGATCGACCAGAGCAATCCGATGGCGAGGTGAATGCCGACAAGGCCAAACGTCCAGGCAATCAATGGCTGGCCTTGCGGAATGAATTGGGGGAGGAAAGAGACGTAGAAAATACCGATCTTGGGATTCAGGACATTGCCCATCATCCCCTTGAAGAACCAGTTCGTCGTTGTCTTGTCAGTGCCGCCGGCAGGGGACAACGATTGCCGGGGCCGCAACAGCATGTTGAGCCCGAGCCAAGCCAGATAGGCCGCACCGCAGTATTTCAAGACATTGAACGCCAGCTCTGACACGGCAATCAGTGCCCCCAGTCCAAAAGCCACGGCGGCGCCCCACGACAGGCAGCCCGCACTGATGCCAAGGGCCGCGCGTAAAGCCTGCTGCTTTCCTTCCACAGTGGCCGTTCGCAATACCAGGGCGGTGTCGAGGCCGGGCGTCAGGGTCAATAGTGTCGCGGCAAACGTGAAGGCAATAAGGTTGTCGAGGAAAGGCATAGGTGAGTCTCAGCCAGAGGTAAGCGAAAGATTATCCTTGAAAGGCAGCCGATTGAAATTCATGCCGATGCGCATCCCTTCCTACCGCCCTATTCCCGCCGGCCAAAACTAAGCCCGCCGCGCCAACAGCAGCACCGAAGCCGCCGCCGACAACAACGCCGCGCAGCAGCGGTTGAAGAGCTTCTTGCCCCGTGGCTCGGCGAACCAGCGGCGCAGGTGCAGGCCCATGTAGGCGTAAGCGCTGATGGCGATCCATTCCAGGGCCAGGAACAGTGCGCCGAGCACCAGGAACTGGGCGGGAACCGGGGCTTGCGGGTCGACGAACTGCGGCAGGAAGGCGGTAAAGATCAATATCGCTTTCGGATTGCCGATAGCAATCAGGAATTCCTGCCGGGCCAAGGCCAGCAGGCCCAGTGGCGCGGTCTTGTTCTCGGCCTCGACCTGGGTATCTGCGGTCCACAGCTGGTACGCCAGATACAGCAGGTAGCCGGCGCCGAGCATCTTGATCCCGTGGAACAGCAGTTCCGAAGCTTGCAGCACCACCGCCAGCCCGGCCGCCGCCAGGGCGATCATCAGGGCAAAGGCGGCCAGCCGCCCTACTCCCGCCAGGCAGGAAGCGCGGAAGCCATAGGTGGTGGCATTGCGGATCGACAGCAGGTTGTTCGGCCCTGGCGCCATGTTCAGGGCGAAACAGGCCGGGAGGAAGAGCATCAGGGTGGCAAGGTTCATGGAGGTGTCCGTCGGCTGATGGCTTGAGTTCCACAGCAACCGACCGGGCTGCCGCAGCCCCACAAGCCTGCCCAATCCAGGGCATGCCGTCGAGATTTTTTGTCGATGCAGGCTGCGCCTACTCCTCCAGGGCTGCAAGCCCGGGCAGCAGCTTGTCCAGGGTCAGCGGAAACTCGCGCACCCGGATGCCGGTGGCGTTGTAGACCGCATTGGCTACCGCCGCCCCGGCCCCGCACACGCCCAGCTCGCCAAGGCCCTTGATGCCCAGGGCGTTGGCCCTGGGATCGGGCTCTTCGAGGAACAGCACGTCCATCGTCGCGATATCGCCATTGACCGGTATCAGGTACTCGGCCAGATCGTGGTTGACGAAATGGCCGTGGCGGGTGTCCAGCAGGGTCTGCTCCATCAGGGCCGCGCCGACGCCCCAGGCCATGCCGCCGAGGATCTGCGAGCGCGCGGTCTTGGGGTTGAGGATGCGCCCGGCACCGATCACCGCGAGCATGCGCCGCAGGCGGACTTCGCCGGTGTCGATGTCCACCGCGACTTCGACGAAGTGCGCGCCGTTGGAATGCTGGGAAAACTGCTTGTAGTCCTCCCCCATCGGCCCGACGCTGCCTTCGGCCTGCAACCCCGTGGGAGCCACTCGCAGCAGCAGATCGCTGAGGCGCTCCGAGCGCTCGCCGGTGCTGATACGGCCGTCGGCGAAGCGTACCGGCGCCTGGTTGTAAGGCGCGCCGGCGGCCTGGATGATCCGCTGCTTCAAGGCCTGGCAGGCGGCCTCCACCGCCGAGCCGGAACTGGCCGCTCCCCAGGAGCCGCCGGAGCCCGAAGTCTGCGGGAAGCGGCTGTCACCCAGTTGCACCTGCACCGCCGACATCGGCACCCCCAGGCTGTGGGCGGCGACCTGGGTCAGGATGGTGTAGGTGCCGGTGCCGATATCGGTCATATCCAGGCGCACCAGCACCCGTCCGGTCGGACCCAGGCTCACCAGGGCCCTGGACAACCCCAGGTAATTGGGCCTGATCGCCGCGGCCATGCCCATGCCGATCAACTTGCTGCCCTCGCGCACGCTGCCGGACTTGGGCTTGCGGCGGCTCCAGCCGAAGCGTTCGGCACCGGTGCGCATGCAGGCCAACAGGTTGCGCGAGGCAAACGGCACGCCGAGTTCGGGGTCCAACTCCGGCTCATTGCGCACCCGCAGTTCGATGGGGTCCAGGCCCAGGCGTTCGGCCAGCTCGTCCATGGCGCTCTCGAAGGCGAGCATGCCCGGCGCTTCGCCCGGCGAGCGCATCCACTCGCCGCGATTGAGATCCACCGGCACCAGCCGATGGCGCGTCAGGCGGTTGGGCGCGGCATACAGCGAGCGGGCAAACACCGCGGTCTGCTCGCAGAACTCTTCGAAACGCGAAGTGCTCGACCAGACGTCGTGCCCCAGCGCCGTCAGCTTGCCGCTGCTGTCCGCCGCCAGCCTTACCCGGTGCTGCATGGCCGGGCGATAACCGGCGTTGGCGAACATCTGCTGGCGGGTCAGGGCCACCTTCACCGGGCGCTTGAGCACTCGGGCGGCCAACGCCGCCAGCACCGCGTCGGGATGGATGATCAGCTTGGCGCCAAAGCCGCCGCCAATATAAGGACTGACGATACGCACGCGCTCGGGCGCGATGCCCAGGGTGTTGGCCAGGCCGCTACGGAAGTTCGCCAGGGTTTGCGCCGAGGTGTAGAGGGTCAGCTCGTCCCCGGACCAGGCGGCGATAGAGGCATGGGGCTCCATTGGCACGTGGCTTTGGTACGGGGTGCTGTAGGTGCTGTCGAGCTTGACCGGCGCATTGGCGAACCCCGATTCAAAATCGCCGATGGCACTGTCGGTCTGGAAGCCGGCGTTGGTCCGCGGCGGGATGTAGGCCTGGGCCAGGCGTGACGCAAGGTCGAAGTCGCCCGGTTGCGCGGCGTAGCGCACACGGATCAGGCGCGCCGCCGCGCGCGCGGCCTCGAAGGTCGAGGCCACCACCAGCGCCACCGGTTCGTCGTAGTAGCGCACAGCGTCGCTCGCCAACACCGGCCGGGCCCGGGTGAACACCTCGCCCGTGGTCGGCGTCACCGCCGGGCCGAATGCCGCCTGGGCCGGTGCGTTGCGATGGGTCATGACATAGAGCACGCCCGGCGTGCGTTCGGCCTCGCGGGTGTCGATAGCACTGATGCGGCCCCGGGAGATGGTCGCGCCGAGGATGTAGCCATAGGCGGTGTCGCCCATTTCCCGCTGCTCGTAGGCGTAGGTCGCGCGGCCGGTGACCTTCAGTCGGCCGTCGACCCGGTCCAGCGGTTGGCCGATGGGGCCGTTGGCGGCGGATGGGGTGGGTCCTGATGTGCTCATGCCAATGCTCGCTCTTGAGCCGCACTGGCCAGCATCTGGCGCAGGGTGCGTTTGGCCAGGGGGATCTTGAAATCGTTGCCGCCCTGCCCGCGCGCGCCGGCCAGGGCGGCCTCGGCGGCGCGCTGGTAAACCGCCATAGCGGATGGCTGGCCGAGCAACACCTGCTCCGCTGCCGTGGCCCGCCAGGGTTTGGGGGCGACGCCGCCGAGGGCCACGCGGACCGTGCGCACCTGCCCCGCGCGGACTTCGAGCACCAGCGCCACGGAGACCAAAGCGAAGGCATAGGAAGCGCGATCCCGCACCTTGCGATACAGCTGCCGTCCCGGGAGTGGCGGCGGCAACGTGATGGCCTCGATCATCTCGCCATGGGCCAGTCGGGTTTCGAGCTCGGGCGTGGTCCCGGGCAAGCGGTATAGCTCATCCAGGGCCAGGGAGCGGCGCTGGCCGTCGGGCAGGAGGGTCTCCACCCGCGCCTCCAGGGCGACCATGGCCACCGCCATGTCCGAGGGATGCACCGCGATACACGACTCACTGGCGCCGAGAATCGCGTGCATGCGGTTGTGCCCCCGCAGGGCCGAACAGCCGCTGCCGGGCTCGCGCTTGTTGCAGGCCATGCCCGGGTCGTAGAAGTACGGGCAGCGCGTGCGTTGCAGCAGGTTGCCGGCGGTCGAGGCCTTGTTGCGGATCTGCCCCGAAGCGCCAGCCAGCAACGCCTGGGACAGCAGCGGGTAGCGCTCGCGCACACGGCGGTCGGCGGCCAACTCGCTGTTGCGTACCTGGGCACCGATACGCAGGCCACCCTCGGCGCTGTCCTCGATCGCGGCCAGGGGCAAGCGGCTGATATCGATCAGGTGGCTGGGCCGCTCGATGCCCAGCTTCATCAGGTCGATCAGATTGGTACCACCGGCGATAAAGCGCGCCCCTGGCTGCGCGGCCATCAGGCTGACCGCCTGCTGAACATCGCTCGCACGCGCATAGCTGAAAGGCATCATCGGCTCAGGCCTCCTCGGCGGCGTCGCGGATGGCGGCGACAATGTTGGGATAGGCGGCGCAGCGGCACAGGTTGCCGCTCATGCGCTCACCGATCTCCCTGTCGCTCAGGCTGACGGAATGGGACGCCACGTCTTCAGTGACATGGCTCGGCCAGCCGGCGCGCACCTCCTGCAGCATGCCCACCGCCGAGCAGATCTGCCCCGGCGTGCAGTAGCCGCACTGGAAGGCGTCGCGGGCGATAAAGGCGGCTTGCAGGGGGTGCAGCAGATCGCCATTGGCCAGCCCCTCGATGGTGGTGATTTCGTCGCCGTCATGCATCACCGCCAGGCTCAGGCAGGCGTTGATCCGGCGGCCATTCACCAGCACCGTGCAGGCGCCGCACTGGCCGTGGTCGCACCCCTTCTTCGAGCCGGTCATGCCCAGTTGATGGCGCAGCGCGTCGAGCAAGGTGGTGCGTGGGTCGAGGTCCAGCAACTGGTCGCTGGCATTGATGCGTAGGGTGATCGCCTGGGACGGCAATGGGCGGGCGG
>NZ_JBWKZA010000047.1:0-29046 GCF_059424045.1 Pseudomonas sp. GW456-L12
ATATTATGTTTTCCGGTTTTTCCTATCTCTATGCCGGTGTTACCAAACTGCACGTCACTGGTGCGAAAAGTGAAAATCTGCACCGAAAATACACATCTTTTTATTTGGTAAAATTCAATTGACATTTCACGTAATTATTATGATTTTAGATTTAAGCGTTCACCCAGGCTTTCATGCCGAGGGCATCCGTTCTGGCGATACACAAAGAGCAGGTAAAGAGCATGTCGATCGTTGTCCAGGATTTAGCTTTAGGGGGAGATGGCCTTTCGGTCATGGTGAAGGACACCATCGATATCGCGGGCTATCCGACCCGTGCTTCAAGCAACGCACTGGTCGATGCTCCGGCGGCCGGCGAGCATGCCCAAGTGGTCCGGGCGCTCCTGGGTGCGGGCTGCCGGATCACCGGCAAAACCAGCCTGCATGAACTGGCTTTCGGGACTACCGGCCTCAACGCCTGGACGGGCACGGCAGCCAATCCGCGCTACCCGGGCTATATACCGGGTGGCTCCTCCAGCGGTTCGGCGGCGGCGGTGGCGGGCGGGCTTTGCGACTTCGCGCTGGGCACCGATACCGGGGGCTCGGTACGGATTCCCGCGGCGTGCTGCGGGGTTTTCGGCCTCAAGCCTACCTTTGGCCGGATCAGTCGCCAGGGTGTCATGCCGACGCACAGCACCCTCGATTGCGTAGGCCCCCTGGCGCGGGATATGGATCGCTTGATCGAAGCGATGGGCATCATCGATCCCACGTTCGCCCCCGTCCCGCTGCCCGAGCATCTTGCTATCGGCGTAGTCGCGGTGGAGGTCCACGAACAGATCCAGGCGGTGGTTAACCAGGCGCTGGGGCGTTCGCACTTCAAGCTGCTTGAGCAGACGCTGCCTGGTATGTCCGCAGCGTATGGCGCCGGGATGGCGATCATCAACGCCGAAACCTGGGCCGCGTGCGGTCATCTGCTGCAAACCGGCCGGGTCGGCAGCGATGTCGCCGACCGTTTGCGCGCAGCCAGCCTGACCACGGCCAAGTTCGTTGAAGAAGCCGAAATCACCCGTCGCGCGTTTACCGCAGAAGTGGACGCAGCCCTGGCGATCACCCCAATCCTGGCCATGCCGACCATGCCCGACTTCCCATTGCGGGTCGTCGATGCGGCCGACACTCGCGCCGCCCTGGGCATGACCTCACTGGTGCGCGCTTTCAATCTTTCCGGTCATCCGGCTCTGAGCATTCCTCTGGAAAGCGCTTCGGGGCTCCCGATAGGCCTGCAACTCATTGCCGCCCATGGTGCGGACGAACTGCTGTGTGCAGTCGCCCGCGAGCTGGTCCGGCGCCTGGAAGAGTAAATCGTCATGCTTACTATGGAGAAACCCATGACTGCGCCAAGCGAGCTGAATCACCAGCGCCGTGTGCCGATCACGGCGAATGAAGCCTTTCAGAATCTGTTGGTCGAGATTCGCACGCGTGCCCGGAATGAAGAATTCGACCAGCAAAAATGCATCTCGCAGGATGTCATCGAACAGTTCCGCACGCTCGGCGTCTATCGTGCCCTGGTGCCCAAGCGCTTCGGCGGTGACGAGCGCTCACCGGCCGAGTTTTGCCAGATGGTCGAGGACATCTCCATCGCCGATGGGTCCGCCGGCTGGGTCGCCAGCTTCGGCATGAGCCCGGTTTATCTGGCGGCGCTACCGCTGGAAACCCTGCAGAAAATCTACGCCGACTCGCCTGACGTGGTATTCGCCGGCGGGATCTTCCCACCGCAGCCCGCGCCATTTGTCGAAGGTGGCCTGGAGGTGAACGGGCGCTGGAAATTTTCCAGCGGCTGCATGGGGGCGTCGCTGATCGGGGTGGGCATCAGCCCGAAGAACGGCGAGATGCTCGGCCTTCCACGGCTGGCGGTGATGCCTCGGGAAAAGGTGCGGATCGAGCAAACCTGGAACGTCGTCGGCCTGGTCGGCACCGGCAGCCATGACGTCGTCGTCGAAGGCGTCGTGGTGCCTGAGGAGTGGACGTTCGTTCGCGGCGGTCCTTCGAGTCTTGACGAGCCGTTTTTCCGCTATCCGTCCCTGTCGTTCGCCACTCAGGTCTTGTCGGTGGTCGGCCTGGGCGTTGCGCGCGCGGCCCTCGACGAGTTGAGTGGCATGGCCAGTGGCCGAATCTCCGTGACCGGTGCGCCGTCATTGTCCGACCGGCCGCTGGCTCAGGTCGAAATGGCCAAGGCCGAAGCGGCGCTGCGCGCTGCGCGGTCGTGGTTCTACCAGGCGATCGACGATGCCTGGGCCAGCGTCCTGGCCGGCGATCCGGTGAGTGTCGAGCAGACCAATATGCTGCGCTTGTCCTCGACCCATGCCACTCGTGTCTCGGCCGATGTAGCGCGCACCGCGCAAATGCTTTCGGGTATGAGCGGGGTGTACCGTACCAGCCCCCTGTCGCGCTTCGTCAACGACACCCAGGTCATTACCCAGCACGCCTTCATGGGCGACATGACTTACCAGAACGCCGGCGCGATTTTCTTCGGCAATAAGCCGCTGCCGGGCTACCTGTAATTTTCCCTACTGATTGGTGAACCCCATGACCGATAAAAAATCCCTGCGAGTCCTGTTCTGCATCGGCATCAACCAGAACTTCTTCGATGCTCCGCGTCCCGAGGCGCTGGAGGTATGGGCCGCGTTCGGCGTCATGTGGAACGGCATCGCCGATCTGCCTGGCGTGACCGTGCTGGGCAACATGGACGATGACCAGAGCATGGTCGGCCCCTCCGCCGGTTGGCCCTGGACCACGTATCTGCTGGCTGATGTACCGGACATCGAAACCGTCCACGCCGCCTGCAATCTGTTTCGCACTACGGAGGTCGGCGATGGCCCCTACAAACTTTGGAAGTACTGCAAGGTCGAGGCCCGTACCGGTCGCGAACTGATCATCCAGCGCTGAATCGAGAGCAGTCGCCATGTCATCACAAGAGCATTTGCGCGCACTGGAGCAGCGGCTCCAACAGCTGGAAAGCGAGAACGCCATTCGCGCCTGCATGAACCGCTACATGTTCCTGTGCGATGAACTGGGCGTGGGCTCCCCCCTCGAGGAGCTGGCCGCTCTGTTCACGGCGCAGGCGATCTGGGAAGGCAAGGGAGCCAGGTACCAGAACAGCTTCGGCGGTTACCGCGGGCGTGAGGCGATCAAAGCGATGTTTGCGACCTACATGGTCGAACCTGCGCACTTTTCGCTGAACGTGCATTTCCTGACCTCGGAGCTGATCCGGGTCAGCGGCGAGACCGCGGATGCCAGTTGGGTGATGTTGCAGGCCTCGACCTTTGCCTCGGGTGCCTCGCACCTCAACAGCGCTCGCCTCAGCGTGCGGTTCGCCCAGGAACAGGGGCAGTGGCGCATGGCGCACTTTCAGACCGAGAACCTGTTCAGTCGCCCGGTCGATACCTGGAATAGCGCCGCCCACCTGCCCGTACCTGGCCAATCCGGGGAGTGACACCCGGAATTCTTGAAGTCGGCGACGCCTGCCGACGAGGAGTGATCGTGAATAACCTGATAAACACCGTAACGCTGGACGCCAGCCCCTCCGACCTGGTTCTGCATGACCGTGTTCACACGTCGATGTACACCGATGGCAAGCTCTTCGAGCAGGAGCTGGACAAGATTTTCTACAGCACCTGGATCTGGGTCGCGCATGCCAGCGAGATTCCCGATTCCGGCAGCTACAAGAGCACTTACGTCGGCAAGCAGCCGGTAATCGTCGTACGCGACCGCAAGAAAGACGTGCATGTGTTGCTCAATCGCTGCCGCCATCGTGGCGCAACGGTGTGCGAACACAAGAAGGGCAAGACCAACAGTTTCGTCTGCCCTTATCACGGCTGGAGCTACGCCCTGGATGGCAGCCTGCGTGGTGTGCCGCACCCGGAAAGTTACGGCGATTGCCTGGAAAAGGCCGACTTGCCTTTGGTCGGCCTGCGTGTCGAGCAATACAACGGCATGATCTTCGCCACCTTCAAGGATGATATCGAGCCCCTCGTCGACTTCCTCGGGCCGGCGAAGAAGTGGATTGACCTGTTCATGAAGCAGGGCGCCGGTTACCCGGTCAAGGTGGGAGGCGAGCATCGCTTCCGCTTCCCCGGCAACTGGAAAATCCAGCTGGAAAACACCACCGATGCCTATCACTTCCCGCTGGTGCACAAGTCGTTCCTGTCGTCCGTGGATGAACAGACGCTGGAGCTGTTCGATTTCGTCAAAGGGCCGGGCTACGTCGAAGACCTCGGCAACGGCCACAGCGTGATGGTGATGATCCCCGACCTGGTCGATCTGGAGGCCAATCTCGATTTGCCGATCCCGGCGCGCTTTGAGGATCTGGCCGCGCAACTGCGCGCCGAAGGCCAGGACGAGGAATCGGTCCGCCGTATCGTACGCGCGGTAGGCGGTTCGGGCTTCAACCTCAACCTGTTCCCGAACGTCGCTTGTTCCATGGCGTTCTTCCGGGTGCTGCAACCCATCGCAGTGGACGAAACCGAAATCCATCACGCGGTGATCACCATGGACGGTGGCCCGGCCGTGGCCAACCGTTATCGCCTGCGCCTGCATGAGCACTTCCAGGGCCCGATGGGGTTTGGCACGCCGGACGATTCCGAGGCATGGGAGCGCGTACAGCGCGGCGCCAGTGCCGGCACCGATCTGTGGATCATGCTCAATCGCGGCCTGCCGGGCGAAAAGGAGTCGGAAGACGGGCGGGTGAGCGATGTGAGTGCCGAGACCGGCATGCGCGCTGGCTACCAGCAGTGGAAAAAGATGATGTCGGCCTGAGTCGATGGAGAACACCATGATCAATCTGCAATTGCTCAACCAGGTCAGCGCTTTCATTTGGCAAGAAGCGGACATGCTCGATCACGGCGATTTTGTCGAATGGCTCGATCTGTGGACCGAGAACGCGACTTACATCATCCCGATCGATCCGCTGGAAACCGATTTCGAGAACACCCTGAACTACGCCTACGACGATCACCATATGCGTCAGTTGCGCGTGGCCCGATTGACCAGCGGCGAGTCGATTTCGACCACCCCGCGGGCGCGCACCGTGCGCAGTCAGTCGCGCTTTCGCCTGTTGTCGGATCGAGACGGGGTGGTCACCGTGCGTTGCGCACAGAACCTGCGCGAGTTCCGCAAGGATGTGCTCAAGCAGTACACCGCCGATGTCACATTCGAGCTGGTGCTCAGCGGTGACAGTTTCAAGATCCAGCGCAAGCTGATTCAACTGATCAACTCCACCGATACCCTCGCGGGTATCGGTTACATCCTCTGAGGACGCTGCCATGACACAGGTTGCATTGGTCACCGGAGCGGCCCAGGGGCTGGGCAGGAGCATTGCCGAGCAACTGCTGAACAGCGGCTACCGGGTCGTGATCAGCGACCGCTCGCTGGAGTCGGCGCAAGCCACCGCCGCTGAGCTGGACGCTACTGGCGAACGGGTGCTGGCGCTCAAGCTCGACGTGTCGAGCAAGGTCGATTTCGAGGACGCTCTGGCGGCTGTCGTCGCGCATTGGGGGGCGTTGCAGGTGGTGGTGAACAACGCCGCGATGACCATGACCACGCCCGTGATGCAGATCAGCCCGGAAGAGTTCGACCGGGTGGTGAGCGTTAACCAGCGCGGCACGTTTGTCGGCTGCCAAGTGTTCGGCAGCTATCTGGCGACCCGGGGGTACGGGAGGATCATCAATATGGCCTCCCTGGCCGGGCAGAACGGCGGCACCGCGACCGGCGCGCATTACGCCGCCTCTAAGGGCGCAATCATCACCTTGACCAAGGTCTTTGCCAAAGAGCTGGCGGCCTCCGGTGTCACGGTCAACGCCATCGCCCCGGGCCCTGTCGAGTCGCCGGCGGTACGTGCCGCCGTGCCGCCCGAGCGCCTGGAAAAACTGATAGAGGCGATTCCGGTCAAGCAATTGGGCAACGCCGCATTCATCGGCAGGCTGATCGTGCAACTGGCCAGCGAAGACGCCTACTTCACCACCGGGGCGACCTGGGACGTGAACGGCGGGGTCTTCATGCGCTGAGGTCATTGGCGCCACGTTTTGCAACAGCAGCAGGGCGTGCCCAGGTGCGCGCCCGTACAACCAATTCGGGACAGTCCGGTATGAGCGATCAATTATTGAAAGTTGTCGTGCGCAAGCGCGAAGAGCAGGGCGAAGGTGTCGTCGTGCTGGATCTGAGCGATGCGTCGGGACAGCCCTTGCCCGCGTTCGAGGCGGGCGCGCATGTCGATATCCATCTCAAGGCTGGGCTGGTTCGTCAGTATTCGCTGTGTGGCGATCCGGCCAACGCCAGCGCCTATCGCTTGGGGGTACTCAAGGATCCCGCCTCGCGGGGCGGTTCGGTGGCGGTGCATGAGTGGTTGCAAGAAGGGCGCGAGATCGAGATCAGCCTGCCGCGCAATCACTTTCCGCTGGCCAGCGATGCCAGGCACTCGATCCTGATCGGTGGCGGTATCGGCATTACCCCGATGGTCGCCATGGCCTACGCATTGAATGCCCGCGGCAGCGATTTCGAACTGCACTATTGCGGCCGCTCGCGCAGTCGCAGCGCCTTTCTCGACGAGTTGGGCAGCGCTGCGTTTGCTTCCCGGTTGCACACGCATTTCGACGACGAAGCCGTCGAACAGAAACTCGACCTGTCCAGGGTGCTGGGCACCCCCCAGGCCGGTGTACACCTGTATGTCTGCGGACCGTCCGGCTTCATGGACTGGATCATTGCCCAGGCCCTGGAAGCAGGTTACGCCGACGATCATGTGCACCGCGAATACTTCCAGGTCGAAGTCGACACCTCGGGCGCGGGCTTCGAAGTGGTTGCCCAGCGTAGTGGCAAGACCGTCCAGGTGGTCGAGGGCCAGAGCATTGTCGAGGCACTGGCTGCCGTGGGCATCAGGATTGAAGTGTCCTGTGAGCAGGGCGTTTGCGGCACCTGCTTGTGCGACGTTATCGAAGGCGAACCGGATCACCGCGACGTGTATCTCACGGATGACGAAAAATCCGCCAATGACCAGATTCTGGTGTGCTGTTCCCGAGCCAAATCCAAGAAGCTGGTGCTGGATATCTGATAGACCGGAGGGTAAGACCATGGTCGATACAACGGGATTTCGTAACTCAATGGCAATGCTCGGTGGTGCGGTTTCGATCATCACCACCGATGGCCCTGCGGGTCGTTTCGGCTTCACCGCTTCGGCGGTGTGCAGCGTGACCGACCAGCCGCCGACACTGTTGGTGTGCATGAATCGCTCGTCGTTTTCCAATGTGCATTTCAAGAGTAATGGGGTGCTGAGCGTTAACGTCCTGACGCCGGGGCACCAGGAGGTATCGGGGGCGTTTTCCAACCGCAACCTCGATGCCGAGCAGCGCTTTTCCTGCGCATCCTGGACCACCCTGGAAAGTGGGGCGCCGCTGCTCGATGAGGCACTGGTGAGTTTTGACTGCCGCATCGCCCAGGCTCATGAAGTTGGATCGCACACAATTTTCTATTGCGAAGTCCTGGGTATCCGTAATGGCGAAAGCCAGGAAGGCCTGGTGTATTTCAATCGCGCCTACCACCGCTTGGGAGATGCATCCAAAGCAACTCCCTGACAGGGCTGGAACCCGGAAGTTTCGATAAGGACTTCCATGATCATTAAGTTTATTGAATAACAAGAAAGCAGTTGTCGCTGTTCTGGCGAATGACTGTGTTACGCCTTTTTTTGCAGTGAGTGGTTATAAAAACAATACTGCGGATTGACTGCCTAAGTTTAACTTTTGCTGAACTAATCTGCTTCCACTAGCCGTGCCTTTGTGCATGTAAAAAAGAAGGAACGCTTGATGTCTCAGAATCGCTGGGTAAGCCGTGGCGTCACTCCTGTGGCCGTGATGGGAATCTTCATGCCGGTCGTTGTATATGCCGACTTCGTAGATGACAGACAAGTCAGTCTGGGGATGCGCAACTTCTACATTGACCGGGATTTCAAACAGCATGACGCGCCGCAATCCCGGGTGGGCAGTTGGACCCAAGGTTTCGATTTTCGCGCGATCTCGGGTTACACCGAAGGCACGCTGCAGTTTGGCCTGGACCTTTCGGCGCAGTACGCCTATCGCTTGGACGGCGGCGGTGGACGGGGCCCGGACAGCATCATTCCGTACGATGCCAGCAAGGGCGAACAAGTCCGTGACTATGGCCGTGCGGCGCTGACCGGCAAGGTGCGTTACAACAAAACCGAACTCAAGATAGGTGAACTTCGTCCGACGTTGCCGGTGGCCTACATCGACGATTCGCGGCAATTGATCACCACGTATCACGGTGTACAGATCGAATCCAGGGAAGTGGAAAAGCTGACACTGACGGGCGGTCGCTTTACCGAAATCAGCTCCCGGGAGTCTTCCAATACCGAGAAGATGTACTTGTTCAATGGTCCCAACATCAAACGCCGCAGTGATGGGTTGAACTTTGCGGGTGCCACCTATGTATTTACCCCAAACTTGTCCGGTACTTATTTCTTCGGGCAACTGGAGGATATCTATAAACAACACTACCTGGGGCTGACCTATAACCATGATCTGGGTGCCGGTTACGGCTTGAAGACAGACCTTCGTTACTTCAATCACAGTGAAGACGGCAAAGCGCTGTACGGCGATATCGACAACCGCTCCTATGGCGTCATGACCACCCTGAAAAAAGGCGCCCACGCCTTCGGTGTCGGCTACCAGCGCATGCTCGGCGAGTCGACATTCCCGACGCTCAATGGCTATGCGCCGCAGCCTTACCTGGTGAACTGGTCGACAGTGGCGTTCGTCAAGCCGAACGAAAGCTCCTGGCAATTGCGTTATGACTACAACTTCGCGGGCGTCGGGTTGCCGGGGTTGAAATTGATGACGCGTTACATACGCGGCACCGGTATCGACCGGGGCAGCAATAGCCTCGAACAGAACGTCGAAAGTGAACGCAACATCGTGCTCGGCTATGTGGTGCAAAGCGGTCCCCTGCAGGACTTAGGTTTCGAGTGGCGCCGGATTGACGTAAAGACGCGCTATGGCAATGGCAGGGCGTCGGGGGTGGACTATCAGGAAAATCGCCTGATCACGACCTACACCTGGAAGTTCTGAAATCCCTGGAAGTCGTTCGCGGCTTCCAGGCCGGCCTGCGCATCCGGCACGGTTGAACTTCAACATTGTTTTTCCTTCGTCCGGAGCGCTCCTTCCGGACTTTTTTACCGCGGTTTTTATGCCGCGCTTTAAGGATTGCCTATGCGTCGTTTTTATACCGGCTGCGACTTGGATCGCGTTCACAGTATCGCCGAATTGGCCGAGATAGCCCGGCGGCGCTTGCCTTACTTCGTGTGGGAGTACCTCAGCGGCGGTGCGGAGGCCGAATTGACGCTCAAGGATAATCTCGCGGCGTTCAGCGCCTTTGGCCTGCATTCCAGGGCCATGGTGCCCTGCCATGCGCCCGACACTTGTCGCGCCGTGCTCGGCCGGGTGTTGCCCATGCCGATGCTGATTGGGCCGACGGGCTATAACGGCCTGCTGCACCGCGATGCCGACATTCACTTGGCCAGGGCGGCAACGGCACGGGGGCTGCCCTTCAGCCTGAGTACCGCGTCCAATACCTCGCTTGAAGAGCTTGTCGCGGCGGTGCCTGGTGTCGACCTGTGGTTCCAGATGTACGCCATGCGCGATCCGCGGGTGCAAAACGATTTGCTGCAGCGGGCCGCCGACGCAGGCTGCCGGACCCTGGTGTTGACCTGTGATGCGATGGTGCTGGGTAATCGCCAATGGGACCGGCGCAATTTTGCCAGGTCGCGCCAGCTGACATGGCGCAACAAGCTGGATGTGGTCCGCCACCCGCGCTGGCTCAAGCAGGTGATGTGGCCATCGGGGCTGCCCGGCATGGGCAACCTCGAACCCTACTTGCCACCGCGCGAGCGTAACCCCCTGGGATCGATGGCGTTTATCGGCCAGCAGATGGATACCTTGCTCGACTGGGACATGTTGGCGCGTTTGCGTGAGCAGTGGGGAGAGCGACTGTTGCTCAAGGGCGTATTGCATCCGGCAGATGTGGAGCGCGCCATCACCCTTGGGCTCGACGGCGTGGTGGTGTCCAACCACGGTGGTCGCCAGCTGGACGGTGCACTGAGCAGTCTCGACGCGCTGGCGGCCATCGCCCCGCAGGCACGGGGCAAACTCAGCCTGCTGCTCGACGGCGGCATTCGCCGTGGCAGCGACATCGTCAAAGCGCTCGCCTTGGGTGCGGATGCCGTGCTGCTGGGCCGATCCACCCTTTACGGGGTGGCGGCGGCCGGTGAAGCCGGAGCAGGACGGGCATTGGACCTGCTGACGGCTGAACTCGCACTGACCATGAACCTGATGGGCTGTACCCACCTCAATCACCTTGACGGTGACAGCGTGTTCCAGCGTCGACGCGCTTGAGCATCAAACTGCGTTGCAAGCTGGAACAGCTAACTGCGTTGCAGAACCGCCCGGATATTTGACCGCGCGCTCGAGTCGAGGGAGCTGTCGCCGGTGTTCAGCGACGCAATGTATTTTTCGTTGTGGGTGCGGATCATCCACGCATCTCTGGTCCTGAGCCGAGGTATTCATGAAACTGTACGAGTTGATCACGTTCACCGTGCGCGTGCGCACTGTCGCCATCGCCATGGTGTGTCTGGAACAGCGCCTGCTGGCGCAAGGCGCCGGCGTGAAGTTGATGGGGTGCTGGGCATCGGAGGTCGGCCCGCTGAATCAGATCGCGATGTTGCGCGGCTTTGCCGACGAGGCGTCTCGCCAGGTCGAGCGCGAGCGTTATCTGGCGGCTGCCGACGCGTTTGGCATTGAGGCGTATCTGATGGAGATGCGCGTGGAAAACTATTCGTTGTTTCCCTTTCTCCAGCCGCTGCCTGCCGGGCGGCACGGGCCGTTCTACGAGTTTCGTATCTACGATCTGCTGCCATCCGGTCTGGCACCCACGCTGAGGGGCTGGAAAAAAGCGCTGGGCCCCAGAACCGCCGAGCAATATTCGCCGGTATATGCCGCCTTCTATGCCACCGACGGTCAGTTGCCTCGGTACTTGCACATCTGGCCGTACTACTCGCTCGAACAGCGCCTGGACGTGCGCACCCGTGCCGTACAGGATGGCGTCTGGCCGCCGGAAAACTCAGGTCCGCAACTGCGCGACATGCATTCGACGATCTACCTGCCGGCGAGCTTTTCGCCGTTGCTGTGAGACGGCCGCTGATCGGTGAGGCGCGGTTCACTCAACGCTAGTCATTCCCCACGCCATGTTTTGCCCAGGACAGTCAGGCCGACCTCACAGCTGATCCGCATCGATCACCGCCTGGGCGAACGCCCGCGGGTCTTCCTGCGGCAGGTTGTGGCCGATGCCGCCGCTGATCAGGCGGAACTGGTATTTGCCGGTGAAGCGCTTGGCGTAATCCGCGGGGTTCGGGTGCGGCGCGCCGTTGGAATCGCCTTCGAGGGTGATGGTCGGCACGCTGATGGTTGGGGCCGTGGCCAGTTTCTGTTCCAGTGCGGCGTAGCGGCTTTCGCCTTGAACCAGCCCCAGGCGCCAGCGGTAGTTGAACACCGTGATATCGACATGGTCGGGGTTGTCCAGGGCCTTGGCGCTGCGCTCGAAGGTGGCGTCGTCGAACGTCCATTGCGGCGAGGCCAGTTGCCAGATCAGCTTGGCGAAGTCGTGGGTGTTTTTCTCATAGCCTGCGCGACCGCGATCGGTGGCGAAATAGAACTGGTACCACCACTGCAATTCCGCCTTGGGCGGCAGCGGGTTCTGGCCGGCCGCCTGATTGCCGATCAGGTAGCCGCTGACCGACACCAGCGCCTTGACCCGCTCCGGCCACAGCGCCGAGACGATGTCCGCCGAACGCGCACCCCAGTCATAACCACCAAGCACTGCTTGCTTGATCTTCAGCGCATCCATGAAGTCGATGACGTCACTGGCCAGCGCGGCCGGTTGGCCATTGCGCAGGGTTTTCGCCGACAGGAAACGGGTATCGCCGTAGCCGCGGGCATAGGGCATCAGCACCCGATAACCCTTGGCCGCCAGCAAGGGCCCGACCTCATCAAAGCTGTGAATGTCGTACGGCCAGCCGTGCAGCAGAATCACCACCGGGCCATCGGCCGGGCCTGTTTCGGCGTATGCCACATCCAGCAGCCCGGCGTTGACATGCTTCAGCGGGCCGAACGGCGAAGGGGCGGCATAAGTGGTGCCGGTGCTGCTCGCGTCGGTTTGCGCCGCTGCGGGCGTCTGCGCCTGGGCCGTGCCGAGGATGCCGAACAGGGTGAGGGCCAGGACCGACGCGCCGATGGTGTGGTTGCGCAGTGTCATCTTCATGCTGATCTCTCCATTGGATTGCAAGCCGTGGGGCGGGGGACCTGGCTGATCCCCTTCAACCTGGGTTGCATTTGACGGCCGCGACGTATCTGGCCTGTGTCCGAATCCTGGGGCGGATGCAAGCGCATGTACCGGGGAGGGCGGTAGATACAGTGGGATACACGACGTAGCCCGCGAGTCCCCGCGGATAGCCGTGGCAGGGTACGAAGCCGTTCGTGTGTCCGGACCGGCGACGGTTTTCGGCCGCGCCGTGGCCCCGTCGGACGCTTTGCTCGAAGGCAATGTCTGCTTCGTGGACAAATTTCCATTGCCAGACCCGGGCCATTGGAGGTAGTTTGTAAATCGATTTAGTAAAACGTTTTACTCAATCCGTGTAAATGTCTCAAAACAACAACAAAAGAGAACAGCCTCATGCCTCTGACCCGACGTCGTTTCGTGCAGTGTGCCGCCCTCAGTGCCTGCGCGCTGGCCCTGCCTTCCATTGCCCGTGCCGCCCCTTCGGTATTGCGCTTGTCCTCGACCATGACGGCGGACGAAAACTCGGCGCACTACCTGTTCTACCAACGCCTGGCCGAGAACCTGAAACAGTCCGTGGGCGACCGTATCCGTATCGATTTTTTCCCCAACGGCCAACTCGGCAAAGAGGCCGATGTGGTGCAACAGGTGCGCCTGGGCTCGATCGACCTGATGGTCTCCGGGAGTTCGATCTGGGCCACGGCCCTGCCGGAACTGGCGCTGCTGGACCTGGGGTTCCTGTTCGACAGCTACGAGCATGTCGCCCGCTCCGTGGATGGCGGCGTCGGCGAGATCTACAACGGGCTGCTGCGCGAGCGCACCGGTTGCTCGGTCGTGGGCTGGGGCGCGCATTTCAGCGCGCGCAGCGTCTATACCAAGCCGCCGATCAAGGATCTCGAGAGCATCAGGAATACCAAGCTGCGGGTCCTGCCGACCCAGGCGTTCATCGAAACCTTCAAGCTGCTGGGCGCGATCCCGACCCCCATTGCCTTCAATGAGGTCTACACCGCCATCCAGACGGGGGTGGTGGAAGGCTTCGAACACGATGCCGCCAGCGTACTGGCCAACAAGCTCGACGAAGTGGTGAGCCACAGCTGGCAGACCGACCATTTGTTCAGCCCTTGCATTGCCGTGATCGGCAAGCGCGGGCTGGCGAAGATTCCTGCCGACCTGCAACCGGTGTTCATGGCGGCTGCCCGGGAGGCCAGCGTGTCCCAGCGCCGGGCGGCCGCGATCAAAGGCGCCGAAGCCATCGCCGCGCTGGGCAAGGGCGGCATGACCTTCTTCCCCATGGCTGACGCCGAGCGCGCCAGCATCCGTACCCTCATGCGCGACAAACTCTGGCTGCCGTTCACCCGGACCACGCCGTCCATGGCGTCGGTGCTGGGACTTATCGACGCAGCCAGGGCGTGATCCAGGCCAGCCCCCATAACAAGAGGAGACAGACACCATGAGTTCATCCGACGCTCTCGCTGTCGCGGATCAAGTGGTAGAGGAACATCCCGGGCAGACCAACGCAGCGGCCGCCATGGCCGACGACTGGGGCTTTGCCACAACGCCGGGCAGTGGCGGCTTGCTGGCGCTGCTGTGTCGGTGGGTCGAACGCCTGTGCGCGGTGGTGCTGGCGTTGAACGTGGCGGTGGTGTTCGTCTCGGTGATCCTGCGCTACTTCGTGCATCACCCGGTGGACTGGGCCGAGGAAGTTGCCCGTGGCCTGATGGTCATGCTGGTGTTTCTCGGCGGCGCTACGGTGCTGGCCCGCAAACAACATGTACAGGTGGACTTCTTCCGTGCGCTGTTGCCCGCCGGCTGGCAACAGGCCGCGCAGCAGACCGGGGGCTGGTTGGTCGCGGGCACGGCGGCGGGGCTGGCGTTCTCGTCCTGGCTGTTGCTGGAAGACTCGGTCAACGTCGTGACCCCGATGGGCTTGCCGCAGTGGCTGAATGTGCTGCCGGTGTTCGTCGGTGCGCTGCTGATGACGGCGGTGGGCATTGCCAATGCCGTCAACGGCGCCACTCCCGTCACCTGGCTGACGTTGCTCGGCTGCCTGCTGGTCGGCGGCTCGGTGTATGCCTGGAACACCCAGGTCGAGGCTTACGCCCTGCAACCCTGGGGCCTGCTGGTCGGCGGCTTCTTCGGCGGCCTGCTGGCGGGCGTACCGATTGCCTTCGTCCTGGCCCTGTGCGCCTTGCTGTACTTCATCGGCGATCCGTCGCTGCCGATGGTGATCTACTCGCAACAGGTCATGGCCGGGATGGATCACTTCGTGTTGCTGGCGATTCCGTTTTTCGTGCTGGCGGGGCTGCTGATGGAAGCCAACGGCATGTCCTCGCGCCTGATCGAACTGCTGGTGCGGCTCTTCGGCCGGGTACGGGGCTCGATGAACCTGATCGCCATCCTGGCCACGGCATTTTTCTCCGGCGTGTCGGGTTCGAAGCTGGCGGATATCGCCGCGGTCGGCGGGATCGTCGTGCCCGCCGTGCGCCGCACCCGACAGGACCCGGCGGAGACCGCGGCGGTCCTGGCGGCCTCCGGGGTGATGGCGGAAACCATCCCGCCGTGCATCAACATGATCATCATGGGCTTTGTCGCGAACATTTCGATCGGCGGCCTGTTCCTCGCCGGCATCGTGCCGGCGGTGATGCTCGCCCTGGGCCTGGCGACCCTGGCGGTGATCTTCGGACGCAAGGTCGACCCCGACCTGGCCTTCCCCTCGCGCCGGCCGGTCGTGCGTCTGCTGGGGGGCGCGCTGGTGGCGCTGATCATGGTGACGATGATCGGCAAGGGCGTGACCTCCGGCGTGGCCACCTCCACCGAGGTGTCGGCGTTCGCGGTGGTCTACGCGCTACTGGTGGGCGGGCTGACCTTCCGCGAGCTGACGTTCAAAGGCATCGCCAGGCTGTTCGTGCGCTCGGCCTCGATGGCCGCGGGTATCCTGTTCATCATCGCCGCCGCCTCCAGCCTGGCGTTCGCCCTGACGATCCTGCAGATTCCGGCGATCATTTCCGACTTCATGCTGGCCTTGGCGCATGACTATGGCCCCGTGGCGTTTATGATCACCTCGGTGATCATCATGGTGGTGTTCGGCGCGGTGCTCGAGGGCGCGCCGGCGCTGATCATCTTCGGCCCGCTGCTGGTGCCGATCGCTGTGCAGGTGGGCGTCAGTCCTTTTCACTTCGGCACCGTCGCGGTGATCGCCATGGGCCTGGGGTTGTTCTCGCCGCCGTTCGGCCTGGGGCTGTTCGCCACCTGCGCGATGACCGGCACGCGGGTCGAGGAGGTTTCCCGGCGGATGGTCAAATACCTCTGCCTGCTGGCGGCCATGCTGA
Source organism: Pseudomonas sp. GW456-L12 (assembly GCF_059424045.1). Classification (NCBI taxonomy): domain Bacteria; kingdom Pseudomonadati; phylum Pseudomonadota; class Gammaproteobacteria; order Pseudomonadales; family Pseudomonadaceae; genus Pseudomonas; species Pseudomonas sp. GW456-L12. The sequence continues at coordinate 15,690 of NZ_JBWKZA010000047.1, forward strand.
TTCTGATTGTCCTTGTGCCATCGATTTCCCTGTGGCTGCCGCGCACTTTCAATATGGGTTAATGCAAAACATGACAACGATTCACGATGTGGCCGCTCTGGCGGGGGTTTCGGTCAGCTCTGTGTCCAATGTGCTCAACCAGCGCACCGACAAGCTCAGCGCCGACACCTTCGCTCGCGTCGAAGCGGCGATTCTCAAGCTCGGCTACCAGCCCAATCGGGTGGCGCGGCAGCTCAAGACTGGCCATACGCCGATGCTCGGCCTGCTGGTTCCGTCCACCGCCAACCCGATGTACGGGCAGATCGCCCTGAAGATCGAGGCCGCCGCCCGGGCGCAGTTTTCCTACCGGCTGCTGCTGGGCAACACTCACCGCGACAAGCAGCAGGAGGCCGGGATGTTCGATGACCTGCTGTCGTTCGGCGTGCGTTCGGTGATCGTGGTCTCGTCCCAGGACGACGAGCGTCACCTGGAGGCCGCGGTACAGCGTGGGCTGACGGTCGTCAGTTACGACCGGCAAACCACCGAGGACGGCGACTCGCGGGTGGACCATGTGTCGCCGGATAACTTCCAGGCGGGCTATATCGCCGCCGCGCACTTGATCGAACACGGTCATCGGCGCCTGGCGTTTCTGGTGCCCAGCGGCAAGACCATCAGCCGCACGGCGAAGATCGAGGGCTTTCGCGAGCGTGCCGCGCAGGAGGGCGCGCAGGTCAGCGCCACGGTCATCGAAGGCCCGGTGCTCGAGACGTTCGGCGATTCGGAGCTTGCCGACCTGGGATTCGCCATGGCGGCCGATCTGGCGGCAATGACGCCCAGGCCGACCGGTGTCGTCACCGTCAACGACATGCTCGCCATGGGCCTGATGTCCGGGCTCATCCAGGCGGGGCTGCGGGTGCCCGAGGACATCTCGGTGGTCGGCATGGACGGCCTGTCCATTGCCGCGTTCAGCAACCCCAGCCTGACATCGGTGGCCATGCCGCTGACCGAGATGGCCGACATCATGGTCCAGCGCGCGGTCGAGCGTTCCCGCGACCCACAGCTGCCCGCCGTCAATCTGGTGTTCCAGCCAATGCTGATTTCCCGACATTCGGTGGCCCGGCCCGGCGCCGACAAGCGAGCGTGACCATGACTGAGATCTTCCTGACCCATGCCCCTGGCGTGCGCGTCAATTACTACGCCGAGCAACCGCTCAGGCAGCTTCAGGCCCTGGGCAATGTCCGGCTCAACGACTCGCCCGATCCGCTGTCGCTGGAGCAACTGGTCGATCGGGCACAGGGCTGCTCGATCATTGTCGCCAGCCGCGAGGCGGCCGCGCCCGCCGAATTGTTCGAACGCCTGCCACAGCTTGCGGCGATCTGCCGGGTGGCGGTGGACATCCGCAACATCGATGTTGAAGCCGCCAGCCGTCACGGCGTGCTGGTCACCCATGCGACGCCGGGGTTCGACCGCTCGGTGAGCGAATGGGTGATCGGCGTGATGATCGACCTGGCGCGGGGCATCAGCCGCGCGGCCGCCGATTACTGGCAGGGCAGGGCGCCGCAGGTGCTCATGGGGCGGGAGTTGCGCGGTGCGACGCTGGGGATCATTGGTTACGGCTTCATTGGCAAGCGCCTGGCCGACATTGCTCGGCTGCTGCAGATGCGCGTGTGGGTCAATGACCCGAATGCCCGGATCGATGAGCCCGGCATCGAACAGGTGTCGTTCGAGCAGGCCGTCGGCGCCGCCGATTACGTGGTCTGCCTCGCGCCGGCGGTCGAGCGGACCTACAACCTGTTCGGGCGCGAGGCCTTTCGCGCGATGCGCCCCGGCGCGTTCTTCATCAACGCCTCGCGCGGGGAACTGGTGGACGACGCTGCCCTGCTCGAGGCGCTGGAGCAGGGGCTGATTGGTGGCTGTGCGCTGGATGTCGGCCGCGCGCCAGACCAGATGCCCGGGCCGCTGCTGGCCGCCCATCCCAAGGTCATTGCCAGCCCGCACATCGGTGGGCTGACACCCGAAGCCAGCGAGCATCAGGCCATGGACACCGTGCGCCAGGTCCAGGCCTTGCTCGCAGGACGAGTTCCGCAGGGGGCGGTGAACCTGGCGCGCGCGGACCGCGCCCGGGATGTATTCCGGCTGCAATCCCACTAACCAGGAGTACCCGCGACTATGACCTTGCCCAGCCACGCCACCGACTGCCACGTGCACGTGTACGACCCCGTGCGCTTTGCGGCGCCATCGCCGGTCCCGACCGCGACCTGGAGCGACTACGCGCGGATGCAACAGCAACTGGGCCTGCAGCGCGCGGTGCTGGTCCAGCCAGTGGGGTACGGCTTTGACAATGCCTGCCTGCTGGATGCGCTGGTCCAGGCCGGCCAGGCAGCGCGGGGCATCGCCGTGATCAAGGCCGAAACTCGCTGGAGCGAACTGTCCCGCCTGCATCAGCAAGGTGTGCGCGGCGTACGTTTCATGATGGTGCCGGGGGCGGGCGGGGTACTGCCCTGGGACGCGCTGGAAAGGATTTCCTGGCGTATTGCCGAACTCGGCTGGGTGATCAATCTGCAACTCGACGGCCGCGACCTGCCTTGTTATCAGGAGCGTCTGCTGGCGTTGCCGAGCAGGCTGAGCATCGACCATGTGGGCAAGTTCCTCGAGCCGGTCCCCGTTGGCCATGCTGCCTTCCAGACCCTGTTGCGCTTGCTGGACGGCGGCAATACCTGGGTCAAGCTTTCCGCTCCTTACGAAACCTCCCGGGTCGGCGCGCCGCTGTACGAGGATGTCGGCGTACTGGCCAAGACGCTGATCAATAGCCACCCGGAACGTTGCCTGTGGGCAAGCAACTGGCCGCATCCGGGGCGCGACCCGAGGCCGAGCGACAGCGCCATGCTCGACCTGCTGTCCCACTGGGCCACGGACGGCGCCTGGCGCCGGCGCATCCTGGCGGATAACCCGGCGGTCCTTTACGGTTTCGACGACTGAGGCGGCTAGCGGGCTGTGCCTGGCAGGACGGCGCGAACCCTGGCCCCGGTCGCATAAATTTGAAATGCACGCCATTGCCCGACAGAATCGCGCCCCGATCCGGCCAAAGGCGCCGGACGTTCGTGGTGAAAAGGGGCGGCAGTTGAACCAACAGACATTGTCCATGCGCCTGGAGCGCGTGGCGGCGCATGTGCCAGCGGGTGCGCGCCTGGCCGATATCGGCTCGGACCACGGCTACCTGCCGGTGGCATTGCTGCGCCGGGGCCTTATCGCCGCGGCGGTGGCTGGCGAGGTGGCGTTGACGCCGTTCCACGCGGCCCAGCGCAGCGTGCGCGAAAACGCGCTGGAGTCGGGCATCAGCGTGCGCCTGGCCAACGGCCTGGCGGCGATCGAGCCGGAAGACGGGATCACGGCGATCAGCATTTGCGGCATGGGCGGCGAGACCATCCGCGACATCCTCGACAGCGGCAAGGCGCGCCTGAGTGGCCAGGAACGCCTGATCCTGCAGCCCAACGGCGGCGAGCAGCCCCTGCGCCAATGGCTGATGGAGCATGGCTACCGCATCCTCGGCGAGGAAGTGCTGCGGGAAAACCGCTTTTACTACGAAATCATCGTCGCCGAGCGCACCGGGCCGGTGAGCTACACCGCCGAGGAACTGTACTTCGGCCCATTGCAACTGCAGGCCCGCAGCCCGGCCTTCCTGGCCAAGTGGCAGCGCATGCTGCGCCTGAAACACAAGACCCTGGCCCACTTCGCCCGGGCCCGGCAGACCGTGCCCGAGGAGAAGGTCCAGGACATCGCCCGGCAGGCTCGGTGGATCAGCGAGCTGCTGGCCTGAGCGCGGTCCAGGGGTTGTACAGGAAGGGGCGCTTTAAATCCCCTATCATTCAAGCATTCACAATGCCGAGCAGAAAAAACATGAATCGTCGCAAGAAAATCAATCAGCTATTAAAGGCTAACGCGAAAAAGGCCAGTGCCAAGCTGGCACCGCGAAAGCCCAAATACATCAGCAAGGCCGACCGATTGAAGCTGGCTGCCGAGTCCAGTCCGGAGTCCGTGGTGTCCTCCGAGAGCTGATCCATGGCGCTTGAGCGGCCATTGCTGCTACAAGGCCCGGCTATTTACATCAACCTGTTAGCCGGGTTGGGCCGCCAGGCTATTACTGACCTTGCGTCCCAGCACAAGTACCGTGACAAAACCGCAGCCCACCAGGACCGTGGCCAGGCTCAACAGCATCGAGCTGCCCAGCTGGTCGACGATCCTCCCGCCGAAGAACGAGCCCAACGCAATAATCACCTGGAACAAGGCGACGAAGAGTGGCATGCCGCGTTCGACATCCTTGGGCGCTACGACAAACATCCAGATACTGGCGCAGGCCGGGAAGGCGCCGAAGGCGAAGCCCCAGAGCGCGATCAACATCGCAGCGCCAGTCATGCCGGTGGCGAAGTAGGGGAACAGGGCAGTGCTGGTGCCGATCATCAGTGCGACCAGCAACAGGGTATGACGCACGCTCCGGTTGGCGGCGAAACCGGCGAAAATATTCCCCACGACCCCGGCCACGCCATACAGCAGCAGAAATGAACCAATAGTCGGCCCATCGAAGCCGGCACTCTGTTTGAAGAAGGGGGCGACATAGGTGTACGCGGCAAAGTGCGCCAGGCCGATCAGCAAGACTGCGATCAGTCCGACCCGAGCTTGTGGGTTGATGAACAAGGCCGGCAGGTCACTGATGCGAATGGCCTTGTCCGGGGTGAGCCGCGGAAGCAGGAAGACCTGCGCCAGCAGCACCGGTATACCCAACAGCGCGGTGACCAGGAAGGTCATGCGCCACCCCATCAGGCCACTCAGCCAGGTGCCTACGGGCACGCCCAGTACGGTGGCCAGGGTCACACCGACCATGATGATCGAGGTGGCCTGGGCTACGCCCACTCCTTTGGGGGCCAGGCGGCCGCTAAGGGCAATGGCGGTAGCCCAGAAACCGCCGATGCTGATGCCCAGCAGCACACGGCCGAACAGCAGCAGGTTGAAGTCGCTGGCGTAGGCCACGACCGAGTTGGCGATGATCATGATCAGCGTCAGGCCGATAAGCAGATTGCGACGGTCCAGGACACCAATGCCCACAGACAGCAAGGGGGCGGCGAGGGCGGCCATGATGCCGGGCAGGGTAACCATCAGACCGGCGTGGCCAGCAGTGATGCCCAGGTCGCTGGCGACATCGTTGAGCACGCCCACCGGGAGAAACTCGCTGGTCACCAGGGCGAAGGCACCCACGGCGACCGAGAGAATCGCCAGCCACTGTTGTTTGACGCTCTGTTGACTATGTTCGAGGAGGCCGTGAGGGGCCTGGCTTGCGCTTGACATGGTGCTGGGTTCCAAGGGGGATGTCGCCTGAGGCGGACAGGGGCGCGGGGGAAAATTCGAGGCGATTATAGGAGTCGGTTTTGGCACGCCGAGAGGCGAGCCTCTCGATAATAATCATCAATGCCATCGATTAAACGCTGGGCGAGTACCGGCTGTTGGTCGGCCGCGACCCATTCGGTAACGGTCATCCCTGTCACATTGATCCGGCAAGATGGAGGGGCACGACGTCCTGAACGCGCCTGGGCATAGGGCGGAAACCGCCCTGATTCGACCCCCTCAGCGCAAACTCCACGACACCCCGACATACATCGCCATGCCTTCCCCCGGCGTCGATCGCGCGGCATCCAGGCCTTTGTCGTCGTAGCCCGGGGTGACGGCGGCGGCGTAGTGCTGGTCGGTCAGGTTGCGCAGGTCGAGCCAGGTCTGCCAGTCGCCCTTGGGCGCGTTGTAGCCCAGGGTGGCGCCGAACAGCGCGTAGGGATCGGCGTAATAGCTGTTGGCGTAGTCCACCGCCACCTTGGACACCAGTTGCGTGTTGAGCGCGGCGAAGAAGCCCTGGGGCCAGTCGTAGCGCAGTTCGCCCTGGTAGTAGTGCATCGGTAGGCCCGGCAGGCGGTTGTCGCCGAAACGTTCATCGTCGCGGTAGTGGAAGTCGCTGAAGGTGTAGCTCTGGCGCAGGCTCAGCTGGCCGCCGTCTTTCCCTGACCACAGCTTGCTCTGCAGGCTGGCTTCCACGCCCTGGTGCACGGTGGGGCTGGCGTTGAGCTCGTAGGGGGTGGTGGCGTTGGCGTCCGGCAAGACCGAGAGCAGTTCGTGGCGCACCTGGGCGTAGTACCAGGCCAGGCTCCATTGGCCGATGGCGCTGTCGCCACGGCCGCCGAGTTCAAGGGTAGTGGCGGTCTGGTTTTGCAGTTTGATCGGGTCGCGCTGGGTGCCGGTGGCGGCGCCGCTGCCGGCCGGGAAGCGAATGTTGGAGCTGTAGATCAGCGACCAGGGGTGGGGCGCCTCCACCGAGCGGCTGAGGTTGCCGAACAGTTGCAGGTTGGGGGTCAGCTGGTAGCGCAGGCCCACGCGCGGCGCGTAGTCCCAGTCGCCGAGGCTGGTCTTGCCACCGCCGTCGGGGTAGGTCACGGCGCTTTCGCGGCGGGTGTAGATGGCGGCCAGGCCGGTGGTCAGCCACAGGTCGTCGGCGATTTCCAGGTCATTGCCCAGATGCAGGACGCTGTCCGAACCCTGGTAGGTGAAGTTGCGCATGTGGGTGCCCGGCGCGTAGCCGGCGGTGTTGCCGCTGGGGATACGCACCAATTCGCTGGCCCCTGAGTTGGGCAGGTGCTTGGTCACGCGCAGGCCCAGGGTGCTGTGGCTTTCCAGGCCCCAGAGGGTGTCGCGGCGCTTGTAGTCGAAGGTGCCGCTGACATCGGTGTAGGCCACCTTCAGGCGGTTGGGGCCTTCGCGCAGGTCCATGGGGTAGTCGTGGTAGACCAGGCCGGTCTGGATACTTGAATCGTCGTCGATGTACCAGGTGGTCTTGTTGCCGATAAAGGTGCTGCCCGGCTGGTCGCGGCTGTCGCCCCGCGTTACGTAGGCCGGGTTGGCCGCCCGTGGGTCGTGCTCGATGGAGCCTTTGGTGACCCGCCCGGCGAGGTCGTTGTCGGTCTGGCGATGGCGGATGTAGAAGCGGGTTTCCAGGTTCGGGTTGAAGCGATAGCCGAAGTTGGCGATCACCCCCTGGCTCTTGCTGGCGCTGTGGTCCTGGTAGCCATCGGAGCGGGCGTCGGTCAGGGACAGGTAGTAGTCGAAGTCACCCAGCACCTGCCCGGAGCTGACCTGGCGCTGCTGATAACCGTGGCTGCCGGTGGCGTAGCGCACCTGCAACTTCGGCGCGTCGTAGCCGGTGTGGCTGATGTAGTCGATGGCGCCGCCCAGGGCCAGGGCGCCGCGGTCGAAACCGTTGGCGCCGCGCAGCACTTCCACACGCTCGAGCCACAGCGGCTCGAGCAACTCATAGGGTGTGCCGCCCGGGCCGCTCAACGGCAGGCCGTCGAGCATCGTGTACAGCCCCGAGGCATGGGCGCCCGGCGCGCGGTTGATCCCCGAACCACGGATCGAGATCTTCACCCCTTCGTTGCCCGCGGACTGGGCATAGACCCCCGGCTGATACGCCAGCACATCCTGATTGCTGGCTACGCGGCCCTGCAGCGGGCGGCGCAGGTCCACCACATTGCTGCCGCCGGGCACCTGGGCCAGCCGCGCCTTGGCCTCCTCGGTCGATGCGTCTTCGCCACTGCGGTCCTCGGCGCCGATCAGCACCTGCCCCAGCTCCAGGCCCTGGGCTTCGGCCAGGGCCGGATAGACAAGGGCCAGGCCCAGCAAGGCAGAGGGCAGGGGATGGGACGAGGGCATCGGGGGGAACTCCAGGCATGGGCAACGGGCAGAGAGAACTGCGACGTAAGAAAGAACGAGGGAAACACATGGCAATTTTGTCTTTTGCCAGGCAAGCGCAGATCGGCGGGAGTCCAGCGTCCATGCCCGTGCGCTATCAAGGCTGTTCGCAATGGATATATCCGCGCATCGGCGTTCGGCTATCGTCACCCTATATGACTCGATCGCGCAGCCGCTGTGCTTTTGCGTTGACGCTATGTTGGGTTGGCCGCTGCTGCGATTCACACAGAGCTCTCAAACGCGAGGACATCACGATGGGCGTCCACAAAGCTGTTGCTGTTTCGCTGGCCCTGCTCGGCGCAACCTTCCTGGCATCGGCCGCTCTGGCCGAGGGCACAGGGTTGATTGCCGCCACCCCCGCCGAACTGAAATGGACACCCGCGCCCTCGGTAGGGCCCGGGGTGATGATTTCGGTGATCGAAGGCGACCTGAAAAAACCAGAGCCTTTCACGATGCGCCTGATGCTGCCGGCCAACACGAAAATCGGCGTGCATACCCACCCCGTGACCGAACGTGTCACCGTGATCTCGGGCACCTTCTACTTCGCCACCGGCGACAGCTTCGACGCGGCCAAGGCCAAGGCCTATCACCCGGGCGACACCCTGATCATTCCCGTCGGCATGCCGATGTACGCCGCCACGCAAAAACAGGAAACCGTGCTCCAGCTCCACGGCACGGGCCCCTGGGGCATCACCTACCTCAACCCGGCGGACGACCCCAGGAACAGCAAAAAATAGCGAGCAGAGCCTGGCAGTGAATCCGTCGTGCCCGACCTCGCCAGCCCTGTTGTCACCTGGAAAGGGCAACCGGGGATTCACTCGATCAGGCTGAGCATGGGCAAATCGGCTGGCGAATACTCAGCTAATGCCGCAGGCGGGCATTGGCTGCCATGCTCTGTCGTTTGGGGGAGGGCTGGCGGCGGAGGGCTTGCTGCGGTCTGTCACGGCGTCTGCCAGATCAGGGGACGATCGATCTGCCGATATGTGGTTGAAAAACACGCAAAGAAAACCGACTCTGCTTACCTCTCATCCAGGGCCCGACGTTTCGCGCCCGCCATCACCCTTCGTCAAAGCCCTCGATCAAAGGTGCCTCCATGCTGCTTGCCCGCTGGCTGCCAGGCTTGGCCAATCTCCTGCAATACCGCCGCGAATGGTTCAGGTACGACCTGCAGGCCGGTTTGTCGGTGGCCGCCGTACAGATCCCGATTGCCATCGCCTACGCCCAGATCGTCGGGCTGCCGCCCCAGTACGGCTTGTACGCCTGCGTCTTGCCGATGATGGTCTATGCCCTGGTGGGCAGTTCGCGGCAGTTGATGGTCGGGCCGGATGCGGCCACCTGCGCCATGGTCGCCGGCGCGATCGCCCCCCTGGCGCTGGGAGATCCCGAGCGCCTGGCGCAGTTGGCGGTGATTGTCACGGTGCTGGTCGGCCTGATGCTGATCGGCGCCGGCATTGCCCGGGCGGGGTTCATTGCCAGCTTTTTCTCGCGGCCGATCCTGATCGGCTATCTGAACGGCATCGGCCTGAGCCTGCTGGCCGGGCAACTGGGCAAGGTGTTGGGCTACAAGATCGAAGGCGACGGTTTCATTCTCAGCCTGCTGAACATGCTGCAGCGGCTTGGCGAAACCCATCTACCGACCCTGGCCATCGGGGCGGGCGCCCTGGCGCTGCTGATCTGGCTGCCGCGGCGTTTTGCCAGGTTGCCGGCGGCGCTGGTGACGGTGGCTATCGCCACCCTGTGCGTCGGGGTGCTGCGCCTGGACCGTTACGGGGTCTCGGTACTGGGGCCGATCCCTTCGGGCATGCCGCAGTTGAGCTGGCCCGAGACCAACCTGAGCGAACTGAAACGGCTGCTGCGCGATGCGCTGGCGATCGCCACGGTGAGTTTTTGCAGTGCGATGCTGACGGCCCGCAGCTTCGCCGCGAGGAATGGTTATACGGTCAACGCCAACCATGAGTTCCTGGCGCTGGGGGTGTCCAATATCGCCGCCGGGGTCTCCAGCGGTTTCGCCATCAGCGGCGCCGATTCGCGCACGGCGGTCAACAGCATGGTGGGCGGCAAGAGCCAGTTGGTGGGGATCATCGCCGCCCTGGTGATTGCTCTGATCCTGCTGTTCTTCACCGCGCCCATGGCCTGGATCCCCCAGGCGGCACTGGGGGCGGTGCTGTTGATGGCCGGCTGGGGGCTGATCGATATCCAGGCGATGCGGGTCATCCGCAAGCTCAGCCGTTTCGAGTTCTGGCTGTGTGTGCTGACCACCCTGGGGGTGATTGGCGTGGGGGTGCTGCCGGGCATTATCGTCGCGGTGCTGCTGGCGATCCTGCGGTTGCTCAAAAGCATCTATCAGCCCACCGACGCGGTGCTGGGCTGGGTGCGCGGGATCGAAGGCCAGGTCGATATCAGCCAATACCCACAGGCGCGCACGCTGGCTGGGCTGGTGGTGTATCGCTTCGATGACGCGATCCTGTTTTTCAACGCCGACTACTTCAAGGCGCGCCTGCTCGAGGCGGTCGAACGTGAGCCCGAGCCCCGCGCCGTGCTGCTGGTCGCCGAGGCGGTGACCTCGATCGACGTCAGCGGCATCGTGGCCCTCAGGGAGCTGCGCGACACCCTGCTGGCCCGCGGCATCATCCTGGGCATTGCCCGGCCGCACGGGGCATTCCTGCGGATGCTGGTGCGTTCAGGCCTGGCGCGCGAGCTGGAGCAGCAATTGTTGTTCCCCTCGGTACGCGCCGGCATCCGCGCTTATCGGATCTGGCGCAATCAGTTGCAGCGCAAGGCGCAGAAAGAGGAGCCTCGGGCCGGCACCCTGCCAGCGCCCGCCAAGCCGACGCCATGACTGGACGCGGCCCTGGCCGGTCACCACCAACGCTTGACCCAAGAGGAGGTACGGCATGCAACGATTCACCGGTGGTTGCCTGTGCGGCAAGGTGCGGCTCGTGGCGTCGGGGCCGCCATACCGGGTCGGTTTGTGCCACTGCCTCGACTGCCGCAAGCACCATGGCGCGCTGTTTCATGCCTCGGCGATCTTCCCCGAGGACGCGGTGACCGTCGAGGGCGAAACCCGCGACTACGCCGGGCGGTATTTCTGCCCGCACTGCGGCTCGTCGGTGTTCGCCCGCAGCGCCGACGAAATCGAAGTGAACCTGGGTGCCCTGGACACCCCCGACCAACTCAAGCCCACCTATGAAAGCTGGACTATTCGTCGCGAGTCCTGGCTGCCGGCGTTTCCACTCGCCAGGCGCTACGAGCGCGACCGCGATGCCAGCAGTCGCTTCGAGCAATAGCTGTCGCCCCGGCTATGACCAGGGCGTCTCGGGCGCCACCCCGCGCGGGCGTTTCGCCAGGAGCTTGCGGGCGGTGTCGACGAAGGGCGTGACGATCAGGCTGTAGACCGTCAGGTAACGCCGCTGGTCCTGCTCGCCGGTGCCGAAGCGCAGCGGCTCGGGTGTCGAGGAGGTGACGTAGAGCGTGCCGAACATCCAGTCCCAGAGGGACAGGTTGGTGCCGAAGTTGCGGTTGAAGTGGCGGGGCGCGTCGCTGTGATGGATCTGGTGCTGGGCTGGGCTGTTCAACACATGCTCCAGCCGCGGGCCGAACGACAGCCAGACATGGCTGTGCCGCAGGTTGGCCGCCAGGCTGTTGAAGATGAATATCAGGTAGGTCACGCCGAACAGGGTGTAGCGGCCGATCTCGCCGCCGCAGGCATACCAGAAGCAGCCGGCGTAGAGGCCCAGGCCGAGGCTGATGCTCAGCTTCTCGACGATCTTTTCCACGAAGTGCACCCGGCTCGCCGTTGCCGGCACCAGCACCGGCGCCGAGTGATGGACCTTGTGGAAGGCCCACAGCCAGCGCGAGTGAAACGCCCGGTGCGCCCAGTAATGGAGGAAGTCCTTGAGCAGGAACACCCCCAGCCCGTAGAGCAGCGCCAGCCCCAGGTTCTGGCCCAGGCGCGGGCGCTCGCCCCAGAGGTTGCTGAAAAAGGCCAGGTAGTCCCCGGAGCGCAAGATGTAAGGGTCGACCAGATGGACGATGGGCAACACCAGCGCAACCTTGAGGATGGCGCGCACGAAGTAGTAGCGGTAATCCAGCAGCGCCGAGGGATGCAGGTGCACCCGGCCGCCGCCGAGGAATTGCCAGAACGACCGGGCGTGGCTCAGGCCGCGGCGCTTTCGGAAACGGAACAGGCCATAGGCGACGCCGTAGGACACGCACAGGAACAAGACCCCGAGCCGGCCGTTCAGATTGAAAATGCCGAGAAACTGCGCGGTGACAGGGGCGATTACCCACTCGGTCAGGTGCTTGTAGACAAGCGACAGGGCATCCACGAATCGCCAGCCTCTGAGCCAGAAAAAAGAATGGCATTGTAAATCAGTTCGGTTTGGCCGGGCAGGGTGGCGCGACAAGCAGGCAAGGTGCCCCGCGCGCCATCCGCCTGGAACTGGCCGCGACTGTTGGAGTACGCTGGCCGTTCGCTGTATTCCGGAGGTGCCTGGCTCATGACCCTGTTACGGGAATCCGCAAACCTGTTGCTGCAACCTCGGGTGGGCGCGGGCTGCATCCGCGCGCGCGGTGCCGAGGGCGCGGTCCTGCAGTCGGCGTCGCTGTTCGACGGCCTGGTGACCATCGATCATCGTCGCTGGGCCTGCCGCGAGGCCGAGCTCAGCTGGACGGCGCCGCAGCACGTGGTGATTCTCACGGAGCGCGGGGCAACGGCAAAGACTCATATCCGCAGCAGTTCAACGCTCACCTACGAGGGTTGCGACCGCCCCGGGTCGATCAGCTTCGTGCCGGCCGGCGTCGAGCGCCAGGGTTATTTTCGCGATGCCGACCTGATCTATACCGCCCTGTGGATCGACACGGCCCTGGATTTTCCTGGCTGCCCGCGGCTGGCCGAATTGCCCATGCGCATCAACAGCGGCGATGGGGTGATCCATTCGCTGCTCGCCGCCCTCAGCGCCGAGATGGCCGGCGGGCATGTCCCGGAAGCCAGCTACATAGAGCATCTGGTGGCGCTGGTGGGGCTGCGCCTGGGCCGGGTCGATACCGGTAGCGCTGGCAGCGGACGCCTGGGGCCGCAACTGCTCAAGCGCTTGAGCGACTACGTCGATGCACGAATCGAAGGCAGCCTCTCGCTGACCGAACTGGCGCGGATCGCCGGCATGCCCGTGGACACCTTCGCCCGGCATTTCAAGGCCGAAACCGGCATGGCGCCCTATGCCTATGTGATCGAGCGCCGGGTGCGCCGCGCCGAAAGCCTGCTGCGGGCCGGCAGCATGCCGATCAGCGCCATGGCGCTGGAGCTGGGGTTCTCCAGCCAGAGCCACTTCACCTCGACCTTCCGGCGGATCACCGGGACCACTCCGAACAGCTACCGCCAGCAGGCGTCCAGAATCCTGACAAGCTCGTCCTGATACCTGAAAGAACGGCGCCGCGCCCTTGGCGATACTCGCGTCCAGCCGTTCATTTCAGGAGAGCACCATGCAAGACCTGGACTCACCGCGTCCGTCGCGCCGCGCGCTGCTGCAAGCCGGGGCCGCCGCCAGCCTGCTCTGGGTGGGGGGCAGCGGCGCGCTGGCCCAACCCGCCCCGAGGC